>NZ_JAVRBS010000039.1:0-64276 GCF_034531155.1 Nostoc sp. ChiVER01 | reverse complement strand
CGATTTGGCGATCGCTGCACCCCTTGCGTCACAATTTGGCTTCTTAAATTCTCCGACATAGTTATATCATCCTCTAATTTGCATGTATGAGTATGATATGTAGTAATTTTTGACATGTCCAATATATATTCATGAATATTTAAGACTTATAAAATATCAAAACTATGACACTGCGACACCTGCGCTACTTCGTTGCTGTAGCTGAGGAACTGCATGTAGAGCCGCAGAGCGACTTAACATCGCTAAACCGCCCTAAGAGGAGCAAATTCAGCAGCTAGAAGCATCCCTTGGGATAAAACTTTTTCAACGCATAGCAAAAACCACTACTTTTGACTAACGCCTACTTGCTGTTTTAGCAAATAAGTAACTTTTTATGACCCAGCTTGAATGGTTGCATTTTGAGGAACTAGAATACTCAGAAAAGTTCCTATTGTTGTTGATGGGGCAAGGGTACAATATAAACCAATGAGAACTAAATTTTGGTTTTACTCCTGATTACATTTGGCTTTTTAGCAGCACGATGTAGTGGGATAAAAATCCAGACAGCACAGAGGTTTTCAGATCATCTTGCAGATTTTTACACATATCTCATTACAATGTCCATCCCAAAGTTGGCGCTACTATTTCCAGGAGTAAGTAAGTAAATGGAGTTAAATATAGAGTTTGTGTAAACGAGCTTTAGGCACAAAACCCAACTAAAAAAGGAGAGTAATTGCAATGACAATTAATCAAAACGGACTTGTTGTTCAAGCAGATGAAGGACGTTCTTACTACTTTGGCCAAGACCTTTATACCTTCAAAGCAATTGGTGAGGAGACAGGAGAAGCTTACGCACTTTGTGAGGTAATTGTTGCACCTCAAGGTGGTGCTCCTCCCCATCGGCACAGCCGAGAAAATGAATCATTCTATGTTCAAGACGGAGAGATTGAATTCCAGCTTGACGATCGCACCCTTGTTGCAACAGCCGGAACCTTTCTCTATTCACCCAAAGGTCAGCTTCATCGATTTACTAATACGACCTCTGTACCTGCCAAACTGTTGGTTTGGGTGACACCTGCTGGATTTGAAAAATTTATTGCCGAAGTTGGAAAGGCGGTGAATGGTCAAATTACATCTGCCCCACCATTAAGTTCTGAAGACTTAGATAAAATCCTCACCACTTCACCTAAGTACGGCATCGAGATTATTCCGCCTTCTGAGCAATGAAACACGAGGACTCACCGTAAAACTAAGCTAACGCGCCTATATATTGCACTATTTTCCGTGTAGACCGTCATTAGTCAAAAGTGTTTACTGACTGTAATCTCAAACAAGCCGAAAATTTCTCTGCTTACCTGGAGAAACTGTATCAAGGACAAATAACAAATGACAATGAATGCATTTCGAGTAGGGGTTGCTGGGCCAGTGGGGTCGGGGAAAACGGCTTTGGTGGATGCTTTGTGCAAAGGATTGCGCGAGCAGTATCAGATTGCAGTGGTGACGAATGACATTTACACTCAGGAGGATGCTCAGTTTTTAGTGCGTTCTCAGGCGTTGGCAAGCGATCGCATTTTGGGTGTAGAGACTGGCGGTTGTCCCCATACTGCCATCCGCGAAGATGCTTCGATGAATTTGGCGGCAATTGAACAGTTAGAGGAACGTTTTATCGATTTGGATTTGGTATTTTTGGAAAGTGGCGGTGATAATTTAGCTGCTACCTTTAGTCCCGAATTGGTGGATTTAACGATTTACGTCATTGATGTTGCGGCTGGTGATAAAATTCCCCGCAAGGGTGGCCCTGGTATTACTAAATCTGATTTGTTGGTGATTAATAAAACTGACTTAGCACCTTATGTTGGTGCAGATTTAAGTGTGATGGAACGAGACGCTAAAAAAATGCGCGGTGATAAACCTTTTATTTTTACTAATTTAAAAACTCAGTCAGGACTTGCAGATGTAATTAACTTTGTTTGCACAAATATCTGTTAAAAAGAATTTTATAACCCACGGAGGTGGGTAAAGTCTCGTGTAAACGCGGTTTATAGCCGCCCTTTCTATAAAGCCTTCAGATGCCGACTTCGCACCCGTTCAGCACTACCAGTAGGAATCGCAGCAATTAATTTTTGCGTGTATTCCTCTTTAGGTTTTTGGTAAATGCTTTCGGCTGTGCCTTCTTCAACAATTTGACCGCGATTCATAACTAAAATGCGATCGCTCATAAATTTCACTACACTTAAATCGTGAGAAATAAAGATATAAGTAAGCTGAAAATCTGACTGTAATTCTTTGAGAAGATTTAATACCTGCGCCTGTACTGAAACATCCAGTGCTGAAACTGACTCATCGCAGATGATAAACTTAGGATTTAACGCCAAAGAACGAGCTATACAAATCCGTTGGCGTTGACCGCCAGAAAACTGATGAGGATAGCGGTTAATTGCATCTGCACTCAACCCCACCCGTTCTAAGAGTTCGACTACTCGTTGGCGTCGTTGTTGCTTTGTCTTACCCACGGCGTGAATTAACAATGGTTCCATCACCGCATCCCCAACCTTCATCCGTGGGTCGAGGGAACTAAAAGGATTTTGGAAAACTATTTGCATTTCCCGCCGCAATTTTTGCAACCGTTCTCCTTTGAGGCTAGTAATATCTTGTTTCTCAAAGATAATCTGACCACTCATTGGTTCAATTAATCGCAGCAAGGTTCTGCCAAGGGTGGTTTTACCGCAACCAGATTCTCCCACTAAACCTAGTGTTTCTCCTGGTTTGACATCAAAAGAAACGCCATTAACCGCCATATTGTAGCGTTTTGTCCCACCGAACACCCCGCGCACTGGAAAACCAACTTTCAGGTTACGGATTTGCAGTAAGGGTTCCTTGTGATTGAAGTTTGCCAATCTTGCAGCAATCTCTTCAGTGGTGACTTCTGTGGGTTGTGCAGGTTCTTTCGGCTGAATTACTACTTGTCCAGTTGCTGTCTCTTCTGCACTCATGTAATCAGAAACGGTAAGTAATTTTTGGGGACGGCGGTTAAGTGTGGGGCGACAAGCTATCAAACCTTTAGTATATGGATGCTGGGGACTGCTGAAAATTTGCTCGGAAGTACCAGATTCGACAACCTTACCTTTATACATCACCGCTACTTGGTCAGCAATTTCTGAAATTAGCCCCAAGTCGTGGGTGATGAAAATCATTGCCATGTCACGGCTTTGCTGCAATTCTCGCAACAAGTCCAAAATTGTAGCTTGCACTGTCACATCCAAAGCTGTGGTTGGTTCATCGGCAATTAAGATTAATGGGTTGCAAGAAATTGCCATTGCAATCATTACCCGTTGCAACTGACCCCCAGAAAGTTCATGAGGGTAGCGTTCTAGCATGGCTTCTTTGTGTTCTTTAAGCAACTGTGACAACTTTGATGGTTCTGGTTTCGATGAAGTTTTGATATACTGCTGCTGGATCTCCTCATCGCTAGGTAGAAGTTTAACCTCTTGTAGACCTGCGATCGCAATTTGTCGTGCTTGGGCTGCTGACACATTTTGATGCCGCATAATCGCTTCTGTTAGCTGAAACCCGATATTATAAACTGGATTAAGCGAACTCATCGGTTCTTGAAAAATCATGGCGATGTCGCCACCCCGGTGTAACTGCATTTGCTCAGGAGGCAATGTTACCAAATCGATGGCATTGACATTCTCCTGGGGACGAAACCAGATTTCACCGCCAGTCACTATACCGGGACTTTGCAACAAACCCATCACAGCTAGAGCTGTCACTGATTTACCACTCCCCGATTCTCCTACTATTCCTAGAGTTTCACCTCGATGCAACCCAAAGGAAATACCATCCAAAGCTCTGACAGTATTGCCATCACCGGGAAATTCAACTTGGAGATTGCGAACCTCTAGGACAGTTTCTCTCATAGGAGTTAGGTAGAAATATTAACTTAAAATTATTTGATTTTAACAATAGTTTTGATGTATGTGTCGGTAAATTTGCTTTTTACAGTCTTTGGCAATTTTTCTGACATCGCATACTTCCATAATATACATGCATTTGCGATATAGAACTGCTTGTGATCTCTGCAAATTGCGAGCGGCTCATGGTTTCCTCGCTTTTCAGGTTCCAGTCTTTACATAACAGCATTAACCACAGAAACTTGCCACCATGAATAAAACAGTCAAAAGAGCAAATCCGTAAATTGGTTAAGGAGCAATCGGCAGTCTGCAATGCTGAGTTATGTTTTTGCAGTGGTTGTTCTTATTTTTGTGATTGCTTCTGCCCTCCAGAAAGATTTGCCGCCACTGCGCCCAGTACCTTATCATATTTTTGCGGAAACTGCCCAAATATAAGAAGCTGAGGCTTTAGATTTAGAGATTAAAATAGAGTTAGTAAAGGTAGGATTTACTTGATTAGGAGGTTCTATGATGACTTTACAAGAAATTATTAATTCTATTGAAAGTTTGCCCACAGAAGATCGAGAGTATTTATTTGAGTTTCTTCGCCAGCAACGAATTGAGAATCGGCGGGTTGAAATTTTGGCTAATGCTCAGGAAGTAATGCAGGCTTTTAAGGATGGGACAGCTCATAGGGGAAGCGTTGATGATTTGATCGCTGATTTACTCGGAGATGATGATGGAAGTTGTCTGGAGTAGTGGATTTAAACGCTCTTTTAAGAAGATTACAAAGAAAAATCCGCAATTAAAGAATCAAATTTTTAATGTATTAAGGCTTTTGGCAGATGATCCATTTACACCGTCTTTGAAGTCTTATAAGTTAACAGGAAATTTAGCGGGTTTGTGGTCTTGTTCTGTTGCTTATGATTGTAGAATTATCTTTAATTTCTCTGAGGATGATAAGTTGTTAGAAATGGTTATTTTATTGATTGATGTTGGCAGCCATGATGAAGTTTATTAAATTGTGAAATGGAGGCTGAAGCTTGGGATTTAGATAGAAAATTCTCTATCCCTAACTGCTCGATACCTAAACTAAGCAATGTCTCACGACAAGACGTAAAGCGTCAACGCAGACAAAAAAATAGCACATCCTCAAGGATGGCTATTTGTAGAAATTATTTAATCGTAATGCTTTTTGCTAAGTATGTAGGCAAATTGAATACACACCAACTTTAGAACGGAATATCATCTGGATCTGGTTCTTCCTCTTTCACTGCTGGATAAGTGGTTCGCTCATAATTTGTGGGTTGGGGTACGGGTTCATAAGTTTTCGCTTGGGGAGCAACGCCAACAGGATTTGTAGCTGGGGTAGGCGCTGGACGTGGTGACTCGTAACTGGGAACGTCTTTCTGTGCAGGACGAGATGCTGCTGGTTGTCGTGGAGCAGTTTCAGTGAATGATGGAGTTACGGTTGCTGAGGGCAATGGATCAGTATTAAAACTACCTCCAACAGGTTGAATTTGTTGTACTGTCAATTCAGCGCGTTTTTCTTTAAAACCTTCTTGACGATCAACAGTATTCATGCTTAAACGTCCTACCAGGATGACGCGATCGCCTTGGTGATAGTTTTGCTGAATTTCTGTCGCTAAATTCCCCCAGCCGACAACTTTCAACGTAGCTGGCGGATCTTCTGGTTTCTGGGAATTAGGAAACTGCACTAGCATTTCCGTGACTCCCAGATTATCGGCTGTATAACGGAGTTGCGGTTCGTTGATAATTTCTGCCATCAAAACGCAGCTGTTCATTAAAATTACTCCTGACTGCAAAAAGTACTGATCAAAAAGAGAAGGTTTTTCTATGTAGTGCCAATTAATATCTATAGGACTAATGTTTGATTTCTGAAAAAGTTCGGTACAGATCGAAAAGCCTAATTCCCAATTCCCTACTCCCTACTCCCCACTCCCCGCCCACATAGATAATTTCAAAAATCAGATACGATTCCTAGAGATAGGTTTAATCTTTTGCATTTTTTAATAATGTTTGAACAAATTTTCTACATCCACTCTGAGTTTTTAGTCCTTTCTAGCATAAAAGCCAAGCGATCGCTTTGAACAGCATAGAGTATACTGCTCTCCACCTTCGCCTGACTAAATGAGCATTGAATTCTGTCTGGAGTAGTATAATTGTACCACTCATTGATTAAATAGAAAAATTATTGGCAAAAATTAAGTCTTCACATGAACTGGAAAAACACCCAAGGCAATCAACCTGCCTGGAAGGTCGCGCAAGATGGGTAAGCGCAAAAACCCAGGTGGTACAAAGGTGCGATTTGAGGTGAGAACTGGGGCAAATACCCGCTTTTGGATAAAAGTTTGAAACGCCTGAATGATGCGTGTGGGCAACTCACGTTGACGCTGTACTTTTGCTAAATCGCCAAGTTGTACTTGTCGGTTCTTAAGCGGTTTGCTGAGTACATTCGCTGCGACGACAGCATCTTGAATCGCGTAATTAATGCCAACTCCACCAACGGGGGACATTATATGGGCAGCATCGCCAATAAGTAACAAACCTGGATAATACCAACGTTTGACGCGGCTGGACTCGACCGAGAGAAAAGCTATTTGTGACCAATCGTGTAAATTTTGGATGCGTTGCTGGAATTCTGGCACTACTTCCACAAAAGATTTTTTTAATTCTTCCAAACCCGCAGCCCGCAGTTGTTGATAGCCCCCCTTGGGGATGACATAGGCAACTTGCCACTCATCACCACGGTCAAGCATGGCAATGATTTTACCTTTACCAAAGCGCCCCATTCCCCCCTCTGGATCTTCTGGCTGACGTGGTAGGCGGAACCAGAGGACATCCATTGGCGGCGAGGTTTCGATGGACTCAAACTCACCCAAGTGGCGCAAACGTGAGTGGCGACCATCTGCACCCACTGTCACTATTGCCCGGATTTCATGCCAGCCACCGCCTCCCCGATAGCGGACACCTTGAATTACGCCATTTTCCGCAATTAATTCCTGTACATTCGCACCCATTACCAGATGGAAATTAGGATATTTTTGTGCTTCTTGGGTGATGAACTCCAGGAATTTCACTTGCGGAAGCATTGTAATGTAGGGGTAATGGGTTTTTAGATGGCTAAAATCTGCCAATGTGACAGTATCTTCAGGAGTTTTAAACCTAATTTGGCGCATTTTGGCATGGGGAAGTTTTAGCAAGCGATCGCTAAGTCCCAATTCTTCCATAATTTCCATCACCGATGGATGAATCGTATCGCCGCGAAAGTCGCGATCAAAGTCTTTGTGTGCTTCGAGCAGCATCACCGAAATGCCTTGACGCGCTAACAACAGCGCCAAAACTGCTCCTGCTGGCCCCCCACCCACAATGCAACAATCTGTGGTTTGTGCGTCTACAATGTCATGGACAGGGTTAATGCTTGGTTCTTGGGAAAAATTTTTAGGTACATCGGTAGTCATAACAACACCTCTTGATAGCCCTAAAATTCAGGATAGTTTGCTTTTGATGGTGCAAGCTGTTTTTTTTACTTTTCGTATTTACATACAACGTGTATTATGATTGGCGCTAAACTGTCATTGGTCATTAGTCCAATGCCCAATGCCCAATGACAATAATTAACAATTGTGTCCCAAGTTGTTTTAGAAAACGTTTATAAAAGTTTTTCCCCGCGTAAAGGGGAAGGTGTTACTTCACAAACTCAATCCCCACTCACGCCTGGGGAGAAAACTGATGCACCCCAAGAACGTGGGGGAAGTGTCAACGTTTTGCGGCGGATTAACCTAACGATCGCAGATGGCGAGTTTATGGTGCTGGTAGGCCCTTCTGGTTGTGGTAAAAGTACCCTGCTACGCTTAATTGCTGGTTTAGAAGTGATGACTGGCGGTAATATCTGGATAGGCGATCGCTTGATCAATGACCTACCACCCAAAGAACGCGACATCGCAATGGTATTTCAAAATTACGCCCTTTATCCCCACATGACGGTGTACGACAACATCGCCTTTGGGCTGCGACGCCGCTTTGGGAGAGCAGGGGGAGCAGGGGAAGCAGGGGGGGAAATTACTTCCTCATCTCCTTATCTTCGGACGTGGACAGAAAATCTCTTCGTGGGTGCGACAAGAAAGTTACCGAAAGGACTGCGCTACATTTCTGATAAAGAACGGGCGGTGGATGAACAGGTGCGTAGTGTTGCCCAACTATTGCAAATCGAAACATTGCTGAATCGCTTACCGAAACAGCTATCTGGGGGACAAAGACAACGGGTTGCATTAGGAAGAGCGATCGCGCGTGACCCGCAAGTATTCTTAATGGATGAACCGCTTTCTAACTTAGATGCCAAACTGCGGGCGGAAACCCGCGCTCAAATTGTCAAATTGCAGCGCCAACTGGGGACAACAACAATTTACGTTACCCATGATCAAACAGAAGCGATGACGATGGGCGATCGCATTGCGATTATGTCTGAGGGTAAAATTCAGCAAGTTGCTTCTCCCTTAGAACTTTACAACCGCCCTGCCAATCTTTTTGTTGCAGAGTTCATTGGTTCACCACCGATGAATTTTATTCCTGTAGAATTTCATGCTCCACAGTCGATTACTTATTCCCAGTTTCGTTTCACACTCCCAGAAGTTTGGGGAAGAGCTTTACAAAAATATGATCGGAAAACTCTAATTTTAGGCATTCGCCCAGAACACTTGAACTTGAGTATGCCTGCTACTAAAAATATACCAGTGCAAGTAGATTTGGTAGAGAATCTCGGTAACGATTCTTTTCTCGCAGTTAAAATTGCTGAACCAGGATCTCAAAGAGCCACTACCAATTACTTACAAGTGCGAATCCCACCAGACCGATTTGTACAACCTGGGGAACAACTTTGGTTATCGCTAACTCCAGAGAAAATTCACTTTTTTGACCCGGAAACTGAGCTAGCAATATTTCCCTAAAGTGGGAGTAGGAGAGAAAGAATCTAACCCACCTTCCGCAAAGGGACAAACAAAATCAGAATTGAGAGCAGTTGTTTCAGATTGCAATCTCAAGGCAGAGCATCACAAATTTTATAATAAATTTAATTTATCCTTTTAACAAATAAGACTATTTGCTTTTATTGCATCAATCGATTTATGCTAAAACTAGCAGAGATTTGCGCTTTGAACAAATATAAACTTGGCTTGCGATTAATACTAGTCTTTAGCTCAGTAATTAACTTTGTAAATCTCTAGTACAACACGGCGGAAATAAACATACCCTTCGGGTGACGCTCCTACGGACGCTCGTTCCGACGTTCGTTCCTCACTAACGCTGCGCTATCGCTACCGCTTCGCTAACGCTACCGCTACGCTAACACCAGTTGCCTGCAAAGGAGCCAGTGCGGTCTTGGGGTCTCCCCAAGTGGAGCATCTGGCGTTGGAAACCCTCCCGCAGCGCTGGTTCACCATTTCAAATGGCGCAAGAGCATGGAATACAATTCTTTTGACTTCCGCCTTGCGGTATTAGTGGTATCAAATTTAGGTGTCTTGCCAGCATTCAAACAGCAAACTAATGCTAACTAAATTCCCCAAAGAGACTTTAAGAAAATAAAGGAGAACAATAATTAAATGCTAAATCAGGAGATTGATTATCCTACCATACCCAAGACAAGTGCAATGATCATGAAACTTTTCCAAATCACTCTAGTGGTTTTAGTACTGTTGATAAACTTAGCAATTGCTTTCCCTTCTTGGGCAGACAAAGCGCCGTCTTTAACTAGTAATTCTGACTACTTTCAAGTAGGGCAAAAAGTGATTTGGCTTTACAAACCTCGCGCAGATTCTAGCGATGTCCAAAGAATTCCCGCCGAAGTAGTCAAGTTAAGTTCCAAGCAAGTGCAAATCAAGGTGTATAAACATAATCACGAAATTGTCAATCGTTGGGTGAATCCAAACAAACTTGAGAATTCGCAAAAAGTTAAAGAGTCAGTACTATAAAATTGAGTGATTATTTTTATTTTTTGTAAATCAAAAAAACTGAGCCAATCGGCCCAAGGTTTTCTACATAAGTTTTCTGATTATAATACAATCCTGGAGACATACCGCCATCAAATAATATCGCTTCTTGAATCTTACCTAAACAGTTATTGTTAGCAATACCTTCTAAGACATTATCAAACATGTCTGGCAGTAACTCTTGATTAACTTGAGATAATTCAATATCTGAATTAGCTTTCAAGTCATTAACTAATAAAATTACATAGCCTTGATTAGTAATAGCTGCCATAGAGCGATTTTTAGCATTTTTACAAGCAAATTCTCCTAAATCTTGACAAATATCTTTAAATTTACCCTGACGATAGAATCTGCCATTACCACCCACTAAATTGTAATTGAGAATATCACTTTTTCTTCTACCAGCTTGGATAGTAGCCTGTCGCTGATTAGGTGTACCCCCTGATATCCCAAAGGAAGAACGCTTATTTTTAAATACTCCGGAATACTCGACACCACGAGAAATATTTAAGCCCTGTGGTTTATCATCAGTACCTATATAGTCAGCATTAATTGCGGCAATGGGTAGCTGTCCGTTTAATTTGGCATTCTCATCGCCAATGAGTTCACGAAACTGTTTTGGTACATATTCTTTACGCAGTTTCCCTCTAGCATCTTTGGCGTAGAGTTTATGAGATAGACCAACATTAACTTTGAAATCTAACTCTGCTGATTTAGGATTGAAAATAATCACATTGTTAATACCTCTTTGATTTCTTTTACCTTGATTATTGGTTTTAAAAAAATCGATGCTGAACTTAGCATCTTTACCAGGGCAAGTTTTTGATGCTTTTGGGGCTGAATTCGCCTCAATCTCTTGACAACCTGATAATAAGGTTGCGCCAATTATCAAGATAAATAACAAAAATAATTTTTTTGTATACATAACTAATGCAAAAAAACCGCTACAGAATTACTATAGCGGGGAATAATTTAAAATTTCAGTCTGGAGTTTATCTCAGAGGTTGTTTGAAACCAAAACTTAAGAGAACCATTCTAAAACAGCTTCTTCTTTGGTGTTGGTATTTCTAGATGGTGTCTCACGATTAAATTTCATCTGAATTGACCGGGTTTGCTCACCATCAGCAGCTACAGCCAAAATCGGATAGTCAATTAAACCATCCTGGAAGGACATCTGGAAGCGGAATGTTCCATCTGGATTTAGCTGAATTGGACGGCCGCCAATGGTTACGGTAGCATCTGGTTCGGTTGCACCGTAGACTATCAACTCAGCATCGGCAATTAACCAGAACTGGCGCGGACGCACTGGTACGGCGGAAGCCGAGAAGCCAACACCTGACATTCCTGCACCGGAAGCGGTTAAGCCTGACACGGTAGGAACTGCCCACATACCCACACCAGATGGGAAAACGTAAGAGCTAATAGCTTGTTCAGGACGCGCTGCTCCTGGTACTTGGTGCTGGGAACCGAAGATAGAACCAGCAACCCGTAGTGATTCGGCAGATTCTGCTAAACCAAAGATTTGGTCGTAGATAGGGTTGCCGTTACCATTGACAACAGCAGCATTACCATTGGCGGTAGCTGCAACCTTCTTGGCTGGGGGAACTAGTTCGTATTGAGTCTTACTACGCAAATCTTCTTCAAAGTTAACAGTGATGAAAACATCTTCAATCCAGTCAGAAGGATAAACGGGAGGAATGTGTACTCTAGCAGAACGAGCAAGTACCAACCAGCGACCATCAGCAGCACGATAGCCGATATCTATCACATAATCGCGATCGCTAACTGGAACTGGTAGATACCATTCTCTAGCTAGTTCATCAGCAGGATATTCTTGAATGCTGTGGGGGCTTTGGTATTCGATATTGATGTCGGTGACATCATAAATTCGTAGTGCAAGTTGTTGTCCCCCTTGCCTACGCAGTTCTTCTTTGTGCTCATTGGGAATATCCCAGTAAGTGTAAGCCCACTGAGGATCGCGTGGTAAGAGGACAATCCGGCTTTCACCATAGCCAGAGGGCAAATCTGCGAGTCCTTCATCAACATCAGCCAAAGATCCACCAGTTCGATCTTCCTGACCTAATTCAAACTTTGCAGCTTCCACGGTTTCCTGTGCCTCCAATGAACGAGATGGACTAAGTAAATTTTTACTGCGCTGGACTTCTTGAATTGATGCCAGTAATTGTGATTTACGCATTCGGCTATACCGAGAGATGCTATATTCGCTAGCAACTTTGCGTAGTTGGCGTAAGGTCATCTCCTCTAGGGGCGGGCGTTCTTTTGCCATTATTTTGGCCTCCAGTAGTTTAAGCGGTAAATGATTTCCCCTGGTTAAAGAATGCTATGTAAAATGTCATCCACTCCAGATGAATTTCTTATCCTGACTTCTGGTTTTGCCCAGTTTTTAAGGTTTTTTAGTCTGTTTTTAAATTGGGGTAACATCCAATCAATTCCTTAGTTATGCCATTAGCATTTCTTTGGGATCGAGGAAGTTCTATCTGTTAAGTCAATATTAACCACTAAGCATATCTAGGGATCAAGGGGTCTTAATAGCTTTTTTGCCTGTTTTACGAATTTACAAGCCCTTCTGGGATCGTTTTGTCATAATTTCATGACATTAGTCGCTGCTTAGATGTTGAGCAATAGTAATAATGTCAATTTTTCATGACATTGTGCTTTGGGCATTGAAACCACCACTATAGGGTTTCTAGGTTGAGTCGAATACAGACCTAACCCCCAGCCCCTTCCCTGCAAGGGATGGGGAGTAAGATTCAAAACTTCTCCGGGGTGTATTGCATACAAAAGGAAGGTGCGATCGCTATGATTCAGTCATTACTTAATCAGAAAGAACAAGGAATAAATGACTAACCTGATTCTAGTTGTAGACGACGACGATTTAATGCGATCGCAGCTGTGTGAGCAATTGACACAAGCAGGATATCAGGTGGTAGAAGCGAGTAATGGGTTAGAGGCGATCGCTACCTATACTCGCCTCCAGCCAGAGATAGTACTGTTGGATGCCATGATGCCAGTGATGGATGGGTTTAGTTGCTGTGTTCAACTGCAAGCACTTCCCGATGGCAAGAATACACCAGTGTTAATGATTACGGATTTTGATGATCAGGAAACCGTAGAGAGAGCTTTTGCTGTAGGTGCAACTGATTTTATTACCAAGCCGATTCAATGGCTAATATTACGTCAAAGATTACGCCGGATTCTGGGAGCTAGTCAGGCTGTGCAGGAATTACGACAGCAAACTGCACGAGAAACTCAACTCAGGATAGCATTAGACGCGGCTGGCGTGACCATTTGGAACTGGGATCTGCTAACGCACAAAATTACTTGTTCAGATAATTTGGAAGCGCTTTTTGGCTTAGAGAAAGGGACTTTCAACTACACATATCAAGCTTTCATTAGCTGTATTCATCCCCACGATCGCGATTTCGTGAGGCGATCGCATCAGCAAGCTATTCAGGATCGAGTCAAATACGACATCGAATTTCGAGTCCGGTGTAAAGATGACACCTATAAATGGGTTTTGGATCGCGGTCAGGTAGTATGGGATGAAGATGATAATGTCGTGCGGATGACAAGTTGCTATACAGACATCACTGAACGCAAACAGGCAGAAGAACAACTGCGTCAGAGTGAAGAACGTTTTCAAATAGTCGCCCGTGCTACCAATGATATTTTATGGGACTGGGATTTGCTGACTAATGAGGTGTGGTGGAATGAAGCTTTACAAACACTTTTTGGTTACTCAAAAGAACAAATAACATTCACCGCCCATTGGTGGAGTGAACATATACATCCAGATGACAGGAAGAGAATCGCCACCCAAGCACGGGCACTTATAGATAGCGGTAAAAAATTCTGGTTAAATGAATATCGCTTTCGCCGCAGCGATGGTTCTTATGCTTACATGTTTGATCGCGGCTATGTCGTTCATGACCAGACAGGTAAGCCAGTACGGATGATGGGCGCGATGATGGATATTACGGAACGCCAAGCTGCCCAGCGTGAGCGCAATCAGGTACAAGCAGAATTAGAACGCCAAAATATGCGATCGCAACTGTTCGCTAATATCACCCTGAAAATTCGTCAGTCTTTACAAATTGATGAAATTCTGCAAACCAGCGTTACAGAGGTACAAAAGCTACTGCTTGCTGACCGTGTATTAATCTTGCGCTTACAGCAAAATGGCTCTTTTCTTGCCGTTCAAGAGGCAGTAGTTCCCGGTTTACCCTTTGTTCTAGGGTAGCAAATTATCGACCCTTGCTTTCGTGACGATTACATTATGCAGTATCGTCAAGGACGAATTAGTTCCATTAACGATATACGAGAAGCTGATATCCAACCTTGCCATGTCGAATTACTGCAACGATTTGCTGTTAGAGCCAATCTTGTAGTCCCCATTTTCATTAAAAATCAACTTTGGGGTCTACTAATTGCCCATCAGTGCGCCCATCCCCGCCAGTGGACTAAATGGGAAGTTGAACTTTTGCAACAGCTGGCAGATCAAATAGGCATTGCCTCAGCTCAAAGCCTAATCCTAGAACAAGAAACTCGGCAGAGGCAAGAACTTATCCGTTCCAATGAAGAATTAAAACAATTTGCATTTGTCGCCTCCCACGATCTGCAAGAGCCACTACGTAAGATTAAAAGCTTTGGCGATCGCCTCAAAACTACCTGTGGCGATACGTTAACTGAACAGGGACGTGACTATCTAGAACGAATGCAGAATGCTGCATCGAGAATGCAAACATTAATTGAAGACTTGTTAACACTTTCACGAGTTACTACCAGAGCGCAACCTTTTGTATCAGTAAATCTCACAAAGATTGCCCAAGAGGTATTGTTTGATTTAGAACTTTATGTGCAACAAACTGAAGGAAGTGTAGAAATCGGGGAATTACCCACCATTGAAGCCGATCCTTTACAGATGCGTCAATTGCTGCAAAATCTCATTGGTAACGCCCTCAAATTCCACCGTCCACATATACCACCTGTTATCAAAATCTATAGTCAATTTTTAAACAATCAAGCAGATAACATACTTACTCATTCTGAACTTTGTCAAATCATCGTAGAAGATAATGGTATTGGTTTTGAAGAAAAATATCTTAATCGAATTTTCAATGTTTTTCAACGATTACATAGTAGCATTGAGTACGAAGGTACTGGCATAAGTTTAGCTATCTGCCGGAAAATTATTGAGCGTCATCACGGAAATATCACAGCCCAAAGTATACCTGGGCAAGGATCAAAATTTATGATCGTATTGTCAATGAATTCGCATTCTTGATTTTTATTTCTGGAGAGGGATAATATTAGACCCCAAAATTAGCTTAATTCTACAACTGCGCTCTGTAATTTGTCGATTGATGCATTGTAAAAACTAGTCATTATGTTAAGTATTAATGAGATTCGATTATTTCGGGCTATTGGCGATTACGACATGCAGTTTAGTGTTAAATATTAACGAAAAAATCAGCTTTCACAGCTAAATATATAAATTGCATATTTGATTCTTTATGTCAATGCAAGAGTTGCCATCTGTGTGTGCCAAGTTAATAATTTGTTTCATACTAATACAAAGGAGAAGATGCATAGTGAAGGGTCGAGAAACAAACGTCACAATCTTAATGGCTGATGATGATGAAGACGACTGCATCTTGGTTCGTGAGGCATTGGCAGAAAGTCAATTACCAATTGAACTATACATCGTCAGTAATGGCGAACAGTTGATGGATTATCTGTACCACCGTGGTGGATATGCTAACAACAGCATACCGCATCCCGATTTGATTTTGTTAGATTTGAACATGCCCAGAATTGGTGGTCTGGAGGCGCTCAAAGAGATAAAAACTGACCCACAATTGCGGCAAATTCCAGTTGTTATCCTGTCAACATCACGAAGGGAAGAAGATATATATAATACTTACAATTTGGGTGCAAACTCCTTCATCACTAAGCCAGTGACTTTTGCTTCATTAGTTGAGGTCATGAAGACTCTAGTTAAATACTGGTTTGAAATTGTGAAACTGCCACTAGAAGCTGTGGGAGATAAACATGAACAACAGCCCTATCAAAGTTCTGTTCATTGATGATGACGAAGACGACTATATTTTGACTCGTTATTGGTTCAGTGAATTTCAAGCAGCAAACTGCGAGTTGGAATGGGTAAATAATTATGAAGCAGCAAGGAATGCGATCGCTTGCGATCAACATGACATTTATCTTGTAGACTACCGCTTGGGTGCAGACAGTGGACTGGAACTTTTGCGCGAAGCAATTGCCAACGGCTGTTGTTCTCCGATAATTTTGCTGACTGGCCAGGGCGATTGGGAAATAGATATTGAAGCGATGAAAGCCGGAGCCGCAGATTATCTTGAAAAAAGCCAGTTGACTGCACCTTTATTAGAGCGTTCTATTCGTTATGCCATTGAGCGCAAACAAACAGAACAGAAAATCCGCGAACAAGCTGCTTTACTAGATGTTGCCACCGATGCAATTTTTGTGTGTGATTTAGAAGAGAAAATTTTATTTTGGAACAAAGCTGCTGAGAGTCTGTACAGTTGGAATAAAGAAGAAGCTATCAATAAAAAGACACGAGTTCTCTGGCATGAAAAACATGTGTCTCAAGTTGAAAAAGCACTCAATATTATGATGAAAAATGGCTCTTGGGAGGGTGAGTTACATCAAAAAACAAAATCAGGTAGAGAAATTATTGTTGAAAGCCGTTGGACGCTAGTGCATGAATTCGGTAATAAAGCACAATCTATTCTGATTGTTAACACTGACATCACGCAAAAAAAACTACTAGAAGCACAATTTCTCCGTGCCCAACGATTGGAAAGTATTGGTACTTTAGCCAGTGGTATTGCCCACGACCTAAACAATATTCTTGCCCCGATTCTGATGACAGCCCAACTGTTAGAGATACAAATTCATGATGAACGTTCTCGGCGACTATTGCAAATATTGATTACAAACGCTAAACGTGGAGCTACTTTAGTTAAGCAAGTCTTATCTTTTACTCGCGGAATTGAGGGCGATCGCACTATATTGCAATTAAAGCATTTAATAGTAGAAATTCAGCAAATTATTAGAGAAACTTTTCCCAAATCCATTGAGGTTTCCACTCAAATTTCGCCAAATCTTTGGCCTGTATGCGGCGATGCTACCCAATTGCATCAAGTACTGATGAATTTGTGTGTCAATGCCCGTGATGCTATGCCAAATGGGGGAACTTTAAAAATATTAGCAGAAAACCTCTTAATTGATGAAAATTACGCCAAAATGAATATAGATGCTAAAGTTGGTCACCACATTGTTATTACTGTTAGTGATGGCGGAATTGGTATTCAAACAGAAATATTAGATCGAATATTTGAGCCATTTTTTACTACTAAACAACTCGGTAAAGGTACTGGTCTTGGTCTTTCTACAGTACTTGGCATTATTAAAAGCCACGGCGGTTTTATCGACGTAGTAAGCGTTGAAGGAAAAGGCAGCCAATTTAAAGTATATTTGCCAGCACAAGAGGCGGCAGTAACTATAGAAGAACAAGAAGAGGGATTACCCTTAGGACAAGGAGAATTAATTTTAATTGTAGATGATGAACCTGCCATTATAGATGTGACAAAAACATCTCTAGAAAGCCATAACTACAAAGCAATCACAGCTAGCGATGGTATTGAAGCAATAGCCTTATATGCAGAACATCGAGATAAAATATCTCTTGTCTTAACTGATATGCTCATGCCGTCAATGGATGGGATAACTACTATCCGCACGCTGCGAAAAATTAACCCAAATGTCAAAATCATTGCTGTCAGTGGACTGACTTCGCAAGATAAAGTTAATACAGCTTATGACATGGGTATCAAAGCTTTTTTATACAAGCCTTATACAGCTAGCCAATTATTGCAAACTATTAGCACAGTCAAAAATAATTAGAAGTTGGGCATTGAGCATTGGAAATTACTAATAGACATAGGAGTGAAAATGAATGTAGAGACGTTGCATTGCAACGTCTCTCCAGGGGTTTCAGGTGACGCATAATTAATTTCTGGAAAGATCTAATTTATTTTTCAAAGTTGAGAGTTATAATTTAAGAATTGCTAACTCCCAACTCTTCACTCATAACTCTTAATTATTTAATTACCCATGACTAAGGATGAAGTCTTAGCGGCTAATGCGGCTTTTTATCGAGCTTTTGAAAGAAAAGATATAGAGACAATGAGTGCAGTATGGTCACAAGGAACTGGTAGTTTTTGTATTCATCCTGGAAGTAATATACTGCGAGGTTGGAAGGAAATTCGCACCTCTTGGGAGCAGATATTTAAAAACACCGCTTATATTGAAATAAACACAGATATAATTGCTACAGAAATCACTGAAAAAATTGCTTATGTTGTGCTGAGAGAAAATGTGTTCCAAGTGGTAGGTGGCAGAAGACTTGAAGCACAATCAACAGCTACAAATATATTTCAGTTCCTTGGCGAGAAGTGGTATTTAGTACATCATCACGGTAGCCCAATTTTGCGGTAGATCAACTACTAACCAATGCCCAATGCTCAATGCCTAATGACTAATCAAATCTTGAAACCGCTGGTCTTCTCGAATATTGCCAAAATTAAGATCAGTTTTTGCTGTCTCTCGATATTCAGGATTGAGGTTGATAGCTTGTTGCAAATTATCTATTGCCAAATCGATATTCCCTAGCAAACTATAACAGTAAGCTTTGTTATAGCAAGCATCGTGATAGTCGGGTTTGATTTCGAGGGCTTTGTCATAAGAGGCGATCGCTTTTTCTAATCTTCGCAAATTAAATAGTACAATGCCCCGGTTGTACCAAGCATCGTGATAGTCGGGTTTGATTTTGAGGGCTTTGTCATAAGAGGCGATCGCTTCTTCTAATCTTCGCAAATTAAATAGGGCATTCCCCCGGTTGTTCCAAGCTTCGTGGTAGTCGGGTTTAATTTTGAGGGCTTTATCGTATGAGATGATCGCTTCTTTTAATCTTTCCAAATTTTTTAGCGCAATACCCCGGTTGTACCAAGCTTGGTGGTAGTCGGGTTTAATTTTAAGGGCTTTGTCATAAGAGGCGATCGCTTCTTCTAATCTTCGCAAATTAACTAGCGCAATACCCCGATTGTACCAAGTTTCGTGGTCGTTGGGTTTAATTTTAAGGGCTTTGTCATAAGAGGCGATCGCTTCTTCTAATCTTTCCAAATTAACTAGCGCAATGCCCCGATTGTACCAAGCTTCGTGACCGTCGGATTTGAATTTGATGGCTTGGTCGTATGAGGCGATCGCTTCTTCTGATCTTCTCAAATTAACTAGCACATTGCCTTTGGCAAACCAGATAGAAGGGGAATCAGGTGTGAAAGTGAGAGCTTTGTTTAAGCAACGTAGTGCATCTTGATAGCGTTTTAAGTTAATTAGATTCCAGCTAAAACTCAATAGGAAAGCTGGAATTTCTTGGTGTTTCTCTGCTAGCTGCAAAATCAACCGCGTGAAGCGCAATGTGTATTCGCCTGCTTCTACTTGCTTTGGCTTGGCCTCAATTTGCCCATCACGTGGTTCTAGGATGCGTTCAGCTGAAATCAGATAATTGGTAGCCCTGCGTATTTGCCAATAATACCAAAGCTGCTGCCAGAAATTTCTCGCCGCTAACATCCGTGCAGTCGCCTCCACTGTGAAGCGATAAAGTGGAAGGTCGAATTGTTGCAGCAAGTCCACGGCATCATAAATATAGCGGCTCACAGAATACTTCTCTACTGCCTTGTTATAACGATTTTTCCAAGTGTCTTTTAGGGTGTCGCGGTAATTTTGTACAGTCAAAGCCAAGCTTTCATTTTGCAGGCGGTGGAGATTCTCGACTACATTTCTAAATGTGCTGTCATTGCGCCTAGCTAGTTCGGGATATTGTTCTGTCTCTGCTTTGATGTTAGTCTCAGGAACCGTTTTTGCTAACATCGCAATGATGGCATCATCTTCTGGTTGTGGCAATTCATAAGTTTTAAATCGGTTCCACAGCTTGGGGTATTTATCCCATTGCAGTTTTTCCCAAGGACTGGGTTTTCCAATATCTTCGGAGTATCTTTCATTTCGTGCAGTGGCGATGACGCGGATTTCTGTCGGTTCGCATAACTCTTCATACTTATTTAAAGCTTGCAACAGCCTTTCTTGCAAGGGGACTTGAAACCTTTCTGCTAAACTTCTCTCGGCTTCTGGGGATATTTCGTGGCGGCTAGCATACATTTTCTGATTGAGATCATCAAAGAAAAACAGCAATTTGCGGTTTGTGCCTATCTCCTTTGGCATAGCCGCCGGAATATCTAGCCATTCTCCTAATTTGAGGTAAAGCACCGTCCAGCCTTCTTGGTTAAGATACTTTGCCAACTCGGCTGCTTCCCGCGTTTTCCCTAATCCCGTGCGTCCTAAAATCAATATCCAGCGATGTTCTTCTAGCTGCCGCTTTAGCTCATTGCGGATGTGACGATTTGGTACACGTTGTTGGTAAACTATGTTTCTATCAGCCAAAGGGTCATCATCATTACCACCTAAAATTCGCTGCATCAAGTCTTGACTCTTCGGTTTAATCACCTCAAAGGCAAAAGTTTTCTCCGGAATGCGTCGCTGGCGGTATTGCCAAATGAGCCACCAGAAAACACCGACGATCGCAGGGAACGCACCTGAGAGCAGGTTGTTAATAAAGTCTTTGTTGTTGTTGTAGAATTCTACAATTGGCTGAAGAAGGTTAAACACGCAGTTTATTTTAAGCGATCGCTACCTAATTACTCCTTAATCACAGTGTAATTCTTCTTACTACTCGCTATGAAGCCCTTAGCTTTTAAAAATAACTGCTGATTCAACCTTATTTTAGTATTGGTGTAGCGCTCGTAGTTAAGTTTTTGAGCAAAGAACTCGGAACTTCCACCTTTTAACTCGAAACTTCGACCTCTGAACTCGAAACCCAAGCCAAAAGCCTTATAATTTTGTCTCCCAACTCCAAAGGACAAATGACTAATGACAAATAACTAGTGACTAATCAACTCCACTGCATCTCGTTCATCGTAATTTTGTAAGTAAACTTTGACAACTTCTTCCTTAGCAGTAGGTAACTTCTTGCCAATAAAATCGGGGTGGATTGGTAATTCTCGGTGGCCCCTATCTACCAGCACAGCTAAACGAATCACCTCTGGTCTACCGTAGTCGTTGACTGCGTTCAAAGCAGCGCGAATCGTCCGTCCTTTGAAAATTACATCATCCACAAGTACAACAGTTTTACCCGTCAGGTCAAAAGGAATTTCGCTTTTTGCTGGAGTCCGCAATCCAATTTTGTCGAGGTCATCTCGGTAAAATGTAATGTCCAAAGCGCCAACTGACACGGCTACACCTTCGAGCGACTCAATCTGACGTGCCAACAATTCGGCTAATAACGCACCTCTTGTATAAATACCAAGAAGCACCAGTTGAGATAAATCGCGTGTCCTTTCCACAATTTGAGAGGCAAGGCGAGTCAAGGTACGACGGATTTCTTCTGACGAGAGAATTTCAACTACTTTGGCAGACATAGTGAGTGATAAGTTAGGGGTGATGAGTTAGGAGTTAGGAGTTTTTATTCTTAACTCCTGTACAGACGTGATTAATCGCGTCTCTAACTTTATATTTATCATTACCTATTTGGAAGTATTAAGAATATTGCGATCGCTATCCCTAACCATACCAAAAAACAATATCGGGTCAACTGCAAAGCATTCTGAATGGAAGTTGCAGTAATGGGATAAATAGCATCTCCTAGCAGTGGTTTGTACTTAGCTACCCCGCGATACCAATTTGTACCCCCCATCTGCACACCCAAAAAAGCAGCATAGGCGCACTCACTCCAGCCAGAATTGGGACTAGGATCGTTAATTGCATCCCGACGACAAATTTGCCAAACATACATCGGTTTACCCGATAACAGCGCCAGAGTCATAACTGTTAACCGACAAGGTAGCCAAGTCAAACAATCTTCTAACCGCGCACAGAACCATCCCAAATAAGTATAGGGTGCTTCTCGATAGCCCACCATTGAATCAAGGGTACTGCTAGCTTTATATGCTAAAGCCAAAGGAGTTGGCCCCACAACTGGCACAAAGACACCAATAATTGCATAAAAAAGTGGAGCCATCACCCCATCAGTGGCATTTTCTGCAACCGTTTCTAAAACGGCTCGGTAAATTTCTGTTTGTGAGAGGTTTTGGGTATCCCGACCAACATAATTACTTAAAATCTTTCGAGCTTTTTCCAAATCTCCTGTTGTTAAAGGTTCTAAAACAGCCACTGCTGCGGCTCGTAAACTTCTACCAGCAAAACAACTAGCCAAAAGAATGCTATTTATGGCAATTCCCAACAACGGATGAACCAATTTGGCACTTTGAATAATCAAAAAGCCAACAAGCGCACTACCAATTATCAGGATAATACCTAGTAAAATTCCAGCTAGGCGTTGCGTTAGAGAATTTTGACATAATTTAAGAGAAAATTTGGTCAGACGAAAAATTACCCACCCCATAACTTGCACTGGATGAGGCCAATTCCAAGGATCGCCAATTAAGTAATCTAAAAGTGCAGCGATTATTAAGATATAGATGCTATTGCTCATAAGTTACGAGTCAAAAATCAATATTTGAACGTATTGACTTTTGACTAAACCACAAAACTAGCTTCTTCTCCAAGAGCAGCTTGCCAGCTACGAGCATCATAATAAAGGTCTGCCAAAGTAATACTGTATAAAGCTTCTTTAAGCTTTTGGTTGAGTCTCTGCCATAGGCTAAATGTTACCCAATCTTCAGCTTGTGCAGGTGCTGGGGTGTGATGGGGTAAAGGGCTAGTCTCGCCAACTGCTTCTAAAATTTGTCCTATAGATATTTGTGCAGGCTCTCTTGCCAATTGGTATCCGCCGATGCTACCACGAATTGATTTTACTAAAGATGCACGACGCATTTCTATTAGTAGTTTTTCAAGGTAAGGAGCTGGAATATCTTGGCGTTTAGCGATCGCTCTTACAGATACAGGGCCATATTTTGGCTGTAAACTCAAATCTAGCAACGCCTTCACACTATAGTGTCCTCTGGTAGTTAGTTTCATTTTGGTAAGCTTTATTGTTTGTCCTCTGTCTTATGTAAATAACCAATTGACCAATAACCAATTATCAATGGTTAAGGATCAGTTTTACTTATCATTCTGTGACACTGTTATCATCCTCAGCAAGTAAACAACTTTTCGAGCGTCACTTTAGAAAACTTAAAACTTGTATAGTCTAGCAGTGATTCACTAACTATATATAGATAGTTATCAGCATTGCCAGCGTTATCTAAAATAGATTGTCTTAGCAATATTGGTAATGGGATAACAATTGTGCATCTGAGTGTAATATACTTGGCTAGGTTGAGATAAAAACTAAAGGATTATGTTCCTATTAGCTCAACGTCAGCTAAAATAAAATCGATTCCAACACTTCAAACATTCATTTTCGACCTAAGTTGATGCCTAAACAGAAAAAAATTGAACCCCTACTCGGTGAAGAACTGCTCAAAAAAGTCAAAGAGCTAGAGAACGAGAGTAAAGAAGACAAAGCCAAAAAGTGCGGCTACTATACCGTTACCAAAAATGGTATAGAGCGTGTCAATATGATGAAATTCTTAAATGCCCTAATTGATGCTGAAGGCATTCAGTTGGATAGTACACCCAGTGCTAATGGGCGTGGTGGACGTAGTGCTAGCTATAGAATTAGTGTGCAATCGAATGGTAACTTACTGATAGGTTCAGCTTATACAAAACAGATGAATCTAAAACCAGGAGATGAGTTTCTAATCACTTTAGGTAAAAAGCACATTCGTCTAAAACAGGTAGACCCAGAAGATCGGGAAGGTGATGAAGACATAGACGCTACAGCTTAATAAATGGTCATTAGTCAATTGTCATTTGTCCTTTGTGAAAACCAATGACCGATGACCAATGACCAATGACTAATGACTAATGAATATATCTGTGGTTGGTAAGGCCGGAAAATAGTGGAGAAGTGCTTTGCGCGTAACTGCTAAATTGCAGGTTAATGCAATTTGCTCTTTTTCTAGTAAACCCAAAATGCGATCGGGTTTATCTCGTGCTACTACTGGTAATTGATGCAAACCTCTAAGACTCATGCGGTCTAAAGCTTCAGATAATAGTTCATCTTGCCATGCATAAAGGATTTCAGTAGTACAAATGTCTATGAGAGTTTGACTAGATAAATTATCTGGAATTTCAGTTGGTGAATTTGAGTAAGTTTGCCAAAGAGCAAGGGCACGGTTAATATCTTCCAGAGAGAGTATGCCAATTAATTGCTCTGCTTCATCAACTACTAAAGCACTGCGGACGCGATCGCGGATCATTTCTACAGCTGCATCTAATACTCCAAGAGTTGCAGGTAACTTTTTTGGGCAGGGATACATAGCATCTTCTACCAAAATTTGCTGTACAATTTCCGCTTGTTCATCTTTCAATTCAGAAAGACCAATTTGTTGTAAGTTAGAGTTAGAGTTAAAAGTTGGTTTAATCCTTTCCACTAGCCAAACACTCAAACCCACAGCGGCCATCAACGGTAAAACAATGCGATAGTCGCGGGTTAATTCAAAGAGCATTAAAATAGACGTTAAGGGCGCTCTAACACTACCAGCTAACACTGCTGCCATTCCTACCATTGCATAAGCTGGGGGAGCCGCCATCAGATCGCAAAGAGCCGGGAATGCCACAGCCAAAATTTTGGCGTAAGCCGATCCGAAAGAAGCGCCTAAAAACATTGCTGGTGCAAACAAACCGCCGATGAAACCACTACCTGCACTAATTGCAGTCATCACTAACTTCACCACCAACAGCACCACCAATAGGTAGAGTGGAAACTCCACATCCTGAAGCATTGCTTCTACAGTTTCATAACCCACACCCAGAATTTGCGGGAAGTGCAAAGCAACTGCGCCAATCATCACACCGCCAATAATTGGATGAATCGGCTCAGGAATTTGTCCCAAAAAGGCAAAACCTGGAACTTTGCCACCAAAGCAGGCTTTTGCTCCCCGAATTGATTGAGTATAAGTGACAGAAATTAGGCTGGCCCCTAAACCCAAGCCAAGGTAAAGGGGTAATTCTAAAGGACTGCGGACTTGGTAGACAGGTAAATCAAAAGCAGGTTGTGCCCCCAAACCAATTTGGGCAATTAATGCTGCTACCACCGCCGCTAACAGCACCACACTCACCGCAGAAGTAGCGAAAGATGTCGCCCCCATCACCACCTCTAGAGCAAAAAATACTCCAGCGATGGGAGCATTAAATCCAGCCGCAAGTCCAGCCGCAGCGCCAGCACCTAAAAGCAAACGTTGGCGTTCTTGAGATACATTCAGGATCACAGACAACAACATCCCAAAATTTGCGCCAATTTCTACACTCGGCCCCTCTGGGCCTAAAGAAGCACCGCTACCTAAAGAAACAGATGCAGCCAGCATCTTCGTGACAGGTCGTAGTGGTTGCTTAATCTCTGTTCCCTGAGAAGCGGCGATAAGAGATGAAAGTCCAGGGCCAAAATCTTGAGTGCGCCAGCGCATCAAGCCAACGATTAATCCGCCAAGGGTGGGAACGCAGGCTAAAGTCCAAGCACCCCAGACGCCGATTTGACCCATTAAATTTTCCAGCATCAACTGGTGAATCAGCTGGATTAAATAGTGAAAGGTGACTATACCCATACCCGTACCACCGCCAATGAGCATGGCTAAAAACAGGACAACGGTTTCTGGGGATGGTTGAAAACGATTAATTAGGTGGGCTAAACGAGCAGAAGGTGTAGGAAAGGCAGGTTGTTCCGTTACCTTCCTTAGTTGAGTGGGAGGCAAGAGAGTCATTGAGAGGCGGGGTAAATGTAAGAAAAAATTTAAATTTTTATCTGTTACTTATCATTGTGAGCCATTATTTAGCAACCAGACAAGTAGACTTTATTTGCTTGATTTACAAAGATTTAGTAAAAAATGTGATTGTGCAAATTTTTATGGGGAAAATGGTTACATGGGAGACAATTATTTAAGGGTCAGCGATGCCTAGTTTGGATGTAGCTGCGGCTAGTGGGGTGGGAGTGAGCGCCAACGCTATTCTTTTTAAAGACAACAAGTTTTTGTGGGCTGGGTGGACGCACCCACGAATATTAACTAGTAGTCCATTAAAGAAACTTTGCGGAGGTTTATGGTAAGAAAATCAAGTTGTTTTCTTCCCGTGCTTCGTTTCACCCGTCATTTTTGGGTTGGTCAAGTACTAGGAGTCATCCTTGCCTAAATCTAGCTATACTCGTGTTGCGACCATTGGCCATCCTTGGTAGTAATACAATATATGTATGATTTATGGCTGAGGTCAGACCATACTTGGAAGTCTGCTAAGTATTGATCGGAATTCAGTATAGCTATTGTTATAGAGCGAGTAAATGGACTAGGCGGACGAGGTAAATGAATATACACACCTTTGATAATCATTATGTTACTTGCCCAATTTGTCAAAGAAATAATACGCCCAAACTAGTTAAAACGCGCATGGGCTTGTTTTGCTGTCCCAATTGCCAGGAACGGCTAGTAGTTTGCCAAAGTGGTCATTATGTGCGCGATCCGTTTACTTGGAGACAATTGATGGTTGCTTCGTCGCTACGTCGTCAAAGCCGACCTTTAGCTAGGATTATCAGAGATTTTGTCTTGCTAAAACGTCCTATGGTAGCCTTGGCTGTGGGGAGTGCGATTTTCTTTAGTGCGATCGCCTTAACTCAGGAAAGGACAAACTACGATCACCCAGGATTACCCACAACAGAGAAAGTTAATAAACCAGGAAACAACTTTCAGTAAATGGATTACTTTGGTATAAATCAAATCTTACTTTGATTTTTGTAATATTATAACTAAATACTTCTATGAAACCGTGTCTTATTGCCCCAAATAGGACACGATTTTACATTATGTTCGCTTAAATATACCTCTCTGAAAAATACCTAAATTCAGCCATTTAGTGAGTATCAACACACCGACGGCTAATAGAGATAAAATAGAAATTATAAATTTGTAAGCACAATATAATAACCATTCATGAAATAAATTTTTGATAGTCAACTTGAAGCAGAATACATGGATGCGGATAACTGGACATATCAACTACAAAAGGTACAACCCATGAGTTCTCGCGCACTGTTGTTAGTAAATCGTCATGCCCGCCAAGGAGAAAAGGGTATATCGGAAGCGATTGAATATCTAAAAACACTCGGCTTTGATTTAATTGAGGAGTCTACAGAAGACCCCAAACATCTTGCGGAAGTTATAGTTCGCTATCAGCATCAAGTTGACTTAGTAATAATTGGTGGAGGAGATGGGACTCTCAATGCGGCAGTAGATGGTTTAGTTAAGACTCAGTTGCCCTTGGGAATTTTGCCTTTAGGAACTGCCAATGATCTGGCTAGAACTTTGGGAATCCCCAATTCCCTCAGCGAAGCTTGCAACATTATTGGATATAAAAATTCACACCGCATAGACTTGGGTTGGGTGAACGACAAGCACTTTTTTAACGTTGCCAGTCTGGGATTGAGTGTAAAAATTACTCAGCGACTTACCAAAGAAGTCAAACGCCGTTGGGGAGTATTTGCTTATGCTGCCACTGCATTGCAAGTGATTTTGGAAGCTAGACCTTTTACTGCGGAGATTTTAATCAATGGTGAATTAGTTCGCGTGAAAACAGTGCAAATTGCTGTGGGTAACGGCCGCTATTACGGTGGTGGTATGGCAGTGGCTGACGATGCAACAATAGATGATCAAAGGTTAGACCTTTATAGCTTAGAGATTAAAAATTGGTGGGAGATTCTACTATTACTCCCGGCGATGCAACGAGGGCGACATATACATTGGAAGAGTGTACGCTCTCTTCAAGGTCAAGAAATAGAGGTGCGAACTCGCAAACCTCGCCCTATTAATACCGATGGTGAAATTACTACCTATACACCTGCTCATTTTCGAGTTATACCTAAAGCTATAGCTGTTTTAGTACCCCCAGAAATTAGGAGTTAAGAGTTATTCTCTCTCATCTCCCTCTACTAAAAATGTGGGAACTTGCACCAAATGCATCTGAGATTTTCTCAAGATATAAAGTCCTT
Organism: Nostoc sp. ChiVER01; assembly: GCF_034531155.1. Taxonomy (NCBI): domain Bacteria; kingdom Bacillati; phylum Cyanobacteriota; class Cyanophyceae; order Nostocales; family Nostocaceae; genus Nostoc; species Nostoc sp. ChiVER01. The sequence continues at coordinate 36,197 of NZ_JAVRBS010000039.1, read as the reverse complement.
GTTGCAACGCCTAGCTGAACAACCGTTAACTCTAGGTGATATTTTGGCAGAAACCTCAGAACGGGGGTTCTGCCTAGTAATTACATTATTAATTTTGCCTTTTTTATTTCCTATGCCACCGGGATTAACTGGGCCGTTTGGTGGTGCTTGTTTACTGTTGTCAGTGCAAATGGTTTTAGGGAGGCGATCGCCTTGGCTACCGAAAAGAATTGCTAACTATAAATTTCCTCGTCCCTTTGCCCAGTTACTTTTGCAAAATTTGGGACGTCTTACCAAAGTATTACAGAAAATCGCCCGTCCTCGATTGGCAAAAATAGCCCATAGTCCTGTGATTTGGCGAATTAATGGGCTTTGTATCTCTTTTTTAACAGTATTACTAATATTACCAATTCCTTTTACAAATCCTATCCCCACTGTAGGTATTTTACTTTTGACTGTTGCCACCATCGAATCTGATGGTTTATTAATTTGCATCAGCTACGGTATTACTATCCTAATTACCTTGTTCTTTGGATTTATGGGTTATGCAGTATGGTTAGCTCCTAGTTTGCTGCCATCTATATTTAAATAATAAAAGCCCCCAACTTTAGGCTGAAGGCTGTAATTTATTAGGGTGCATCTACCATTTATTAATCCACTTTATTGATTGCCATATCCGGGAAAATTAAACCTTTATTCTTATATTCAAAAATATCAGCAATAAAAAAGCCTTCAACTAAAAGCTGAGGGCTGTGATTTAATTAAGGTGCATCTACCATTTAGATATCCGCTTTATTGATTGTCATATCCGGGAAAATTTAACTTTGCAAAAAATTATTTGAATTTAAAATCAAAAAATGTCAATAATAAAAAAAGCCCCCAACTAAAAGCTGAGGGCTGTGATTTAATTAAGGTGCATCTACTATCTATATATCCGCCTTAGTTATTACTGCATCAGGAAGAATTGAAAAAAATAGATAGCTGTAGAATTAATTTCGTTAGATACAAAAGTAGTACTGATATCATCGAGGATAACCTACGGTTTTTAACTAGGTAATTATTGCTCAACTTCATAGTAATTTTACAATTACCCGAAATTTCCCTTGGATACGCAAAGTTTCTGTTAATATCTTTGAGCCTATATCCGCAATAGTACGAATTTAGTTTATTAGTTGGGTATATAGCTATGAAAGTTAAACGTACCCAACTTGATGAAGCGATCGCAGTTTCTATTAGCCCTTGCTAGTTTTAGTATTGTCGGGGGAAGCTTTTTTCTGAGAACAACTTTTAACAGTACTAAGGAACCTAAAATAATAACCGATACATCACGCTACCAAGAAATTCGTAATCAACTATGGTCTGATAATGACCAAGTAAAACATTTTCCTAATCAGATTCCCACTGATGCCAAAGATGTTCGCATTGCTTACTCTCCCGAATTGCAAGGAAGTAGTTTTTTTCAAATTAGGCTGAAACAGCCACCAAACAAGATAGAAAAACTACTTTCACAATACAGAAGTAGTGCCAAGCACAAATATAGGGGTGGTAACACAAACGATCACATAAATCAACCTAATGGTGTGCCGACAACTTTTTTCTACACTAGTGGCTCTCATACAGAATCTTTTCCACCTAACTATGAAATATTGGTATTAAATACAGAGGATAAAGGTAGACCTGGCTTCAAGTGGAATCATGGAAATAGCTACGGCGTCGCTATTAATACTTCCGCCTCAGAAATTATTTACTGGTCTGAAAAATGGTGATTAACAATTTCATTTTGAATCGGAATCGCCATGAGAAAAATTATGATTTTGGTCATGTCCCTCACTTCATTACTAAATAGGGCTTTTCAGCTTTTAGGTATATCACTTTGGGTAGTTAAAACTTTTAGCCAACATCACTAAAATTATGATGGTGCTTAAAAACTATCTGAATATGTAGAATGCCAACTGCTTTAATTACTGGTGCTTCTAGTGGTATTGGTAAAGCTTTTGCCCAAGAACTAGCTGCACGCAAGACCAATCTTGTACTCGTTGCTCGTTCCCAAGAGAAACTAAGCCAATTAGCTAAAGAACTAGAAGAACAACACGAAATTCAAGTAGAGGTTATAGTTAAAGACCTCACAGAAGCTAATGCAGCAGCAGCTATATTTGATGCTACTAAAGAAAAGGGATTAACTATTGACTTATTAATCAACAATGCTGGTTTTGGTTACTATGGGGACTTTGCTGAAGGTGATGGAGAAAGACAAGTCAAAATTGTACAATTAAACATTTTGGCATTGGTAGATTTAACCCACAAATTTCTCCCATTGATGCGCCAACGTCGTTCTGGAAGTATTATTAACGTATCCTCTATTACCGCATTTCAACCGATACCATACCTTTCTGTTTATGCTGCTAGTAAAGCTTTTATTCTCAGCTTTAGTGAAGCACTATGGGCAGAAAATCGTCAATATGGTGTCCGTATTTTGGTCACTTGTCCAGGGCCAATAGAAACGAACTTTTTTGCAGAAGCTCATTTTCCTCCAGCGCTAGCAAGCATTACAGATAAAGTGTATTCTTCCGAAAAAGTTGTTTGGGAATCGTTAGACGCTTTAGAAAAAGGCTATCCAACTGTTATTAGCTCTGATAGTATTACTCAAATTAGAAGCAAATTATCTCGACTTGTACCGCGCAAACTTTTGTTGAATATGTTAGCAAAACACTTTAAAGCCTAAGTATATTTATTTAGGAGTTAGAAGTTAATGAAAGCGTGTAATTTAAAAATCCTAACTTTTCACTCCTAACTTATTTAGATATACCTTGTTAATTGAACTCGGTAACGGTCTTTTTTTGTAACGGCGATTTCCCCAACTTCTAAACGTCCTTTAGAGCGAATGGCGATTAAGTCGCCTGATTTGACTTGAGAACTAGCTTGAGTAACTTCCTTCCAATTGACGCGCACATCACCAGCATCAATAAAATCAACCATTTTGCTGCGGGACATGCCAAAACCAGCAGATGCGATCGCATCTAACCGCAAAGAAGCCTCTACAGTAGTTAATTCTTTTTTCTTTGGTTCCCTAACCCTTAATTCACTTACCTCAATTCGCTGAGTTTTCACAGGAACCGATCGCACCTGTTTAAGATTCAATTCCAAAAATTCCACCAACTCCGGCGTAACAATTGCCTGGGCCCCCCGTTCTCCCAAGACAATAATATCTCCTGTCTTTTCACGAACAATTCCCGTTCCCAACATTGCGCCTAAAAAGTCGCGGTGAGAGGCGGTATCAAACAGGAAATTACCAGCAATTTCTACAGCTACAAGGCTAACTTGAGATTGATCTAAGGGAAGTTCTGAACGAGCGATCGCTATTCTTTGGCGTTCAGCTTGCGGATATCCGCCCCACGCAGCTAACTGCACTTCTGTTAATCGGTTAAACACCCGTTGAATTTCTGCCAATTCTGGCGGAGATAGAAAATCAGTCAAAATCACTTCCCAAGTTTTGATGGCTTGCTCTGCTTGATCAATTACACGAGCTACACTATCTCTATTTTCAACACCTTTTAAAAGTTCTTCTCTTGGCAACATTCTTAAAAATTATGAGTTATGAATTGAGAATTAAGCTGCTATAACTATCTTGATTCTAACTTTCTAAAGCGATTACTGACAGAGGCATTACTTAGCCGACGCGATCGCCTACGGCGGGTGCTTGCGCCATCGCGCTCTGTTTGGGATTTGCGTGTTCACTGGTTGTCGAGTATCAGAAGCACTAGCACTCCAGACGACTGATATCAAATCTGATGCTATTACTTTTCGCAAGTCTACTACCAAAGGCAAGCATAAAACTTGGATTGTGGATATCCCATCAGCACTAGCAGCAATCTTAAACAAATACCAATGCCGGGGTAATGCACGAGATAGCATCGTATCTCCTCAATCCCCCTATTTTTGCTCCCTGCCTTCTTTTTTTACCCATGTTCTTCACTGCTACCTACTACCATCCTACTTTTAATTTATTTCAGTCTAAAGTCCAGAACGAAGATGTCCATGCAATAATTTATCTATACGAAACATCCCCAAATAATATATCCATACTCTTGACACATTGACAAGATCAAGAGCTAATTCTCGAAGGCATTCAGGTGTTAAAATAGCATTTTCTTTGCCCAATATTGTATTTATATACTCTGTAAGATTTCCATGACAAATATTATTTCTGATTCTGACAATCTCTACATTAATCCGGTTGGCTTTTCTTGATGTAAGTTTGCTTTCAAAATCAATTTCATTGGGCAAGATAAGTGCTTGCGTAGGAAGCCCAAAATCTTTTGCCTTTGATATTAAAGGGTTGCTTAAGACTTGATAACAAGAGAGGTTAGAAATATCCTCAGACTTTTCGAGTTGGTGTATTGTTATTCTTAAAGAAGCCTCAATCCCATTTAGTATGGTTGAACACGCAGGAATATATAAATCATGTTCCAAAGCATCAATAGCTTGTACAAAAAACCAATGCATAGCAGCATCTCCACAATAGAGAATAAAAAACTGGGTCGCCTTGGTGCGTTGAAATATAGTTAGATTTTTACTGAGTATAAAATCATTATTTCTCTTTAATTTAAAGTAAAAATTCCAGAAATCATCTGGGTTATTAATTTCTCCCATTTTGTGATGGAAGTCTTGAAAATCAGTATCTTCGCAGATTAGATTTTCAATTTCATATTCTTCCTTAAAGCCATTCATCCAATAATCTTCTATTTGTTTTTTGAAAGCATTAATTTTTTTCATAAGGTGGCTTTTTTTAGATTGTTAAACAATGGTCTGTTTACTAACTGGCTTAGATTTGCCATTTTTATTTGCAAGAATAATTTATCCTTGCTCATTTCCATACCCACTAAAATGAACAATTTGTGGCTTATACTGGTTTAGCATTTGTAACAAGTCATCTGGTATAACAGCCTAAGTTGAAAACAAATCAAGAGAGCCACGAAACTCAAATACACGAATCTTTTCACTTCCCCGCTTAGTTATTGCTGACTGATGTTGAACTATAACATGGCATTTTCTCTAATCTAAAAATCTCTCATGCTTTTCTTTTGATAGTTCCAGCAACTAGAGTTTTAATTCCTATTGACCCCTGATGAATAGTACGTACAATTATACGTATGGACTAATAATTTTCTTAAATCGGCGTTGACTAAAAACGCATAACCTATGTCTATCGGGACTTTCGGCAATATCTACTCAGATGAGTTAATTACAGCCACTGAGTTGAATCGTCAGCCTGGGCGAGTTCTGGACAAAGCTTTAGAACGTCCAGTGACAATTACTCGCAACGATCAGTCTTTTGCCTTGTTGCGCCGGGAGGAAGTGACTTTTCTCGTAAAGGCAGCAACACAAAGTAAAGCTGTTGTTGAGGCATTAACTGTCGCCTTCTCTTTGTTGCTGGAAAAGGAAATCGGTTTTGAACATCCTTATGGATGGCTGAGTGTGTTTGAAGAAGATGATTTGCAACACTTTATAAACGAGCTGAGTGAGGCTTTTCGGTTGATAGATTCCTCAACTACAGCATGGGAGATAATTGACGCGATCATCCATGAATGGCATGAGAGCGCCGTAGCGATCGCTAGTCCTGAACTGGCAGATGCTTTTAGTGCCGAGACTGATGAAGTACCATTAAAGCCGCCATCTAGTCAGAGTACTGTTTGAATGAGAGTATGTCAGATAACCAACAAGAAAATCCAATAGTGGAGAATGTGGAGCCGCCATTCGTTAAACTGACGGCTCCAGCATTATCTGAGATAGAAAGCACTTGGTTGGTGGTAGCTAAAAATCGTCGGGTGAATCGGGACTGGGAAGCTTTAATGCAGCGCTACCCAGAAAACACACGTCGTTGTTACAAGGATTTATGTACTGCACCAACCGCCAGACAACCTGGGCGTGTTTTCCCTTTAAAGGGCAAACCCTACAAAGGGGCATGGGAATATGAGGTGACAAAAGGGGACAGAGTATTTTATGTTCCTGATCAAGAACAGTTGAAAGTTGTTGTCTACTACGCAGGAAAACATCCAAATCCTTCACCCACGCCGTAATTCATCCTAATAAAGATGAGTGGGCTACAAATTAAAAGTTCTTTTCGTGGAAATATTCTTAAAAATTATGAATTAGTCATTAGCCATTTATCTTTACCAATGCCTCATTCCCCTTTTTAAAACTATCTTGATTCTAACTTTAATTCCCATTCCAGCAGGTTTTCATCCTTAGCAATTTGTTGCATTTCCAGTTTTTCTAAAATGCGAATAGAGGCAACATGATCCTCTGGAGAATGAGCGATAATTCTTTTAAGTTCTGGCTGAGTAAAGGCAAAATTCACCAGTGCTTCTACTGCTTCAAAAGCAAATCCCTGCTGGCGATAAGCTGATAGCACTTCATAACCCATTTTTACAGTTCCTATGCGATCGGGTTTGCCAAGGAAACCCAAATCGCCAATTAAAGTAGAATCGGCAATGTGAATCATTAGCCATACACCCCAACCCAACTGGGAAGGATCGTCTATTAGCATCTGAGCATACATTGGGAGTGCGATTCGTTGGTTAGTGAATCACGGTAATCAGCCCGTAAATAACTAATCCAGCCCGTCAGCAGATTACTGACATTAAGGCTGAACTCTCGGTTTGATGTAGGTGAAAGCCCTACCATTCAAACTCAGAATTGACTCCTTAACTGCCCACACCGAACAAGCTCGGTTCTTGTAGAGTGAAGCTGGGAACAGGGCGCAATCAGACAGCCGTTGCGGGTTGACACTGGCGCCAACAGGGGGTTCCTACGATGAAAAAGAGCCTAGAAAAGTGACCTAGTATGGAGCAGGGCGCAACACAAAAAACCCTGACTTGACTGGAGAAATTAATTCCCGCCACATAATTCTGAAATAGTGGCAAGAGTCTAGGGAATCCAGTGGTCAAATTGGCTACATCTAACGGAACCATCAATCTCTCCGAGGGAACGAATAAAAACGATTTGTGAGTCCTGGGGCAGTCGAACCCCAAGTAGGCTAGACGAGAAGCGGAACTCTCGCAAGTCGGGTAGGACAGACCGTAATTGGTCTGAGGTGTTCAGAAAATACAAACTCTAGAAGAGAAAATGATTAGACACAGTAAACATACTAGTGAATCTTGGAAAGCCTTACCGTGGAAGAAATTCCGCCAAAATCTTTTCCGCCTTCAAAAGCGCGTATTTAAAGCTGTTCAAGTTGGAGACAAGCGGAAAGCTAGGTCACTCCAAAAGCTTATTCTAAAATCCACCTCGGCTCGATTTCTTGCAATAAGACAGGTATCTCAGCTAAACGCTGGCAAAAAGACGGCTGGTATTGATGGTAAGAAATCCCTCTCATTTGAAGAACGCTTCAACCTTGAAGAACTACTGAAAATGAATAGTGGAAATTGGAAGCATCAAGGACTACGGGAAATCCCCATCCCCAAAAAGGACGGGACTACCAGAATGCTTAAAATACCTACCATAGCGGATAGAGCTTGGCAATGCCTAGCAAAATATGCTCTGGAAGCCGCCCACGAAGCAACCTTCCACGCTAGGAGTTACGGGTTTAGAACTGGGCGCTCTGCCCACGATGCACAGAAGTACATCTATAACAACCTCAACTCGGGAGCCAACGGAATAGAAAAACGAGTAATAGAACTCGATATTGAGAAGTGCTTCGACCGGATTAACCACTCAGCAATAATGGACGAACTCATTGCACCCAAAGGCTTAAAACTCGGTATCTTCCGATGCCTTAAGCTAGGAGTGAACCCAGAATTCCCCGAACAGGGTACACCTCAAGGGGGAGTAGTGAGTCCGCTACTAGCTAACATCGCACTCAACGGGATAGAGAGTATCCACCGATACAGAGCCAACGGGCGAATCAATGAACCATCAATCCGATACGCGGATGACATGGTTATTATACTCCGACCCAAAGATAACGCAATAGAGATACTTGGAAGAATCAGCGAGTTCCTTCGCAAACGCGGAATGAATGTAAGCCAAAAGAAGACCAAAGTTACCGCCGCGACAGATGGGTTTGATTTCCTCGGCTGGCACTTTAAAGTCCAGAAGAACGGAAAGCTTAGAAGTACTCCCTCAGTGGACAACTTTAAAGCATTCCGTAAGAAAGTAAAACACATCGTCAACAACTCGAATTATGGTGCTACCACAAAGGCTGAGAAACTAGCACCGATAGTTAGAGGTTGGAGAAAGTACCATAAGTTCTGTAAGATGAACGGCTCCAGGAATTCCCTGTACCACATCCAAAAAAGAGCCTACACGGTATTCAACAAGGAAACCAAGCAAAAACCGCTACTCTAGCAAGAAACTACTAGACAAAGCATTCCCAAAGGTTTCTTACTCCGAAAACAAACACACTTCTGTCAAAGGAACTAAATCACCTTACGACGGAGACACAGCCTACTGGAGTGAACGTAATAGTAAGCTCTACGACGGCGAAACCTCTAAAGCCCTTAAGAAGCAAAACCATAAATGTGCATCCTGCGGCTTAAAGTTCATTGATGAAGAACGGATTCATCTGCATCACATCGACGGAAATCATGCCAACTGGAAGAAAAATAATCTTGAAGCAATTCATGAGAGTTGCCACGATTACAAACACATGAGCAAAAGCGCAAGCTGAGAACATCGGAAGCTGGGTGCGATGAAAGTTGCACGCCCAGATTTAACAGAGAGGTGCCCCGGGTAATACCGGGCATCGACTCTACCAAATATCCAACACCTCAGATCCATACCAATCATCAGGAACTCTTACCTCCAAAAGCCTCTCTACTTGAGGTTTATTTCTTGTCACAACGGCTTGCGCCACTTCCAAAGAACAGGGAAGTAACTCAAGTCGCTGTGTCGTGATGTGTAAATTATGATTCATTCAATACACAGTATTTGTGTCAGCATAACCTTGGATATTTTCTGGATCAAACTGACGTAATATTCGGGTTGCTTGTCGAGTGAGAGTTTCAGAACCTTGAACGGCAACTAAATATTTACCTGCATCTAAACGGTTGCGATAAGGTAAAGCATCACCACCACCTACAAGTAAACCGACTCCGCCACCGACCACTACACCACCCAGAGCACCACTAGCAGCACCCAGCAGTCCGCCAACGATGTGATTGCCAACTTCACCCGCCCAGGCAAAAGTATCTAAACCAGTAATCAGGCTGAATGTAAAACCTGCAAAAAATCCGAATGGTATCAGCCAGGTTGCCATCAGTTGCGCTTGCTTTTTGGCTTGGTCTTTAGGGTCAATTAAGCCAAACTCGTCAGCTGTTTTATATCCTTTTCCCAGGATAGTGCTGTTTATGCCTTGTTCTTCTAAAGCTAAGTAAGCAGCTTCGGCTTGAATACGGTCTGGTAATACGGCAACAAGGTAATTCATTGATTTTACAATTTGTCTAATAGAAGTTTTGCCTTAATTAACAGCGTATCAGTCCTGGTCGAATCATCTTGCATTGGTTAGAAGTTAGGAGTACAGACGCGATTAATCGCGTCTGTACAGGAGTTTGGAGAGGCTTTTATTTTTACTCCTCTAGCAGGCAAGGAGTTGGGGGTTAAGTCTGTATTAAACTCAACAGCAAAGCGCGTAGCCTGCCGCAGGCATCGCCCAAGTTAAATGTACCATCCGATTACTTTAGCGAATCTAGTGGCTCACAAAAATTGTTCACGCCTTGCTTGAGGACATAAATCAAAACTGGTGTTGCCAAAATTTTAGGAAACGTTGGCATTGCTTTTAGATGTTCCATCATCTTTTGAGGTGAACTATTAAGCAAATCTTCCCGATATTCTTGTTCGCAAATTACCACACGCCATTTTCTAGCCAAAGCATCTAACCACTCGGAATTTGCTCTTTCTGGTTGTTGTCCTGCTCGGATAGCTAGCGTCATCGCCGCATCTTCTAAATCTCCATCACAGTCTTCAATCAAATCCAGCGCTTCCATATCGCTGGGATCTTCTGCCAATTGAGAGCGAAACTGTGCAATTTCTTGAGATGTTACTTTAGTCATGAGTCTTTGACAAGGCGAGCTATCGGACACTCAGTTATGCTACATCATTTCACAAAATTGCTGTTACAAATACGTTTTTTTAGCAAAAAGCCTCATTATTCAATGTAATTATTGAATAATGAGGCTTTTAGAATTTTTAATTGAAAGATAAGTCAACAGTACTAGTTCAGGTTGGCGGAAATAAACTTACCCTTCGGGTGACGCTCGCAGGCTCGCTAACGCTGCGCTAACGGCAGTTCCTCATGAGGGGAACCCCCAAGACCGGACTGCCTCACCATTTCATTACAGCCAGAAAGCTCAAAATTAAAGCATGGGTGACTTTTGACTTTTGACTTCCCCAAAGGGGCACTAGCGTAATGCTCTGAGGGTAACAGACCGTTGTAACTGAGCTAAAGCACGGTTGTAATCCAAAATTGCTGTAACTCGATTACCTTCAGCTTGTGTGAGGTCGTTTTCAGAGTTAATGACATCAGTTTGAGTACCTACACCAGCTTGGAATCGCAAACGCGCTAAACGTAGAGCTTCTCTAGCTTGTTCTAAAGCGGTATTAGCGGTTTGAACATTCGCCAAACTAGATTGCTGGGTAGAATAGGCTTGTTCTACCTGAAAACGAATTTGGTTGCGCTGTTCGGCAAATTGAGTTTCTGCGATCGCAATATTAGCTCTAGACTGAGCTGCCCTTGCTCTTGCGGCTCCTCCATCAAACACATTTAGGGTTGCCCTAACTCCGAATGAATAACCATCAGTAATACTGGCATTATCATTGAACTGATCTAGTAGATCGTAAGTACCTACCAAGCTAATTTGAGGGCCTAGCTCCGCAAGGGCTTGCCTACGCTGTTGCTCATAAGTATTGCGTTGTGCTAGCTGCTGTTGCAATTCTGGACGATTTTGATAAGCCAGCACAATACTTTGTTCTAGCGTTGGGTTCCAAAGACCAGCTAACTGTACAGGATCGGCTGCACTGATATTTACCGCCTGCGGTAAACTTATCCGAGTTGCTAATTGACGACGGGCTATTGCCTGCTGCGATCTAGCATTAGTCAAATTTTGTTGGGCATTTGCTAAATTCACCTGCGATCGCAACACATCAAATCGCGTACCAACCCCAGCTCGCTCTAAAGCTTCTGCATCACGCAAACTAGCCTCAGAGTTCACCACAGCAGACTGGCTAATGCGTACTTGTTCATCCGCTTGTTGCAGATTGTAGTAGTCAGTGGCAACATTCAGACGGATTGTCTCAGACTGAGTTTCTACAGCAAACTCATAGTAACGTAACTGTTCTTCAGCCGCTCTGATATTAGCTTGTACTCTCCCAGAAGTATAAATGTTATATGAAAGTTGTGCTTGACCAGAAAAAGATGTACTGGGTTTATCTTGCTGAACGGCGAACGGATTTTGCCCGTTTAATTCGTCTTGAAGCTGACCACTAGCAGACTGACTACGAGTAATATCCGTGCTAACTCCCAGAGTGGGTAATAAAGCAGCTTGCGCCTCGCGTAGAACCGCTCGATTGCGTTCTAGCTCTAATAAAGACACCTGTAAATCCCGATTATTGCGCCGTGCTAGCTCCAAAGCCTGTGCCAAAGTAATTGGCTGATTTGCCTGAAGTCTCACTTCCTCCGGTTTGGTGGGAAATTGCAGGGGATTTGAGCTAGGAATCAGGTTCTGTGGAATTTGCACCGGCCCTGACGGCGCAGGAGTTATGGTTCTCGGTACTGTGGAAGGTTGCACCGAACCCCCTGGCGTAGGAATCACGGTTTCCGGCACTGTGGAAGGTTGCACTGAACCCTCTGGCGCAGGAGTTACGGTTTGCGGTGCATTGGGAGTTGGCGTCGAATCTGTTGGAATTGGGGCATTACTCTGAGCAATGCGTAAGCCAGCAGCATTTTGTTGTGAGCAGGTATTTGAAATCACTAGCAAAGCAGCTGATTTGCTTTTTTCTAACTCCTGTGGACATTGTTGCGCTGACAACAGTTTTGCTGACCCTACACCTGTAGCTGAAGTTTGTAAAAATGTCTGCGACTGAGTAACAGTATTTATCTTTTGAACCACTGGCTGCTGTGCAGAAGACAGGGACAAAATTTCTTTTTGGACAGAAAAGGGTTTTGAAGTGTAGTTGGGAACTACTATGCTCTTTGATTCCTGCCCATAAGCCCTTGAATTACTGTTTTTTTGGTTATTTTGAGCATAACGGCTGACAGCAAGCCGTTGAGAAGCATTAGAGGTAGGTGTCAAACTTAAAAATCTACCTTTATCTTTCTTAAGTACTTGTTTTATTGGCACAACAGTATTTTCAGCCGTAAACACTGGAATACTGTTATTACTTAAAGGCTTCATACTAAGTTTAGTGAAACCGAAAGCAGGTACTAGGGTTGGAACACTAACATTTGCACCGTAATGCAGTTGCGTATTCACAATGCCCCCAACTAAGTCTTGACCATAAGTAGAAGTCAAAACACTAGGAGAAGAGGCCAGCTGTACCCCAGTTAGTTTTACAGTACCAGCCCAAGTTGGCTGAGTTGTTAAGACTGCTGCTGTCACACCAGGCAATAAGCTATGGAATAATTGCTGTCCTTTCACCGCATCCCTCACACGAAAATCAATCTAGCGGCAGAAAACCTTTCTTCACCACAGAATATAGCACGATACTAAATTTAGGAGAGAATATACTACGATACTAAATTTAGGGTTCGGAACTCTGTTTGTCTTCAAAACGTCTAACAATGCGAGAAAGTTCCGCCTTTTCATCGATACTAACGCGAGTAGGAGCACCGCTAATAATCCGTTCGTAGTTTCGGAAAGAATCTTTGATATCGGGCCCGTCAGCAGTGATATTATACTCACGAATGCCCTTATCATGCCAAGAGCCTCTCATTTTAAATACGTTAATCGCCCGCGACATTTCTCCACGAATTTCTACGTACTGTAGCATCAAAATTGTATCGGTAATCGTGGAAATATGAGAGTCAGTAATGGAATGCGCTCCCAGGAATTGATCAGTTGTGTTGGTAAAGAAACCAGTAATTTCTTCTTGTTTAGCATAACCCGTCACACCAATTACAAACTGCCGAAATGCATTATTGCTGACTCCTCTGGCTAAAGCTGATAAAGAGTCAATAGCAATTCGGGCTGGTTTAAATACAGCAATTTCTGATTTTATAATTTGTAAGTGATCTTCTAAACCAGTTGACTCGGGATAGGTACAAATTATTTTGAGTAAACCTTGATCTTCTAATTCTTCAAAATCAATTCCCCAAGAGGAAGCATTACGAGATAGTTGGGCGCGTGATTCTTCGTAAGCAAATAATATTGCTTGTTCTCCATTCAGGCAGCCATCTTGAATAAACTTACTTACTAACAGGGTTTTACCAGTCCCTGTGGCTCCTGTTGCCAAAATAATCGAATCTTTAAAGAAACCACCACCGCACATTTCATCTAAGGTTTTTACACCAGAAGATACCCTGATATTAGAAGATCGTTGAGTTAAGCGCATTGCTCCCAGTGGGAAGATGTTAACTCCTTCATTAGTAATCGTGAAGGGATACTCGCCTTTCATGTGAGTTGTACCGCGCAACTTGAGAATTTCAGTTGTGCGACGGCGGCGTTCTCCTTCTAAAACGTTGCGAACAATTACTACATTATCGGAAACAAATTCTTCTACTCCAAAAGAGGCGACAGGGCCATATTCTTCACTACGTTCAGTTGTAATAATAGTGGTGACATTGAGTAGTTTAAGACGAGCTACTAGGCGGAAAATCTCACGCCGGACTACTCCCATTGCTTCATACTGCTGAAATACTGCTGTTATTGAGTCGATTGAAACTCGTTTAGCTTTGTATTTGCGAATCGCATATTGCAATCGCTCAATTAGTGCAGACAGGTCAAAATTCCCAACGATATCTTGCCCTTCAGGATCGGGAGATGCATCGAGAATAAACAACTTACCTTCTTCAATTAGGCGTGGCAGGTTCCACCCAAAAACATGAGCATTTTTAATAATATCACTGGGTGATTCTTCAAAAGTAACAAATACTCCTGGTTCGTCAAAGTAGGTAATGCCGTTATAGAGAAACTGAAGAGAGAATAAAGTTTTGCCTGTACCGGAAGTGCCACTAATCAAGGTAGTTCTACCAATTGGTAAACCACCATGACTAATATCGTCAAACCCTTCGATCATCGTGCGAATTTTTTCTACACCCCCAATTTTTGGTGTGTTTTTTGGTTTTACTTGCTCGGTTTCACTCATTGCTTGATAACAAAAGGGTATTAAAAACTGTTTTTTATAAAAAGAATTCAGAACTCAGAAGTCAGAATTCAGTATGAATTTGGTTTATACGATTGGGTGATACCGCGTTCCTTGCGCGTCTCGTAGACAGCATCTGTAAGTACTTTTGTCCAATAATGACGAAACTAGTATTAAATATTCTCGCCTTAAAACTCTATCTTTTTATAGGTAGAAAATTCTGTATTCTGTATTCTGTATTCTGGCTCCTTCATTAATTTTCCTCTTCAAAATCTCCTTCACTCAGTTCTTCATAGAGCAAATCTAATCCAATCAATACTCTCTCCCTATCTGAAAGATCCCCGATAATTTTGCGAACGGGTGGAGGCAAAATTTTAGATAATGTTGGCGTCGCCAATATTTTATCTTCTTCTGCCAGTTGCGGGCTTTTAAGTACATCGATCACTTTTAAAGCATAAACCCCTTTAAACTCCTGCTCTAAAATATTTTTGAGTGTTTTTAATGCCCGGACTGAATTAGGGGTATTCCCCGCTACGTAAAGTTTGAGAACGTAGGTTTTTCTGGCTTTATCCATATACATGCAAGCTAGTCATGAAAATATAAATAGAATATTTGTTTACACATTGTGGGTGGTTAACAGAGGTAGCTTGTGCTAAGTTCAACATTGATAACTTTAATTTATCTAGAAATCGAACTTCTGTAGAGTTCGCATAGGTGAGCCAGGATATCTATCAACGTTAGACGATAATCAAGTAATGCTTCGTTGCTCCTTCCTTCTAATTTTAGCTGGTTAGAAAATTCTTCAATTATCTCCATGTGAATTTCAATGATTTGGGGCACAGGAATATTCGCATAAAATATAGTATTGATAAATTTATCAATTTTTTCTTTGAGCGTTTTATCTGTGGTAAAATAGGTTATAAGAATCAAGCTGTAATCTGATTTAAGGTGTTTTAATAATCCTTGTCTTTCTGCTGGAGTCATCTCCTGGAAAAGCTGTTGGCTTTTTTGGATGTGACTGGCAAATACATAGATATATTTGTCTGTGTATGCTTGATTTAAATTTTGTTGCAGCAAATTGGGTAAATAGTTAATTTTTCCAGAGGTAGTTGCAACAAGGGGTAAATAGCAAAATTGGGCAATAATCGTGTCAATAACTTTCCACAGCCATCGGTTCCAACCTTTTTGGTTGTGTAGATCAACTAGATTATCTAAACATTTCTTAACATCAGGTTGCAGAATCAATATCGGTAATAACATTTATTCTTAAATCTATCTCCTCGATCGCCATGACCAAGAAACGTGGGCTGAGAAATTTGGCTAACGCTTCTAAGGGAATACTAGGTGTGCAGTAAACTGGTGATTCCACCCCAAAACAACGCTTTATGTTAACAGGTAGTGCTAATAAAGCGTGGCGTAAATCAAGCTACCATTATAAAACTTACAAAAGCCTTGATATACAAAAATTTTGACTTTTGCCTTTTGACTTCCGCCTTCCGCCTTGCGACCCCTAGCCACTCAACAACTTAGTGCAGCAACTGAGTAATTAGACTTAGTAGGTCTTTGATGATGAGGTATTTGTCGGCATAGCAAGACACAGTAGTTAATCTATTATTTGCATATTTATGTATATAAATAGATAGATTTTTTGATTTTTCTCCTTGATAAGATACTTAAACGAACTTAAAGGATTGTCCCATTCTAAATCATTATAATTCCTCAAGGTTCTAAAGCGATTCTTTGGGGCCATAATTGTTTTAGCTGTCGCTATCGATGAGGAGTTTAAATACCAGTAAGACACTGGGGAGGCTAGTTGCTAAAACTTAGAAACGTCGCCTCTTGGAAAAATATAAAGGACGCAAAAGTGTCCGTGAGGGTAAATCCCGTTTTTTTAATGGCGTTGAAATAACCAGAGTTGCTTATATGAGTCTTCTTAGAGGATATGGCTTCAGGCGAAAACACCATCAAGATTTGGCAGATGGAAATGCCGGAGGGTTCCACAGGAAGAATGACCCCAAAAGCCCTATGTTAATGCTAGATTACCCGCTTTATGACTTTCAGGCAACCGTACCTAGCTGCCCTCAAACAAGTTCTCTAGCAGTGGTGTTAGAGATTTTTGAGCAAGAGCAGTGCGATCGCTTGGTAGTAGTGAATCAACAGCAATCCCCCATCGGATTGCTGTATTCTGCCCGTTTAATCCAAAAATTATTAGTACATAGTGACGATAAAAATCTAAATTTACACCAATCACTCTCTATTTGGGGTCAAGGTTTAATTGAGCCAATACAGACAATATCAGCTTCTGAGCGTGTAGAGCAATTAGGCTTGCACTTGAGTTATGCCCAAGCCGAAAAGCAGAAGTTGGATTGGGCGCTGATTGACTCTGATGGTCAATATTTGGGGCTGCTGGATAGTTCCCGCCTGTTGCGATCGCTCGCTAAGGAACGCATGGCTGGATTACAAAGTTCAGGCATCGAAAGGGCGTCTAGTGAGCAGCCGCCAAATCAACCCAAGTCATTTGGACACCAGCCACTGGTACAGTTACTAGAAAGACTGCCTTGGCCTTTGATGTTGCAAACGGGTACTGGCGAGGTGGTAGCACGAAATCCCGCCTGGTGGGAGCAATTAGGAGCCTTGAAAGATCCAGAAGGAGTTAGGCAACAGGTGGAGGCAATACTTGTCCCTAACCACTCCGAAAAACCAGAATATGCCACCCAAAGAGCCATCAAGGTTTATCCCAATGGTAGGGAGAATGAGCATGGTGGTGAAGAAGAACTAACCCAGCAAGAAGCATCACCAGATCCTGTATACAGTCGCTGCTATTTAGATAGTCAAGTAGGGACTTGTACTTGCGTTGTCGAAGTGCAAAATGGTCAAGAGCGAATCTGGCAGTTTGCCAAAATTCCTTTAGATAGTCCTGAGTTTCAAGTCATGAGTGCTGAAGCTGAGGTTGCACTGGGCGAGGATTTGTGGTTATTTTTAGCTACTGATGTGACTGAGCAGCAACAGCTTTGCAAAGAACTGGCTGCAAAGAATGCCGATTTAATTCAACTAAATCGGTTGAAAGATGAATTTTTAGCTTGTATTAGTCATGAACTCAAAACTCCCCTAACAGCCGTTTTAGGATTATCGCGGTTGCTGGTGGATCAGCAGTTGGGAGAACTTAACGAGCGTCAAGCCCGTTATGCGGGGCTGATTCATCAAAGCGGACGCCATCTGATGAGCGTGGTTAATGACATTTTAGATTTGACCCGGATGGAAACGGGACAAATGGATTTGACGCTAACTCCAGTGAAAATTCAGGCAGTGTGCGATCGCGCTTTATCAGATGCTAAAGCCATGCACACTCAAACTACCAAAACGACATCAGCCTCACCAACTCAAAACGCCCGTTCATCTGCTCCCCAATTTTGCCTTTCCATTGAACTAGGTTTAGACCAGATAGTGGCAGATGAATTGCGCTTGCGCCAGATGCTAGTACACCTACTTTCCAACGCCTTTAAATTCACCGAATTATCTGGCGAAATTGGGCTACGGGTGAGTCGTTGGGAAGGCTGGATTGCCTTTACCGTTTGGGATACAGGCATTGGCATTCCTGAACACCAGCAACACTTAATCTTTCAAAAATTCCAACAACTAGAAAATCCCCTGACTCGCCAATTTGAAGGCACTGGTTTGGGGCTGGTATTAACCCGGGCCCTGGCTCGTCTCCACGGCGGAGATGTCAGTTTCTTATCGCGTGAAGGAAAAGGTAGCCAGTTTACACTACTTCTGCCGCCCAGTCCCCCGAAAACAGGCTTTTCGGAACCAGATATGGAAATCAAAGAAGAGGAAGAAACACGACACCAATCGACACGGGAAAACTCCGCAGCCGTTGAGCATGTTATTACTTTCACACAGCATCATCCGGCTAGTTCGCAACGGTTGGTTTTGGTAGTCGAGGCAGTAGCGCGATATATTGAAGACTTGACCGAACAACTTAAAGGTTTAGGATATCGGGTAGTAATTGCGCGATCGGGAACAGAAGCAGTTGAAAAAGCTCGGCGCTTGCAACCAATCGCCATATTTTTGAACCCGTTGCTACCCTTGCTATCAGGTTGGGATGTGCTGACTTTACTAAAATCTGACACCGCAACCCGTCATATTTCTGTAATTGTGACAGCGACGGCAGCCGAAAAGGAGCAAGCATTTGCTAACCGAGCCGATGGTTTCTTAAGCTTGCCAGTAGAGAATCACCTTTTAGCACCAGTTCTCGAAAAATTATGTACTTCACCAGCAGTTTTGCCGCAAGGGTCAAACAACAGCGCAATTGTCCCCACTAAAACCCCACTGCGAATTCTCCGGTTGGTGAATCCCCAACTGGAATCGGTCAATCCCCACCCCTCACTTCGAGAACACCGAGTGATTGAAGTAGATGACCTAGATCAAGCAGAACTTCTGGCGCGGGTATGGCAGTTTGATGTCATTTTGCTAGATGTCGAAAGTACCACCGCCCAAATTTATCTACAACAACTAATTCAACACCCACGTCTGGCGGCTATCCCACTAGTTACTTGCGATGTCGCAACTACTCTAATAGCTTCTAAAATCCCAGAATTATCTGTATTTCCTTACTTAACACCATTTGCTAGGGACAACAATAGTCGCACCGAAAACACAGATGCCTTACTATCAGTATTGGAAATTGCTTCTGGGATTTGCTGTCCTCCTAACATCTTGGTAGTGGATTTGACAATGCTGCGTGATTTACCACAGGTAAGACGCAAGCAAGTTAAGGGTTCTCGGACAGCAAAAAATTGCTCAATTAGCAGTGAAACTGCACAACGGGGGTCTGAGTGGTTCCAAGCTTTAATTCAGTACTTACAAACAGCAGGCTTCAAAGCGGCGATGAGTCCCTGCTGGGCAGAAGTATTACAACAAATTCGCCACCAAAGCGTTGACTTACTGCTAATTTGTTTAGGAGAATCCACAATCCACAAAGACGTGCTAAAAGCACTGAAAACATTGGGGGATTCGCCCGATAAATTACCACCAATTTTAGTGCTGAATCAGCGATTAAATCACCCAGAAATCAGTTTCCAGTCTGGGGTAGCTGATAAGGAAATTGACAAGCAGAAGAAGAATAGTTTGGAATCGATAGAAACTGTTGTTGGTGCGATCGCTACTCAAATATTACCGCGATCAATATCAATGGAAGACCTATTAAACCAGATTAATCATGCTTTAGCTGTCAATGGTTACAATGACAAATGTTGATAAAGTCATTAGTCATTAGTCATTGGTAATTTATTCTCAAAGGACAAATAACCAATGATTAATGACAATTTATGAAATATCCATTTTTTCACTTTTCTTTTTCTTAAAAGGAACTCGAACCAAGTTATAAGCACCCTTGGTTGATAAATTTTTGTAATCATCTGGCTGTAAGTCCATTTGTAAAAACTTTTTCTGTTCAGCCAACAGCAGCACTGAGGCAGGTTTTAGTCCTTTGGCAGCCTGGTTTTTGATATGCTCGATAGCCTCTTGGGGAGATCCTAAATAATTTACATGAATGTGGCTATAAAATACTACACTAGGCTTTTTGAAGCCAAGCATGATCAATTCTTCATTTGGTTGTTTTGCTTCTAGAATGACAGCAGACAACTCCCTTAAGGGTAATTGACGTTCTCGATCAATAAAGAACGAAGCAGGTGTTAAGACAAAAATTAAAAACGCCACAAACCCTATTAAATTAATACCGATAACCTGTTTCCATTGCCGACTTAGTAATAAACCCGCAACTAAAACGGCACAAACTAGCCATATTACCCCGGCTATCACTGGTAAACCAGTTCGTTGAATTTGTTCGTGGAAGTTGCTTATAGCTGGATCAGTACCTAATATGTGGGTTATGTTAAACAGTGCTGTAGCCAGAACTGATAAAAACACTACATTTACCCAACCACTCACTCGCAGAAAAGAGGGGGAGATGGGAGGAGTGGGAGAAGAAGAAACAGGAATTGTTTGCCTAGCTTCAGTATTCTGTAAGAAGTCACTCCACAACAGGGCTACTAGAATGGCTGCTGCTGGCATTAAAGGCAACACGTAGCTAGGGAGTTTGGTAACAGCAACGGTGAAAAAACCAAAAATGGTAGCAAACCAGAACCAAGCGAACAAACCAAACTGCTGAAAACGTTCAAGGGATCGCCAGTGCGATCGCTGCCAAAACTTTAATCTTACTATAGAGAGTGGTAAATACACTGAGTAGGGCGCAAAACCCAGCAGTACCACTAAAAAGTAAAAATACCAAGGTGCTGAGTGACCATTAACGACTTCTGTAAAGCGTTCTAGGTTGTGATAACCAAAAAAGGCATTAATATAATTCCAGCCATTGCGCCAAATTACTAAAGCATACCAGGGCACTGATAAACCTAAAATTATCAATACACCCACGAGAAGGCGCATTTCCCGCAACACCTCTCGAAATTTTCCTACATAAAGCAAAAATACGGTAACAATTAGCCCTGGTACAACAATTCCCACTGGCCCTTTAGTCAAAATTGCGCCAGCAATTAGCACATAAAAAGCTAAGTACCACTTATTAGGGAATAGAGCATTGGTTATTCTTTCTCCCCCTGCTCCCCCTGCTCCCTCATCTCCCTTCCCTGCGTACCCTAGAAAGAAACATAACAAAGCTGATGCCATACATCCGGTGAGCAGCATATCAGAGACACCGGTTCTCGCCCAAATAATAGTTTCGGGATTGAGTGCCATGAGGGCTGCTGCTATAAAAGATGTGAAGTAGCGGCGAGTAGGACGTGAAACTTGCTCTAATTCGTCTTGTTTAGCGAAGTACCACTGTATAGTGTAAAAAGCTAAACAAACTAAGGCGAAGGCTGCGATCGCAGAAGGGAGGCGTACTGCCCACTCATTCACCCCTATAATTGCATAGGCGATCGCCTGACACCAGTAAATTAAAGCAGGTTTATCGAAACGAGTGTCACCATTGAAAAATGGGGTAATCCAATCACCTGTGACGAACATCTGGCGGGAAGCTTCGGCAAACAAAGGCTCTGTCTCATCAATCAAACCAATACTGCCCAAGTTCCACCCAAAAGCTATCCAGCCAATCAATATCAACCACAAAATCGACACAGTTATACTTTGGGCTGGATTCTTTGCTATTTTGTTGAACCACTGATCAACATTGTGCTTAACACTCAACTTCATGTTCATTAGTCAATAGTCAACAATCACTACTCAATAGTCGTTGATTATCTATATTTTGTTCTTCGGAGTTTTGAATTCAACAATATTACACTTTTTCCTGTTCAGTAACGCCAGTTGTTCTAAGTCGCCAAAGAAACTTCTCCAACCCACTACTAGTCTGTCAAATACATTTTGACGGATATAAAGACATTTGAGAAACAGAAAAAACTCTTTCCCATTCCCTATTCCCTACTCCCCACTCCCCACTCCTAAATATCGACTATGGACTCAGCACTAGTTGCCATTCTCTGTTTTGGGAATTCCATTTAGGTAATTGAGTTTCGCCAACAACATAGGGGCCCCAGTAACGACGGGAACCATCTTGTGCGAAAGCAACTAAAATATCTCCCTTCTCCAGCTTCAAATTATTCTGAGGTAGGGATAAAATTAGTCCCTTCTCACTTCCTTCTTGGGGAGCAAAATCCCAATGTGCTGGTACATCATAGTTAGCCTGTTTAGTACCAGAGCCTTTTGGAAGCGATTGTCGCGCCAGTAGAGCCAACCGTACAGGCTGATTTGTTTGATTGCTCATTCGCAAAGTTCCTTGATCCTTGCCTTTGCTTGCTGATTTATCACGCTCTGCCAAGACAGGATAAGTATTCTCTTTAATATTATTATGTTCTACTTGATTGGTTGAGGTAGTTACTGGAGTAGATAGATTAGCAGAAATCCCCTTTTCAGGTGAAACGGGTGTAGAGGAAGCCGTCTCCCACTGAGTAGTTTCGGTCGGCGGTTGTGAAGATGTATCTGGGTTTGTGGACTCAAAGGATACTGTCACTCCAAAGCATCCCACCAGAGCAACAAGCAGTCCCAAGCAAAAAACTGTAACACCAATGTTACGATATACTGAGGATTTCATATTGATAGTTATTAGAAATAAATATTTTGTTTAAGCTTGACCAAATAGTAACCTATTATCCCAAAAGGGAATCATAGAAAGTAGTCTAATATAGACTTTCCTAAAATTAGTGATACTTATGTATTACAAGTATCATGTTGATTAGAAAATATTTGCAGGAAGTAATTTCCTTGATGTTTGACAAACAAGGGGTAGAGATGCCCATTGCTTTGTGTTTTGAGCGTAGGCTTGGATAAAAACAAGAAAGTAGATACCGAGCCAGCCAATTCATTTATATAAAGAAAAATTTCGTGAAACCACAAATGGCCCCAACAAGGCGTTTTTTGCCAAACCCTTAGATAAATCTAAGATGTATATTTCATCTAGCGTCAGAATAAGCAGCCTTTTAAGGCGCTAAACTTGCTTAAAGATGATATGATGTACAAATTTGAATCAACGCTGGAAACCCACCATATATCTATAATATTAACAAACAAGCTGAGGCTAAAACCAATATCCTCTTTTGAATATAGAGATATTTCAAGATATCTTGACTTTCACCCAGAAGTGTATGTGATGCAAAACACTCGTCTCAATAACTTATTCGATGCTATTACTACACGGTTGGGCCAATGGTTTTTAAATCCTTGGCGGCGGCTATCGCTGTTGATCATTAGTTTTTTGTTTGGTTTTTTTCTGGCAAACGTAGCTTCCACTACAGCCGGTCAACGAGCAGAATTAGACATTGTGGTTGCTGCTTTTTTAGTAATATTGACGGAAATTACCAGTAGGATATTTTATTATCGCAGCTTTTTAGAAAGGCGATCGCTCTTAGTAGATTCACTAAATCTCCTCAAAGTTGGTTTTATCTACGGCCTGTTTCTCGAAGCCTTCAAGCTGGGATCGTAGGGTGGGAGATGAAGGAGATAAACAAGCAGTCAGCAAGAGAAGCGGCGTTAGCAGATAGGTTGAGGGCAAAAGCTTTTGGAATCACGCCGGAAAATGTCGATGAGGTGATAGAAAAGCGAGCGCATTTACTAAAATCTGTCTTCCCAGCTTTTAGCCAATTCTGCCAAACTAGCCTCATCGAACCCCAGGAAATGTTACAAGTGTTATGGGATTTGTGGCTACCTTTAGGAATCAAGCTAGCATCGCAGCGCCAACAGTTAGAACGCCCCCTAATTCAAGGAATATTGGGAGGACAAGGCACTGGTAAAACCACAATGTCTAAAGTTCTCAGCTTGATTCTTGATCGGTTGGGATATCAGGCTGTGAGTTTATCTTTGGATGACTTATATAAAACTTACAGCGATCGCTTGGTTTTAACACAGCAAGATCCCCGCTTGATTTGGCGCGGCCCACCAGGAACCCACGATGTAGATTTAGGTTTAAATGTACTAGACCAAATCCGCCAGTCGCAAAGTCCTGTGATGCTTCCCCGCTTTGATAAATCTGCTTTTGGAGGTGCTGGCGATCGCACTACTCCAGAAATCGTTACAGGTGTAGATATTGTACTATTTGAAGGTTGGTTTGTGGGCGTGCAACCAATTGACCCAGATATATTTGAGACTGCACCGCCGCCAATTATCACAGATGAAGATAAAGCATTTGCCCGTGATATGAATTGTCGTCTCCACGATTATTTACCACTGTGGGAACGATTAGACAGCTTAATTGTGCTATATCCAACTGATTATCGCTGTTCTTTGGAGTGGCGCAAACAGGCGGAACAGCAGATGATTGCTGCGGGTAAATCAGGGATGAGCAATGCAGAGATAGAGCAATTTGTCAATTATTTTTGGCGATCGCTTCACCCAGAATTATTTATCAAACCATTGGTAAAAGATGCAACAGTGGTTGATATGGTGATTGAGATTCATGCCGATCATAGCTTTGGTGAAGTGTATTGCGATCGGGCTAATTCGTAATTCTTGTACAGACGCGATTAATCGCGTCTCCTATGATTTTGACGCAGATTTAGAAGCGTTACTAAATAACCAAGATAGAAGATTTGCAACTGTAGCAGCCCCAAAAGAGAACAGCGCAATAATTGCATCACGAGGTAAAACACCATCTAACCAGCTACCCTGTATTTGAGAAACTGGAAAATCTGGATCTATACCGATTTGAATCTTTTTAGTTTTTCCAGAAAAGCGGGCTTCTATGCCCTTTTTGGGAACAATTTCCAGATGACGTATTTCTTTAATGTTTAAAGGAGTTTTAATAGGATCAGGTTTGTCACCCATGAGAAACTCATTTTTCTTAATCTCCTGTTCCTGTCCTACCATGCGGATTTTACCTTCTACAATAGTAGAATTTATTAAATCCTGTTTAAAATCTTTACCAGATATATCTAAATTTAGAAATTTCACCTCTTTGGTTTCTATCTTTTCTCTAAACCATTGTTCTGATTCATATTTTGGAGCTTCGGCTAGGGTAATATAAAACTTGGTATTTGGCGCAATGTTTGGGTTAAGTTGTTGATTATATGGCTTAACATTACATTCTAGTGGTGTTTGCTTATCTGGTTGATTTAGTAACTTTTTTAAATTTGGTGGTAATTCATATCCTTCTAATATTACTCTGAATGGTTGTTTACCTAAATCTAGTTTTAATCTATTTTGGTTGTTTTTTAAGTTTAGTTTAGAGTTAGATTGTAGCTTAAAAGTAAGTTGAGTGCGTAAAAAATCATAACTTAATTCAGTTACTTTTGTATTGGGTTGCAGCGGGAGTTCTTCTAGGGTTATTAGATTGTTTTTATCACTTGTTGCATGCAGATTATTTGGAGCAATAATCCATCTGCTATCGTTATTTTTAAGGTCGATTGTTAAAGAGTGTAAGTGATTAAGTTTTGGCCAAGTTTTACAGTTAAAATCGCCTGTGAAAGTCAGGGTTTGTCTGCCATAATTTTCTAGTTCTTTAATGCCGCTAATATTTTGAAGAAAGAGTTTTGATTCTTCTTCATTATAGGTAAAACTCATTTTTTTAGAAATAATATTACCTTCAAAAGTATGTGTGCCAGGTACAATAGCGGCAAAGGTGACGATAGTCAATAATAGAAGTAACAGCAACACTAACAATGAATTTTTATGATTTGAAATAATTCGTAGTAAGCGTTTTAGCACTGAAGTGCTGACTACAAAGAAAGCAACTAGATATGTTTTCAGAAAATTCAACCATTGGCGAATCTTGATGAAGTTGGGAAACTTTCGTTTGGTTTTTTGCCGAGATGCCATGATTTATTTCAACCATTTTGGGTTATGCTCAAATACAATTCGTCCTTCGCGACGAGCGCTAGTTTCATTTGTTGATTCAACAAAAGCAACGTAGTGCAGTTCATAACGTCCAGTTGGAGCGTTGCGTCCATCCCAGGTAAAAATAGTTTCACCGCTTCTGGGGTTAGGACTGGAAGTGCTGTAGATGTGTTTTTGACCATGAGGGAAGACTAGGATTTCAAAGTTGGTAAATTTCACTCGATCCTCGGAATAAAAGACAAATTCATACTTACCTGAAGTTTGCCCCAGGATAACTGGAACAACTACAGGTTGAGAATCTATCGTATAAACTGCTTTAGCGCGAAGTTTAATTGCTGGTATTTTTGCTTGCCTGAGAACGTAAGTATCCCAGCTAAAGCTGAAACGCGAACCATTATTAGACAATGACAAATCATCCAATTGATAGTCATAATCATCTCCCAAGGATCTCACTTTTATCTCAGGCTTTTGTCCACCTTTAATTTGCGGAATTTGTAGCGTGAGGATTTTGCCAAAACTGGTTAAGTCTCGGGTAGCAAAAGAAATTAGGTTTAAGTCATTGTTGCTTAAGGGTTGTTGTATTATACCTTCGCAGCGATTGGGTGGTTTACGGCGGATATAATCGGTAGATTTGGGGTTCCCTTTTGGGCAAGAAGCAGCAGCGGGAAGATGGCTGAAGCTGAGGATTAATAGGCTGGCAAGAACAATTTTATAATTCATAGTTTGTTGAAAGTAAAGAGGTACAGACGCGATTAATTGCGTCTGTACAAAAGGCTATTTAATGTTCCAAGTGGACAGTTTTTTTTGAACCTTAGATATGGGATAAGCGAAATCTCGCCCATATTTTCTGCCTGCAACGATGATGCCTAAAAGCCGATTTTGCGAATCAAGCACAGGACTGCCAGAATAACCGGGTTTAAGTGCGGCTTGAGATATTTCTAATTGCTGGTTGTTATAGCTACTGATTTGTCCTGATTGCATAGACCAAGATTTATCTACTCCCCTTTGAGTAAAATGACCAATAATCCGAATGGGCATTTTTGAGGTGATTGCAGTTGAGGAGATGGGTAAGGGTTGGATATCTTCTGGCAGATTAACGCTAACTTCTAAAACAGCTAAATCGAGTTGTTCATCTACAGAAGTCACTTTGAACAGCTTGGCATATCGTCGCATTCGCACTCGGTTGGGTGGCGGTGAACTGAAAAATTCAACTTGAATATTTTTACCCTGTTCATTGCCATCAAAAATGACATGACGATTGGTGAGAATTAATGTCCGGTTGCTTTCTCGCTTAATTACTACACCAGTGCCAATCTCAGTTCCCAGGCGCTCACTGTTAAAAAACTCCGCAGTGATGAGTACCACAGAACGCATAACTGGTACATTAGGATCATCTTTAGGCAACCATTGGCGATCGTCTTTTACGCTTGCTAGTTTATTCTCTTGCTCTGTCCATAACCGATGTGCCTCTCTATTGTTGTTCCTGACATAGGTATTATTGGGGTCAAGTTCTTCTCCTTTGTCGAAATTTGCAATGGCTTCTTTTAGTTTTCCTTGCAGTTCCAGCACTAAACCCAAACCATTATAAGCATCGATTGGGTTTCTTATTCTTACAGAAGTATCTTCTGGTAATGTTAGGGCTTTTTGGAAGGCGGCGACGGCAGCATTAAATTTACTCTGGAGTGCTAATGCAAAACCTAAAGCGCTGTAAGATGCACCATCGTTAGGGTTGAGTTGAATTGCTTTTTGGAAGGCGGCAACTCCTGCATCTAATTTCTTCTGCTCAATTAGGGCAATGCCGAGACCCCTATAAATATAAACATTGCTAGGGTTGAATTCAATTGCTTTTTGGTAGGTGGCAACTGCTGCATCTAATTTCTTCTGCTCATTCAAAACAAAGCCGAGACCGATGTAAGCACCAGCTTTGCTAGGGTTGAATTCAATTGCTTTTTCATAGGCGGCAACGGCGGCATCTAATTCATTCTGCTCATTCAGCGCATAGCCGAGATTGTAGTAAGCATCAGCATCATTAGGTTTGAGTTGAATTGCTTTTTGGAAGGCGGCAACTGCTGCATCTAAGTTCTTCTGCTCCTGTAGGGCATTGCCGAGCTGATTGTAAGCATCAGCATTGTTAGGTTTGAGTTGAATGGCTTTTTGATAGGCGGTAACTGCTGCATCTAATTTCTTTTGATTTGTCAGGACAATACCCAAACCGATGTAAGCATCAGTATAGTTAGGTTTGAGTTGAATGGCTTTTTGATAGGCGGTAACTGCTGCATCTAATTTCTTTTGATTTGTCAGGACAATACCCAAAACGGTGTAAGCATTAGCATCGTTAGGATTGAGTTGAATTGCTTTTTGCAAGGCGGTAACTGCTGCATCTAATTCATTCTGCTTTCTCAGCACATTGCCCAGACCGCTGTAAGCTTCACCTAAGTTGGGGTTGAGTTGAATTGCTTTTTGGAAAGCGGCAACCGCTGCATCTAATTTCTTCTGCTCATTCAACGCATAGCCGAGATTGTAGTAAGCATCAGCATAGTTGGGGTTGAGTTGAATGGCTTTTTGGTAGGCGGCAACTGCTGCATCTAATTTATTCTGTTGTCCCAATGCAACGCCGAGATTGTAGTAAGCAATAGCCAAGTTTGGGTTGAGTTGAATCGCTTTTTGGAAGGCGGTGACGGCAGCATCTAATTTCTTTTGTCCATACAACACATTTCCCAGAACATTGTAAGCAGTCGCCAAGTTAGGGTTGAGTTGCAAAGCTTTCTGAAGAGATGCTAATGCCTCCTGTTGTTTACCTTGAGCATTTAGCACGTTTCCTATACCCACGTAAGCTTCAGCATCATTAGGGTTGAGTTGTAATGCTTTCTCGTGCGCTGCTAATGCTGCATCTAATTTCCCCTGTCGCCGCAAAGCATTTCCCAAATTGTTATAAGCTTTGCCATTATTGGGTTCAACTTGCAAAACTTTACGCCAAATCGTTTCAGCTTGGGAGTTGTTACCCACTGTTTCGGCAGCGTTGCCTTGTTGAAATAGCTGTTCAATATTGTTTTGAGCGACTACAAGCTGGGGTGTGGTAGCCAGAGATAGAGTTAAAAATAAAGTAGTAAATATACGGTTGTGCATAATCATGCTAATACGTTCTCAGATTGTATCAGGACTCACGGAAAACTCGTCAAAAACCTGATGAATCTTTGAGACATACTCGTGGACAAGTCTTTGATACTCGCAGACGAGTCTTTAATACTCGTGAACGAGTCTTTGATACTCGCCGATGAGTCTTTGATACTCATGAACGAGTCTTTAATACTCGCCGATGAGTCTTTGATACTCATGAACGAGTCTTTAATACTCGCCGATGAGTCTTTGATACTCATGAACGAGTTTTTAATACTCGCCGATGAGTCTTTGATACTCGTGGATGAGTCTTTGATACTCGTGGACTATGACATTTTTTCTAAAGTTTTATTTATTACATCGAAAGGCGATCGCTTAAACTATGCTATGGTGCGATCGCTCTTCTTGTTAACTAAAGTATTTAATATAGAGTATGAAGTCACTTTTTATCTTTATAAAGACTACTACGATGCCCAACTTCTATGATGGTTATCAATAAAATCTCATCCAAAATATCATAGATAATGCGATAGTCTCCTACTCTAATTCGATAACCATTGTCTCTATTTTTTAGCTTTTTAACACCATCTGGACGTGGTTCTGTGGCTAAATCATCAATTTTAGCGTGTATGCGTTCTTGAAGTTTTGGCGGTAATTTTTTAAGTTGTTTTGATGCACCTTTAGAAATTTCAACTTGATAACTCACGCCACTTTTTTACTTATTTCTTTTTTAACTTCTTCCCAACTCACAGTACCATTAATACGTATATCTTCTTTACCTTCATCATAGGCTTTTAACTCTTCCTCCTCCTCTTCTTTTTCTATTCGTTGTAACAATGTAAGAATTTCATCTAAAGTGCTGTCATAAGCCTGTTTCAGTAGTAAGTTAATGGCTTTGATAATTTCTTCTCTTTCAATTTCGGTTTTCATGTTTAAGCCAGAAATATTGAATTTACATACATTATATACAGTAGTCTGGAATCAAGGCATCGCTTGAGACTCAGGACAGTCCCTACTGCCTTAATCACAAAGTTAATTGACAAATTGCTTTTAAAACTTGTAACAACTGACTTGAACGCTCTCTTTCCATTAAATTTAATTCTGGCAAGAGATAATAAATAGGGGGATTTCCTTGTTCAAGATAGACAAACTGATAACTTCTACCATTTGTCACTAATCCCCAAACTGATTTTTGATTATCTAAATTTTTATAAGAGTATGTGAGTAGCTGAGGTAAACCAGTTGAAATATCAACCTGACAATTTTTAGATTCAATTAACAGTACCCAAAAATATGTTTGAGGTTTTGTGTGTTTAGCTTTACTAACAGCTAAAATATCAAATCTTCCTTTAATTTTGATATCTTCATCTTCAACTTCAATATCAGCAATATTTTCCTCCAAAAGAATCTCAATTGGATAGCGATAAAAACCAGCTAATCTTAGTAATGGGGCAACTGCAAGAAACTTTACCTGGCCTTCAGAAACTTTGCCTGCTGTAAGGTAGCGTCGAAAGTCATTTCTAATTTGCAGAAGTTCCTGCTGTTCTAATTCCGTGAGAGGTTCCAAAGATAAGTAGTTAGAAAATGAGTCAGTGTATTGTTCTTGAAAGCCAAACAGACGATGAACTTCTTCTAAGGATAAATTACGAGCGTTGAGAATTGTCATATATTTTTGCTTGATTATTGATCTAGTGATTGAGATTCATGCTAATCATAGCTTTGTGAAGTGTATTGCGATCGCACTTAAGAACGTTGATTGAAATTTTTGCAGTTTATATTATTATCAACGTTTATTTGCCAAGTCTTCTTTTAACTTCCTCAGCTAAATTTACTAGTAGCACTTCTACTTGCTCACCTGTTTTTAAATCTTTCAGCGATGACTTTTGTGCTGCTGCTTCCTCAGAACCAATAATTACACAAAATTGAATTCCTTGTTTATCTGCTAGCTGAAATTGTTTACCCAAGGGACGCTTCTCAAAATTAGTGATAACATTAATTCCAGCCTGACGCAGATGTTGCGAAACTTTTAAATAAGTTGGCATTAAATCTTCTTGCATATTCACTACCATCACCTGGGCTGGTGTTGCAGCTAAGGTACTAAGAATACCAGCTTTTAACAAGCGACTAATTAAGCGAGTTAATCCTATAGAAATACCTACACCAGGCATTTTTTCACCCAAGAATACTCCAACTAATTCTTCATATCTGCCGCCAGAGCAAATACTACCTAAAGCTTCATGCCCTAATAAGGTTGTTTCGTAAACTGTACCAGTATAGTAATCAAGACCACGCGCAATTGATAAATCAATACAGAAACGATTTTCAGCAACTCCAAGATTACGTACACCTGCAATTACCGTTTGTAATTCAGTAATTCCCAGGCTTAATTGCTCGGTTTCTGCCAGATTCTCTGCAAGATGCTTGAGTTTATCTAATACTTCATCAACAGAACCATCTATTTTAATAAAATCAATAATTTTTTGAGTCTGTTCTCCGGAAACTCCCTCTTTTTCCAACTCTTGTTTTGCTTTATTTTCACCAATTTTTTCTAAATTATCAACAATACTAATACACGATTTAATTTTATCTTCAGTAATTCCTACTGACTTAAAAAAACCTGTAAGAACTTTACGATTATTGATGCGAATCAAGAAATCACCAATATTTATTGCTTCAAATATCTCAGTGATAATTGCAGGCATCTGAGCATCATAAAGCAAGCTGAGTTCACGACGAGCAACTACATCAATATCGCACTGGCGAAACTGACGAAAACGCCCATCTTTCGCTCGTTCACCTCGAAAAACCACATCCATTTGGTAGCGGGCAAAGGGAAAGGTTAACTCATTCAGGTGACGGGCAATATACGCTGCTAAAGGAACTGTTTGGTCAAATTTTAAAGCTCTTGCTTCTGAACCAGTTTCACCCGATTTATCTCTCTCGGCTTGCCGATTTGGTGGCAAGATGGGGTCAATGCCATAAATGATATTGTCACCTTGATTACCTTTAGCTTGCAGCACTTCTAAACGTTCTACAGCAGGTGTTTCGATGGGTGTAAATCCATAGCTTTCAAAAACTCTACGGATGATATCTAGCAAATATAATTCTAGACGCTTTTCACTAGGCAGAAATTCTGGAAAACCGCTAGGAGTAGAAAAGTTTATTTTGTCACCTTTTGCCATGCGTGTACCTTACTAAGTTGAAATTTGAGATGGAAGCTTAACTACTGCAAGCTGCGTCTACACAAACAAAATCCGCCTGCGCGGACTGGAGAATAATAAATGATTATCTCTGAGCGAAGAAATTACTATCTTAACCGTTCTTCTTGAATTAAGGTGCGTTGAAAGATTTGATTGTTTTTAAACCAATGCCAAGTGCGGGCACGATTGTTACTATCAGGGCTAATGTAAATCATTTCGTATAAGCTCATATCTGGGTTTGTTTTATAAGTAAACCGCAAAATCACAAGTGAATTATCGGCTTCCCAGGCTTCACCTTGGATGCGATCGGTGTCAAACCACAGCTTATTATCTTTATAGCTTCCTGGAAATTCATACTCTTCTTGTTTCCCATCAGACCATTTATAGCGATTGATTTGATAGTAGGGATGAGGGCCATTTTCTGGAAATTGACAAGTTAAGTGAGATTCATACTTGTCGAGTATTTTTCCTGTTGTATCAACTACTGTATAAGTTCCTACCCAATCTCCCTCATGACGGACAAGCACCGGCATTCCTTCTCGAATATTTGACATAGCAATTCACCTTTTATTGTTCTAACATTTGGAAAAATCGATCGAGTAAAGTAATCGGGAAAAGTTTTCGCTGTACAACCAAGGTCTTTTATTACAATGCCTAGAACCTTTAAGCCAGTGACAGCAAATGCCAGTCTTCACTAAATAAGGCATTTTCTAAAATCGAGTCGTCACCTGGTGCTAAGTCCGCGATGAGTAATGCCCAATTGATAATACTTTTAGAAACAGGAATCTCTACCGTGGCATCTACTGGGCGATTCAGAACAGGGATTGCAATGGTATCCATTTTAAATCTCTGTCCAGGTAGTCAGCTACAACTTAATTATGTTCGCATATTATGAGTGGGCAGTGGGGAAGGTTGTCAAAGATGGCTTTAATCATCGCTGGCATAACTTGAGGCGAAGCATAACGAATTCCGTTTTTCTTCCAAGCGATGCCTGCGGAGGGCTACGCCTACGCATTTCTCGTCAGCTTTTAATATTCTTGTGTATCCATACGAATATCTTTCGCCAGTTTTACCGCGTGCGATCGCCAGTTTACGCTTTTATTGTCCACGCCCTGGCTTGCAATCTGCAAAACCTAATGCCTCTGTGTCGAGAAAACTTGCGATCGCCATCTCAATAACTGCTTCGATTGGATATTCAATTTCAGTAGCACGAGCAATTAGAGCGGCGCGAATTCGTTCAGGTAAGCATCCTAAAATAACTTCGGCATCATGGGGGGAAAGTTGCTCTTGGAGTTTTGCTTGCATCGCTTTACTACCATTTTTCTTCCAAGCTAAGGCGTTCCTCGTCGGCTTCTAAAGGCTAAGTTAAGCGGTGGCTAGTATCCGTTGTATCACCACAAATATCCTTCACTCGTCCACTCCAACGTGTTGTTATACCGGGCTTCCGCGACAAGTTCACGACTTCTCTGCCGCTTTCTGCTTCCTTCTTACGTAAGTCTGCAAATATTGCATCTAAATCATAGTTGAAAGACTTCGCATACTCTTCACGGATTTGGTGGATCTCTTCGACAATCTCATCTGTCCACATAACCTAATATCCCATTAGTTCGTTGGGTGTGCAAAGGATAGGCAATACATAGCCAAAATCAAGGCTAATCTCCGCTAACTTACCCTGGATTTGAGCATTAGCAATATGTTTACAATTCCACGTTAACAGATAATCCATGCCGTGGACGGTTGCGGCGGCAATGTGAATAGCATCTACCTTTGCTTTCGGAGGCAGATTACTTTGGGTTAGAAATTGAATAGCTAAACTTTGTACGGCTTGATTCAATGCCAATAAAGGAAAGTCTTGCAAAATTTCCAGTCGTTGAGTGGCGATCGCTGTATCTCCCTTAGCTACTTCGTCTAAAACAGCCTCTGAAGTGTAAAGAGTGAAGTTATTTCGACGAAAGTCCCACCAGTCCCGTGTTATTTCGATATTGGCAGCAATAATCAGGTTTTTGGTCGATCTGGCTGTCAGATAACCAATAACACTGGTTTCAATATAGACGGTTTCACTCACAGTATTTTCTAAACTTTATCTGCCCCTTATCCTATAACATGATGGACTCACGGCTAACCTGTTCAGTTGTTTCACCTTCAGTGATCGCTTGCTCCATTGCCACGTCTTCAATAATTTCTGCCAGAAATTCTGAGACTTCTTTTCCATTGTCACGAATTAATTCGACGATGGCGCTTTTCAAAATTTCCTTAAGTTGGTATGAAGATCCAGAATTTCGCATACAATGAGCGCTCGCAAATAGATCAATAAAACTTATGGCTCAATTTTATCGTAGTAGCAGACTATCAAAATCCTCAAGATGCATTTGAATTGTTAGCCCTCTCGCTTAATGTATTTTGCCTCTACTTATCTAGCGTGGTTACGCCTCTTTTGCTGATCCTGATTGAGTTTTTGAATATCTAAAGCCTGACGGTAGCATGGATGGATCTCCCAAATTACACCGAAGTCTTGATTCGTTCTGCTTGAAAGAAAATCAGGCATATCAGCGAAGTAATAATGCTCATATCCTTGATCTTCCTTTTCCGCTCTAGCAACGACAAAGCCTAATCTAAACAGAAAGTGTGCAATATCTAAAGACGATTTTACTGGCTTGCCTTCGATCACTGGCGATAAATGATTTGTTATATGATTAGTGATCCATGAAATTAATTCATCCCGCGTCATTCGACGTTCTGCGCCTCTAAAACCATTTATCAACTCTTCTACATCACGGCACTGATGCTTATGCTCTGCGATTAAATCACTAATACGTTTCCTCCCATATTCTCCCCAAACTGCATCTATATGCTGTTTAGCAATTAATCCTTGTTTCTCCCGAATGGCTTCTTCTTGTGCAAATTTACATAGTTGAATAGCCCATCGAGGTCTATGGTAGGAAAGAGTATAAATAATTTGGTACATAGGTCTTTCGTTATTATTCCATAGTGTTCGTGTTTCAAAAATCTGATTGACATAATGTTCTTCAATCTCAATTTCTGTTGAGTATCCAGTCAGCAAAGGAATTTCTATTTTTAAAGAATTCATTTGATATCTGATCCGCTTATAGAGCAGGGTTCGGAAGTCTGCCTGACTCCAAGTAATGTCATGAACATATTGCTCAAACTTGTCAAGCGATTCATCAAATCTTCGTATTAAAGGCCATACGTCAGTTCGCATGGTTATTCTGAAATTTATGCCAGTGACCTGAGCAGCAAGATAGCGACATGCTGAAAAGAAGGTACTTAGTTCTAGATTTTCATGAGGAGTGCGTTGATAAGTAGCATCAAGATCGTCTACGAGAAACCATACTTTCTTTCCGTCAAACCGCTTTAGAAGCTCTATTTCATTGGTTGCGTGTAGCTTTTCAACAGTTGCTTGTTGCGGAATTAGTTTCCTTAGCCTATCTGTTAGTGCAGACACAAGATTACGACTTTTGAAACCATCAAGCTCTGCACTTTCGACCAAAGTAATTGCATCATCTCCAAGCGCTAAATTTAGCTCTGCACCGATATGGCGATTTACGAGAGCGCAGATACGCACCATCCAGTCTCGGATATAGTCATTTGGCAACTTAAGCTCAGATGAGAGCTTAAAATTAGAGCGAACTAAATCACTACCCTTACAACTGATAACAATTACATCATCTCCATGCTCCTCTTGAATCTTGGCTTCAATCCATCGAATCAAAGCAGATTTACCAACCCCTTTTTTAGCGGTTGCTAGAAGAATACTTTTTGTTGGGTTAAGAAATTTTTCAAAGGATGATTGCTCAACAAAGAAATTTAAAACTTCAGATGGCTGAACGTCATCTCCAGCTTCATTACCAAAATCTATCCTTTTAAGAATCTGGTTTGGATTAGTAGTCATAAATCAAAGCAAGGTCAACAGTAACCGACAGCGCTTCAACTCTATCCGATGCCTCAGTGGTCGTCCAGTACTTTTAGAGTTGAAAAGTTATGTATGTAATACCACTAAGGACATTAAATACTGACAGATAGTCTTGTAGTAACTGCTGGTGGCTTTACGAATGCGATCGCTTTTGCGTATCCCGCCTGTCATCTCATATCCCCGGCTGTCTTTGCCATACTTCAACACCACGCCACTGGCCAAGTGAACGAATGAACTTGTGTTCTGAACGAATGAACTTGTGTTCTGAACGAATGGACTCGTGTTCTGAACGAATGAACTTGTGTTCTGAACGAATGGACTCGTGTTCTGAACGA
>NZ_JAVRBS010000038.1:0-66693 GCF_034531155.1 Nostoc sp. ChiVER01 | reverse complement strand
GCTCAACTCTCTGTTTCAATTCTAACCCAGCAGAACTTATGAGACAAACCACTAGGGAACAATTAGGACTGGCGATGGCAATGACGAAATTACTGCTACCAGTACCATTAATGATGTCCAACAAAAAGTCAATATTGGTAGTGGCATCAAAATTGATCTAGGCATTGGAAATTACTACTTCAAAGGGTTTGGGACTGGGATTGTAGATGGTAGAAAAGGTTTTGATACCTTAGACCTCAGTGCTTTCAATCGCTCTGAACTCACTTTTTCTGGTGTAATTTCGGGCAATGCCCTAAATCCAGCTAACATCAGCTTCAATAACAGTGGAAATGTTATTACACTGACCACAACAGGCTTTGAAAATTTTGTCTGTGCAGACAGCTCTTTGGTCTAAACTAAGGGGGGGTAGTGTAATTGCTTCAAAGCTAATTGGATTTGACAGCGATCGCCTTATTGACAAGCCTCAATCAAGAAGAGTTTGGTGGTCGTGTATCAGATTTTGACGAAGGGCGCTAGAGTGCGATCGTAGCAATTGATGAATCTGTACCGACTCTGGTGAAAAGTTAGGCGCTCTTTGCTCGCTTTAGCTCGCGTGGGCAAGCAGACTTTGCCGATAAACTTTTGTCAGCCATGCGCTATCAGTTTGGCGGGCATGATGAAAAAGCTAATTTTTAAAGAGGTTAGTCATGGAAACTTCTGATTCAGACGCACTGGTATTTTTTGGGGCAACAGGTGACTTGGCCTACAAGAAAATCTTCCCCAGCCTTCAGGCAATGGTACGACGAGGCAATCTCAATGTCCCAGTGATTGGGGTTGCCGGACGACCTTGGACGACAGATCAACTTAGGGAAAGGGCACATGATAGCTTAGAACATCATGGTGGTATAGATCAAGACGCATTTGAGAAACTTTCTGGTCTACTCCAGTACGTTGCTGGTGACTACAACAAACCAGAAACTTACGAAAAATTACGTCAAGCGCTTGGTGATGCTACTCGTCCCCTCTACTATTTGGCAATTCCACCGAGCTTGTTTGCACAAGTAGTGACAGGATTGGGCAAATCAGGCTGTGCTAAAAATGCGCGGGTGGTAATTGAAAAACCATTTGGACGGGATTTGAAATCAGCACGCGAGTTAAACCAAATTCTGGCATCAGTTTTCCCCGAATCATCAATCTATCGCATCGACCATTACCTGGGCAAAGAACCACTGCTAAATTTACTCTATTTTCGGTTTGCCAACTCTCTTCTTGAACCTATCTGGAATCGCAACTATGTTGAAAGCATCCAGATTGTGATGGCAGAGGACTTTGGCATTCAAGGAAGGGGGCGCTTCTATGAGGAAACTGGCGCAATTCGGGATGTGGTGGAAAATCACATGCTGCAAATATTGGCTTCAGTATGTATGGATGCTCCCGCTAGTACGGCTGTCGATTCCATCCGGGATGAAAAAGAACGTATTCTCAAAGCTATACCTTCAGTACAACCTGATGAGATTATTCGCGGTCAATTTTGTAATTATCGTAACGAAGAAGGTGTTTCTCCTGACTCCCAAGTAGAAACTTTTGTTGCTGTGCGGTTATGTATTAATACGTGGCGGTGGTCAGGAGTTCCCATCTACATTCGGGCTGGGAAGAAATTGCCTGTCAAAACTACTGAGGTGATGATCAAGCTCAAGTGTCCACCTTTAGATGTGTTCCAGGAGGGAGGAAAAGAAAACGCTAATTATGTTCGTTTTTTACTAGATCCAGAGGTAATTGTGGGATTAGGCGCTCGCGCTAAAATCCCTGGAGAAGATATGATCGGCTCTGCGGTTGAACTCCTAGCCTTTCACGGAGGTGGCGACGAGATGGAACCCTATGAACGTCTATTGGGTGATGCCATGCGGGGCGATCCCACCTTGTTTGTACGAGAAGATACCGTAGAAGAGGAATGGCGGATTGTCCAGTCAATTCTCGATAACGTCACACCCATTTATGAGTATGAGCCAAATACATGGGGCCCACCTGAGTCAGATCAACTACTTTTGCCAAGGGATCAGTGGTACAACCCATTAACTAAAGATGATTAATTAAAAAAGTCAATATAGTTTGGTCGCCGGATTCAAATGCAACAAGCCTCTAACTCAAATAGTAACGCACGCCCAAAACATCGACATTGGTTTTGGTATATTTTTGGAACGTCAGTTGGTTTGCTCGGCTTATATGGACTGGTGAGTTATGTCGTTTTACCAGCACTGTGGCGTCACTACGAACATAACCCTAAGCTGGAACATTCTCCGAAAACGACGCAAACGGCAGAAGGTATATCTGGAGATCCTTTGAATATTGGATTTGTCGGTACAACAGCAGAAGTGGTGCAGACGCTACTGGCAGCAGGCTGGTATCCGGCAGACCCAATCACCTTACGCTCAAGTGTTGGAATTGCAAAAAGTGTTCTTCTCAAGGATTCTTACCCAACTGCACCTGTAAGTAATTTATATCTGTGGGGACGCAAACAGGATTTAGCTTTTGAACTACCTATAGGAAACAATGCCAAAACTAGACATCACATTCGCTTGTGGCAATCAAACAACCTGAATGCTGATAGTAGACCCCTATGGCTAGGTTCAGCAACATTT
This sequence comes from Nostoc sp. ChiVER01, assembly GCF_034531155.1. NCBI lineage: Bacteria > Bacillati > Cyanobacteriota > Cyanophyceae > Nostocales > Nostocaceae > Nostoc > Nostoc sp. ChiVER01. Next base: position 64,075 of record NZ_JAVRBS010000038.1, on the reverse strand, counting down.
GACCAAAGCGTGGAACTTAGCCACCGCACAGGACAAATTACTCACCATATTAATGCAGATATTGATGAAGAAAGAGATAACGTAATTAAAAGTATTGAAAAGATACACCAGATTGCCCAATTATATCAAGTCACAGGTATAGGGGCCACATGGGTTGGTCGTAACGGAGGAGGTGACAGATATTATACAGATGGCGAACTAACTATTTGTGTACTTTCAAGGAATAATATTGCTCAAACAAAACCATCAACTTACTCACCATCACCAGAGCCTGTTCAGTTCAAAAATCACCTGTGGTCATGGCTGCGACACTATTTGAAATAGCTACAATTTGGTAAACTTATTTCTCAAGAAAGATAATTTAAATTTCTAGACCTCTTTGAGGGTAAATAGAATAAAATTTTAGCTAGGGAGTGAAATATCTGAACAAATTAAAATTGACTTGATTATATGGGCACAAACAAGAGAGAAAAACGAAACTTGTGGTAATCAGGCTTACAGCTAATCTTAAAAATAAAAATTCTGCGCCATCCCAGGCACTAAATTTGTCAAACTAAAACAGAAGAATAAGTTATATTAATGGCGAATCACAGAGATACAGAGAATGGATGGTCACAGTTAACTCGTGGTGCGCCATTGGCAGTAATGGTAGCGGCAGTACTATACATTTTATATCAACTTTTACCAGTATTAGAACTTTTAGTTGTTGCAGCATTGATTGCTTTAATTTTGCGAACCCTATTAAGGTTTTTGCAAAAGTTAGTCAAATCACAGGATATTGCTGTTTTGCTACTAATTGGATTAATCGTCGGATTTATTGTGGTATTAGCTACTGTAGTCCTACCTAGTGTGACATTTGAATCCCAAAAATTAATCAAAACATTACCAACTTATCTCAATAGATTAACAGGGGATGTTGAACAACTGCGTCAGAAATTCACTTTTATTCCTGACATTTCCCAAGCACTAATACAATTACGGAATTTAACCGACCAGTTACTAGGGGGAGTACCAGTTTTCTTAGGTGAAGCTTTAAGTTTAACCGTTGAGTTGGTAGCGACGTTAATTTTAGCGCTTTACATGGCTTACGATCCTAATTCCTTAGTGAAAGGGATTTTAAGATTAGTTCCAAGGCGACATCATCAACGGTCTAAACGAATCCTTAAAGCTTGCGAGACAAGATTGCGAGGCTGGATTTTTGGGACAGGAATAGCGATGATATTTCTGGGTGCTGGAGTAACGTTTGGACTTTTGATTTTGGGGATTCCGTCAGCACTGCCATTTGGGATTATTGCAGGTTTATTTGAAATAATTCCTTATTTTGGTTCGATTATTGGTGCTTTTTTACCAGCGTTAGTAGCCTTGAGTATTTCACCGCTAAAGCTAGTATTTGTGTTAATACTTTTCTTTGTAATGAATCAAATAGATGCCCATATTGTTCAGCCTTTGGTGATGGGTCAGCAAGTTAATATTCATCCAGTGATGGTGATTGTAACATTTTTGGTAATGGGTAAGCTATTTGGATTTATTGGTGTGCTGCTTGCAGTGCCTGCGGCAGCAGTGATAATTACGCTTATTGATGAGTTTACGCCGTCAGAAAATCTGATATCAGTTGGAGTTGAAACTGGAATAGATGTTCAATCGAACGATATTACTCAAGATCCAAACCAAAGTTGAAAATCGAAGAAAAAATCAACATTTACTGTTTGATTTACTTTCCAAGACTCAAAATAAGCGCTTAATATTTTCGCAATAAGTAATGATAAAAATGTAGATTTTATTGAGAATAAAATATTCTTCTTAATCTGTTACCCGTAAAGCGTTTCAGTAAGGTTCACCAACAGCCTCGCTAACTGTAAAGACTAGCTGTTGGTAGAACTTGCCAACGCTGTCGAGTCCAAGGCGCATTTTCAGCTTCAGCCCCTTCCACCCTTAGACAAAAGGATCTTCCTGGGTAAATGTTCGAGGAATAAGTATAATTATTTGAAAGGATTTGGTGCTTAATTAAGCGTCCCCCCTCATATTGCTCAACCAATTCCGGGATTACGCTCATCATATAAGTGTTGTGTATGTGCAGCCTGAACTAGAGCTTGAAAAAGTCTTTGATGACTATGATTGAGAATTGATAGCTCAGGATGCCATTGCACACCGATTGCCCAAGGATGCTGTTCATGCTCCACAGCTTCAATGACTCCATCATCCCAAGCATGAGCAACAACCCGCCAACCAGGTGGTACTTTATCTACCGCTTGATGATGCCAAGAAACTACAGATATGTGAGAATTCTGTAAACAGTCAGCTAAAAGGCTTTCTACATCTATCCTGACCAAATGTTCTGTAGGTAAACGTCGTCCAGGTTCCGGCTCTAGACGATGTAATGCAGATGTACCGTAGACATCTGGAATGTGAGGAATTAGAGTACCCCCACAGGCGACGATGAGAATTTGTAAACCCCGGCAAATACCCAATATCGGTAGATGACGTTCAAGAGCAAACTTGCCAAGCTGCAATTCAAAAGCATCACGTTCGCGATCAACAGAATAAATAGTAGGATGAACAAAACCGTTGTAGCAAGCAGGGTCAATATCTCCACCACCAGAGATGATTAAACCATCCAAAGAATCTAGAAGTTGAGCCTGCTCAACTTCTCCTGGTGGTAATAATATAGGAATGCCACCTGAAGCACGGACTGCATCTATATATTCGCTTGGCAGAGAAAATGGTAATGGTGCAAGGCGACCATAAGTTGTAATCCCAATCAATGGTTTTCGAGATTTTCTACTCATCTTGATGCTATTTCACTATTTAATCCCCGTTATAAAAGTGTACTTCCGACTTCCGACCTCCGACTTCTGACTTCGACGTAAGCTCTAACTTTGGGGTTTTTAATTCCTTCTGTAGCTGAGGCGTAGAGCAATTCTCCTAATAGATATTCAAAATCTGGTACATACAAGTGATTGCCAACTAGTTCAAATATCTGCATTTCTTTAGATGGACTTATTTAGGTGTTAATTTATACTATGCTTTTAACGAACTCTGCCACAAAGTAATTTGGGTTTCAACCTTGTGCTTGAGCAATGAATTGACAACTCTTTAAAAACTCATCGGCGCAATCGCTCAAGCTACCAGCTTCGTCTACCAGAAAAACCCGATTTAACCATATGAGAGTATGCAACTTCCAAATTTTCACCTAGTGCGATCGCAGTTAAACTACAGGCTGTAAGTGTCGGACGCGAGGCATAACTTCTTCGGCAAAGCGGGTCATTTCTGGTGCAAAGGGATTGAATTGCAACATACATGTATCGATACCTGCATCGGCAAAAGCAGCTATTCTGGTGGCAACTGTGTCGTAGCTACCAACCAAGCCTGCGGCTATACCACCATTGCCACCAACCGCCGGATTTTTAGCGAAGAGTTTGAACATGGCGGTTTCTGGGTCAACTTCTTTAGCAACTACTAGCGATCGCGTGCGTTCATAACTAGCATCAATCTGTTCATCTGGCGTATCGAGAGGGCCAAAATTACCCCCAACTGGAACCCAAATACCGTAGCGTGGTTCTGACATTTTTGCCTCCAAATTAAGTGGGGGCTGGGGAGATACACCTTGTTTTTTATCTTCATCTATGCAAATTTAATAGTATAATACGGTATATCTACCGAATTAACGTATGATTATTCTAGGTGCAAAAATAAAGTTTTAGTACTGACTACAAAGGTTCTAGAAAGCTATGTCTGAACCACGCTATGGGATTTGGATTCCCGTTTACGGTAACTGCGGTGTGATGAACCATCCTCTTGAACCTCGTGATGCTAGTTACTCACGAGCCAAGAGTTTAATCCAATTGGCCCAAAGGTGCGGGTTTACCACAACTTTAATAGCGCAACATATTATCAATCCCAGGAATCAAGAACTTGACCAACTAGAAACCTGGACAGCAGCAGCAGCGCTGGCAGAAGCAACCAACTCTATCGAGATTATTGCAGCTGTTAAGCCATTACTGTTTCATCCCGCCGTTTTAGCAAAGATGGCTTTAGGTATTGATGCAATCAGTCACGGACGTTTTGCGATTAACTTAGTCAGTGCTTGGTTCAAGCCAGAAATGGAAAAAGCGGGGATAAATTTCCTTCCCCACGATGAGCGTTATCGTTATTCAGATGAATGGATTAGAGTTGTCAAAGCTTTATGGAGTGGAGAAAAAGTCAACTTTCACGGTGAATATTTTCAGATTAATGATTTGAAGTTCAATCCCCCACCCATAGCCAAACCACATCCGCGTATATATGTGGGTGGAGAGTCAGAACCAGCCCAAGAACTAGCCGCAAAAGAAGCGCATACATTTTTCCTCAATGGTCGTCCCATTGAAGTCATCCGCGAAACCATTGCGGCTGTCACTCAAAAAACTCGCTCTCGCTCCCAACCTCTGGGCTTCGCTATGTCAGCTTTTGTGATTGCTCGACCGACAGATGAAGAGGCGGAAGCGGAATATCAAAACCTCAGAGCAATGATACTAGCACAAGACGATCGCTCAGAATTACTCAAAGGAGTAGATTCTGAAGTCATTATGTTCAAAAACATGGCTAAGTACCCTGGTGTGGGGAGCAATGGCGGTACAGCAGCAGGATTGGTTGGTAGCTATGAAACTGTAGCCCATCGGATTGCTGAATTTACCAAAGTAGGAATTGATACTTTTATGCTGCAATTCCAGCCTTTTACCACAGAAATGGAGCGTTTTACTGCGGAAATTATACCAAGAGTGCGAACGTTAATAGTAGATAGTGCAGCGATGTCTGTGACGACCTGCGCCCACACCAATTTGAAAATAGGAGCTAGTACCGCAAAGCGGAATTAAAAATTAAAAATGAATACAGTATAAGGGTTTCGTTGATTTGAAATGATTGGTTTATTTCCGCTGTGTTGTACTAAAGGCTAAGTAAGAATTTTATATTTTGGATTAAATTGTTTTCCACTCTCCACTACCCAAAGGAAACTTTATGACAGCAATACTTACTCGTCCAGCTTGAACTGATGATTTAGCAGTACTTTATGATACTTGGCGGCAAGAGTTTCTTTCTTACTTCTTGGATATCCCTATATCTAGACTGCTCAAACTTGTGAGTGTGAATGAATAATTAAGAGGTTAATTTCGTAATAAATATAAGCTTGTTAGCTATTAGTAGTTATTTTTTTATGAGGTATCTTTTCAGATGTCGTTGCGAATCACACTACAAACATAAAATATAAAAACATCAGGTCTAAGTCCTATTATATTTATCTATCAAAGTAAGATTATAAAAATAAATTGATATTATGCTTTAGTTATGTTTTTTTGTCTTAGATATAATTTCAATGTTAAAGTTTGACGAAAAATTTTTAAGAACCAATAACTACTTCAAAGGGACGATGCCTTCTCTACGAGACGCTGCGCGAACGGCGGGCTACGCCTACGCACCTGTATTTTAAACTTGATACGGAGGACTAATGAGCAGATCGAAGCAATTAAAACTAGGTGCTTTTATGCGCCCGGTAAGCATACATACAGGCGCTTGGCGCTATCCTGGGGCTTTACCTGACGCTAATTTCAACTTCCCAGCGCTGAAACGATTCATCCAGAAACTAGAGCAAGGCAAGTTTGACGCATTTTTCATGGCTGACCACTTAGCGGTGCTGAATATGCCAATCAACGCATTGAAGCGCAGCCATACTGTCACCTCTTTTGAGCCTTTTACCCTACTTTCTGCCCTTGCCAGCGTCACCGAAAACATCGGGCTAGTAGCTACTGCTTCCACAACATACGACCAGCCTTACCACATCGCTCGCCGCTTCGCGTCTCTCGACCATATTAGTGGCGGTCGTGCTGGCTGGAACATCGTCACCACAGCCAATCCAGACGCAGCGCTCAACTTTGGTTTAGAAGAAGAGATAGAGCATGATGAACGCTATAGGCGGGCTAGAGAATTTTATGATGTTGTCACGGGTCTTTGGGATTCCTTCGCTGACGATGCGTTTATTCGGGATGTGGAAGCAGGGATTTATTTTGACCCTGCAAAGCTTCATGTTCTGAATCATCAGGGAAAATATCTCTCGGTGCGAGGGCCATTAAACATCGCCAGACCTGTCCAAGGCTGGCCGGTAATCGTTCAGGCAGGCGCATCTGAAGCTGGACGACAATTAGCTGCCGAAACCGCCGAGGCTGTGTTTGCACCTGCTGGTAATCTGGAAGCTGGCAAAGCTTTATTTGCAGACATTAAGGGACGAGCGCGGGCAATTGGCCGTGACCCAGACAGTATAAAAATCCTTCCAGGTGCTTTAGTCATCGTGGGAGAAACCGTTGCCGAGGCACATACCAAGCGTCTTCATTTAGATAGCCTAGTACATTATGACAGTGGAATCGCTAGCCTAAATAGTGCGCTTGGCTACGACGTCTCGGGTTTCGATCCTGATGGCCCCTTGCCAGAAATCCCACTGACTAACGCTGGTCACTCTTCACGAGAAAGAGTAATAGCCTTAGCGCAACGTGAGAACTTGACTATTCGACAACTGGCGCAACGCATTGGCAGTTACGGCGGACTGTCCTTCGTCGGCACACCCCAAAGCATCGCTGATGATATGGAGCAGTGGCTGATTGAGGAAGGTTCTGACGGTTTCAACATCATGTTCCCTTTTCTTCCTGAAGGATTGAATGATTTTGTCGATAAAGTTGTGCCAGAACTCCAACGGCGTGGGATTTTTCGTCAAGAGTACGAGGGTAAGACGTTGCGTGAAAATCTTGGTCTGACACGCCCTGCTAATCGCTTCTTCCAGACTACAGTGGTATAAGTACAAGTCAGATCGAGACTATAAGGGAGTAAAATATCCAATTACTTCCTTACTATTATTTGGTATGGAGATGCGATCGCAAAAATTGCTTAGTTGCCTTCTCTACGAGACACTATGTGAAAAAGGAGCGAAAGAATTTTAATTTCACTTTTCTTAACATGATTTGATTTTTCTCAATCGTTTTACTTAGCCTGATTACTTATACAAATTCCAGAGATTTCGGCTTTCCTCTGCCATTTGTTGGCGCAAATTTAAAGGCAGTAATACTTCAACTTTGGAACCTAAAGCTCGCAACCATCGAAGTACATAATAGTCGTTTACTCGGTAATCTACTTGATAATAAGCGTCTGTGCTTGGACGAGATTGGAGAGTTTCTAGAATATTCTTTTGATGTTCTGCATTTAGAGTATTTTGTTTAATTAACTTAATCACAATTTGGTAGTCAATAATTTTGAAAGCATCATGAATGCTAATTTTTTGGATGTAGCGTTTATAAAAATATCTTTCAAACCGCAATATCATTAACTCTTTATCTTTATAAAAATCACATCCCCACACTTCTTTTAATTTCACATTCACAGTTTTTGGAGTAGGTAGTTGGTTATCATAATATTGTTCTCTTAATAATTGCGGAACGCGCGGGTCTTCCCAGTCTAAAGTTTGTATGTGTTTAGAAATTATTCTATCTAAGCGATATTTGTACCAATTAATTTCGCCTGTTGGGGTACTACCGTAGGCACATAAATATTTAGCTCTTTCCATAAAGTAAATACAAACAGGGTAAACAGCGCACTCTTTTTGTAAGTTAAGATGTGCGCTGTAATAAGTCAATAATATGGGAACAGTTTTTTGTGAATTCCAAAGCGACTGTAACTCGCTTTGAATTTCATCGACAGCATCTTGTATGGGACTCGATTCTGGTACGAGATAATCAACATACAAAAATACGCGATGATTATCTTCATCTATTTGTTCTGAAAATTCTTCAGCCAGTAATGGTAAACTGGGGTCAAGAAAACTGAACATACCTAGAGTTTCTGCCAAGTAAGCTTGATTTTTATTGCTAAAGGCAGTTTCAAAAAATGGTAATTTTTCTACTCTTTGGTAATATTTACTTCTTCCATATATAGAATTTTCTCTTTGCAAATACTTTCGACTGAATAATAAATCTAAATCACTCTGCAATGATTTCCGAACTTGAGCAAATAGGCGTTCTTCTAGTAGCTTCTCTAGTTCAGAATTTGATATTGATATTTCTTGTTGTAGAGAATATTGCCATTCGTCTACAGGCACTTCCAATTCTAAAAACCATTGTCTGATTGTTTTGAGACAAGCACAATCCGGATCTTGATGATTAAGAATATCTTGCTTAGTTTCGTCCTGATGAGTTTCACTAAAAAAAGCTTTACGCCAAGCTACATAAGTAAAATTACTTTCAATAGCTGTATATCCTTTGTCACTGTAAAGCCAATGCAGCAATGTCCATAAGCGGATAGCACGGGTAAGATTTTGATTTTGCTCTAAAGAACCTTTGGCTAGTTGTTGTAATAGTTGTGGAGATGGGGGATGACTGAAACGTAGATTCACGGTAGTTGAGTACGTCGGAGATACGCTTTCCAGATTAGCAAGTATTGGAAGGGGGTACTTCCGATACTGTGTAATACTGGGGGGATATTTTTAGAAAGCTGATACCTCAACCCCATGAATGCAACTCAGTTTGAGCAGTATAAAGTTGACCATCTATTTTTGCTAGTTGGTGAAAACCCCCTACCCAACTATGTAGCGGCCAAGTTATTGCTTCACCAAGGTGGGACTGCGTATTTAGTACATACGACAGATACCTTGGATGAAGCCAAGCGGCTGAAAGATAGTTTTGATAGTGCGTTTAATGTAAATTTTCTTCCTCTGAATGATTATGAGTCAGATGCTTACCACATTCAAAAAGAAATTAACACAAAACTAAAAAGCATCAACAACGGAAAAATAGGGCTAAATTATACAGGTGGTACAAAAGCAATGTCTGCACATTCTTACCGGACATTGCTTTATGAAGAGATTCAGGATAAAACTGGTAAAGTATACAGACGACGTAACGGTATTATTTTTAGCTATGTTGACCCTCGGAGATTAGAGATATGTATAGATAGAGAAGATAACGAACGGGAGCGTTTAAAAGTTAAAGCAGATACGCTACAAATTCCACTAGCCAGAATTTTCCAGTTGCATGGGTTGAATTTAAAGAAAAATCCGACTCAGGAACCAGAATTACCAGAATTAGCTCAAGAACTTGTCAAAGTGTTTGCAGATAAGGCTAAGGTAACTCAGTGGTTTGATTGGTATCATAATATATTTTGTCCAGAAGCACGGAAGGAGAATCGAAAATGGAAGAATAAGACTGATTTGGCTAAGTTGTTCATTCCTTTAAATAAATTACCATCAGAAATAGTAGAAGTATTTAGAGATAAACAGCTATTAACAAGTGACGATAATCTGGCTTTAGCAGAAGTTAAGAAAATTGGACTTTTTACAGAAATTGAAGATTTTTGTAAATTCCTCGATGGAATATGGCTAGAGCATTATGTTTTAGAGCAAATTAAAAAGATTGCTAATAGCCAAGTAATAACAGACTATGGCTTAAATTTTGTCATCCCGCTTCAGGGAACTAAAGATGGCTTTGAATTTGATGTAGCATTTACACGCGGTTATCAGCTTTTTGCAATTTCTTGTACAACTGCTAGTGATAAAAAATTGTGTAAAAGCAAACTTTTTGAAGCATATTTAAGAGCTAAACAAATGGGAGGAGAAGAAGCAAGGGTTGCTTTAGTTTGCCGTTCAGATGAACCAGATACACTCAAAGCAGAAATTAGCAATATAGTCTCTGGTAACAAAATTGCTGTTTTTGGATGTGCAGATTTACTGAATTTGTCAGACAACATTATTAAGTGGATTTTTGAAAATGACAGGGGGGCAAAATGAAACAGTTTACTATCACTGTAGTTGATACAACTGGCAAGCAAAATTATATTTTCAATAGCAATCGTCTACGCGAAAATATTGGTGCTTCGTTTCTTTTATCTCAAGCCACTAAAGAATTGGTTGAAGACATACTAGAAAACAACTTAGGCATTCCTAAAAGTCGTCAAAAACAACCGATTGAAACTAGCGGACTTGATGCAGAAATAATTTATGCCAATGGTGGAAATGCACTGATTCTATTTAAGTCACGGAAAATTGCTGTTGAGTTTACTCGCATATTGAGTAAAAAAGTTTTAGCTGAAGCATCAGGAATTAATTTATTAGTTGCTCATGCTGATTTTGATTGGGAAAACGATAAGTTATACGAAATAATGGAAGATTTAAAGAAAAATGAGATAGAGCATCAAAAATACGAGCGAATACATTCTGCACCATTACTTACTTTAGGAGTTACTGCTACTTGCAATTCAACTCAGCTTCCTGCTGTTGATAGAAGTGATAAGTACATCAATTATGATGACGATGAAGCACTCGATAGCTATTTGATTTCTACTGAAACAAGGCAAAAGCTAATAGCTATTAAAAGAGCCAATGTAAAACTTCAGCAGATTTTTTCGGAAGTAGTTGACGAAAGTATTTATGAATTTCCCAATCGAACAGATAATCTAGGTCGTTCTAAAGATGAGTCTAGCTATGTAGCAGTTGTTCATATCGATGGTAATGGTATGGGAGATAGATTTAAAAAGTGTGGTGAGGGTAAAGAAAATCGAGATTACCTTAATGTAATGCGCGAGTTTTCTAAAAGTGTTGACTCAGCAGGTATTAAGACACTAAAAGCTGTGGCTGAAACTCTCATAAAAAACATCGAATCAGGGAGAGTCGAAGGTAAAATTGATGGATTTAATTTAAAGCAGGATAGCAAAAATAATAAAGTTTATCTTCCCTTCCGTCCTTTAGTTTATGGAGGCGATGATATTACTTTTATTTGTGAGGGTAGATTAGGTTTAGAATTGGCTGCATTATGCTTGCAAAAGTTTCAAGAACAAAAAGTCACTGATGGAAAACCTTTAACAGCTTGCGCTGGTGTTTGTATTGTCAAAACTCATTATCCTTTTTCACGAGCTTATAAAATGAGTGAAGATTTATGTCAATCAGCAAAGGAATTTGTTAAAACTGAGCGACAAAAGCACAGAGTAGATTATTTTTCTGCAATTGATTGGCATTTTGCAGCTAGTGGTTTACTAGGTTCAATCTCAGAAATCCGTCGGCGTGAATATGAAGTCCCTAAAAATAATCAATCTTGGCATTTAGAAATGCGTCCGTTATGGTTAGAGAGTCAGGATGAGTGGCGTACTTGGCCAGGTTTTACTCAAGTTATTAGCGAATTTAAGCAAGGAGATGAATGGAGAGAACGCCAAAACAAAATTATGGCGTTGCGAGATGTATTACGAAAGGGTTCTAGTGAAGCGATCGCACAGTTTTTATTAACTTATAAATTACCCAATTTACCATTGTATCCTACATCATCTGGTGAAAATGAAAAACTCATTAAAGAAGGTTGGGTAAATGCTATGTGTGGTTACTTTGATGCTATTGAAGCTATGGACTTTTATTTAGGAATTGGGAGTAATTAATTGATTGTATATAAACTAAAAATCACACTTTTAAGCGATACAACTTTTGGACGAGGTGACGGTGTAGCAGGCGTAATTGACCAGGAAGTAGAGCATGATAATTATGGATTTCCTTACTTGCGTGGACGGACTCTGAAGGGCTTGTTAAGCGAAGAGTCAGATAATTTAATAAGTGTCGTACCAAAAGAGGCTCGTGCTTACTGGGAAAATATAGCTTGTACTTTATTTGGTATACCTGGTAGTTCTTTAGAAACAATGGGAATTCTCCATGTTGGAGATGCTTGTTTACCAGAAGATTTACGCACAGCAGTAGCTTGGCAAATTAAGAATGAAGAATTAACGAACAATGAAATTCTTGATTCTTTAACCGCTATTCGCCGTCAAACTGCTATTAATTCCCAAATTGGTGTAGCGGATGAAGGTAGTTTGCGCTCATTTCGTGTGGTTATACGTCAACTTGAATTTGAGGCAAAGTTAATTTTTGAAACTCAACCTAAGCAAGAAAGTTTATCTCTTTTAGCTGCAAGTGTATTAGCTTTGCGACGTATAGGAAGCGGACGAAATCGAGGAAGAGGTCATGTAAAATGTAGTCTCCATGATAATGCGGGGGAAGATATTACTCATGACTATCTAAACTTGTTTGGAAAAGTTATGGAGGAAGTTAAGTGAAGGTAATCACTTTATCATTAAGAACGCAACAACCCATACTTGCAACTTCATTTGCAGGCGACCCGAATAGTGATGTTTCTTATTCTTATATTCCGGGTAGTATGATTCGGGGTGCTGTGATTGGACGCTATATGAAGCAGCATAGTTTATCGGAATTAAATTTAGCAAAAGATGAAGTTAAGCGGTTATTTTTTGATGGGAATAGTACCTGTTATTTAAATGCTTATTTGCAAAGCAAAGAAGGTAAACGCACACTACCAATTCCTCGTTCTTGGTTCAAGGAAAAAAACACAGAATTAACTGATGAGTCTCCTTTACGGGTTTATGATTTTAGTCTTGATAAAGGAGATGAACTAGAAACTCCCAAACCTTTTGGTGAAGGTTTTTGGACTAAGGAACGCGGTATGATAACTCATTATAAAGAAAACCGACGAATTAATATTCACAATCACCGCGATCGCAAAAAAGGACGTTCGCGCCAAGGCGAAGGAGAAATATTTCGTTATGAAGCTATTGATAGCGAACAGACTTTTCAAGCTGTAATATTATGTAGTAGCGAAACTGATGCTCAGGTTATCAGAAATTTATTAGCAAAATCACCAGATATTTGGCTTGGTGGTTCTCAGAGTGCAGGGTATGGACACACTCAAATTCATATTAGTAATATCATTGATGCGGCTGATTGGAACGAAGTAAATATTCCTGTTGACGATGATGATAGAACTGATAGAAAATTTTTGACAGCTACATTGCTTAGTGACTTAATTTTACGCGACGACTGGGGGCAATATGCAATCATTCCACCGTCAACAAAACACGAAATACCCGCACCCCTAACACGAGAGTTGAAAAAAATTTTAGGGGGAGAGATTCAGCCGATAAGATGCTTTAGCAGTAGTACTATAGTCGGTGGATTCAATCGTAAATGGGGATTACCTTTACCGACAGTTACAGCACTCGCAGCCGGAAGTGTTTTTGTTTTTAAATTAGAAAATTCTTTAACGTCAGAGCAAATTCAAGTAATAGAAACCAAAGGTATTGGAGAAAGAAAAACTGAAGGTTTTGGTAGAGTTACTATTAACTGGTTAAATCAAGAAGACTTTATACTCAAAGTTCCAGATCCTATTTCAGACACTTCTGTACCCAAGTTAGAAACAGATAGCTCACATAATTTAGCCGCACAAATGGCGGAAAGATTGTTGCATAAAAAGTTAGATGAAGCTTTGCAAAAATATCTGGGACGTAATTCAATCAAAGGTGATATTCGTAATAGTCAACTTTCTCGTTTAGAATTTGTAGCTAGACAAGCTCTTACAACAGGTGATTGTAATTTAGTAGTATCACTTTTACAGGTTAGTAGTCAATTCGATAATGCCAAAATTGGTGGAAATAATCAGTCTCTTAAACAGCAGCTTGAAACCTGGTTAAGTCATCCAAATTCTTGGTCATGGATGAGTAATCAACAAGAATTAAGAGTCAATGTTGCTAGTGTAGAGCGAAGTATTATTGATGAATTCGCTCAAAATAGCAAATTAGCAGAAAAATATACTTTACGCCTAATTATGGCATTAGCAAAAAAGGCAAAAAAGGAGGATATAGATGATTTGTGAACGCCTCAAAACTCGCAATCAACGCTTGATTATTGAACGCATAATAGTTAAAGGCACTTTAATTTTAGATACGCCAACTGGTTTAGGTAGTGGCGATGCTGATGGTGACGCTGATTTAGTAATTTTACGAGATATTATAGAAGATAAAGCATTGCTCATGGGTTCATCTATTACTGGAGCATTAAGGAACTATTTGCGAGAATTTGAACATGGTTATGATGCTACAGAAAAATCATTGTTGTTTGGTGGCGATCGCAGTGATAATGATGGTGAACAAAGTCCGCTAATTGTTAACGATGCACTCAGCAGCGAATTTATCCAAACTGAATTAAGAGATGGAGTCGAAATCAGTAGTCTTACCGGAACAGCTGTAGACACAGCTAAATATGATTTGGAACTATTAGAAGCTGGAACTAAATTTGAACTTTACTTTGAATTATTGATAGGAGAATCAGATGACCGCGAGCAATTAATTAGAGAATTATTCATCGTCTTACAAGGATTAGAAGATGGTGAAATCTCTCTGGGTATGAAAAAAAGACGCGGATTTGGTCGCTGTCATGTGAAAACATGGCAAGTATGGCGATTTGATTGGCAAAAACTCGACAATCTTATAGAATGGCTGAACTTTGAACACTGGACAACAGGTTTATTCTCATCTCATAACAGCTATCCCAAAATATTAGAAGCATTTCAAAAAGCAGGAATTAAGGTAAAATCAGACTGGAAAGATAACAGAAATCGCTTCACAATTCAAGCTACATTCACTCTCGCTAGTCCCTTATTAATTCGTTCCAGTCAAGCTGATACCCAAAAAGCACCAGACGACGTACATCTCAAATCTCGACGCAATGGCGAACTTAAATCAATTCTATCTGGTACTAGTTTAGCTGGTGTGTTGCGTCATCGAGCCGAACGCATTGTAAATACTCTAGCTGAAAATAACCAAAGAGAAACTTCTCGAATACAAATAATTGATGAGATGTTTGGTTTTGTTAAAGATAACAAGGATAATCTTGATTTAATTTCTAACGATAACAATCTCAAAGCACAAGCTAGTCGATTAATAGTTCATGAAAGCATCATTAAAGAAACTAACGATTTAGTGCAAACCCGAATTGCGATCGATAGATTTACAGGTGGTGCATTACACGGCGCATTGTTTCAAGAACAACCAATTTTCGCAAACGAAAAAACAGAACTAAAATTAAAAATTGAATTACGCCAACCAGAAAAATATGAAATCGGCTTACTGCTTTTATTACTGAAAGATTTATGGACTGGTGATTTACCTGTAGGTAGTACAAGCAGTATTGGACGGGGAAGATTACAAGGTAAAGAAGCAATTATTAATTGGTATACAAATTCACCCAAGAAATGGAAATTTAAACTTAAGGATAACAAACTGCAAGTTGAGGATTTGCTGAATAAAAAATCTTCTCTCAATAAAATACAAGCGGAATTAAATATTTTGGTTACAGAATTTGTAAATCAGGTAAAACAGTATGAGTAAACCAGATTGTAAAATCCTTGATGATATTCAAAATATCTCTAATACTACTGACTTACGCAAATGGCTACAAGAAAAAGTTCAGTCTTCAGAATATAACTTAAAATATCTCCTAGCTCATGCAGAAGATGGTGTTATTTGGGGATATTTTGACTCAGAAGTAAATTTAATTACACCGACTGAACCAGAAGAACTATTTCCTAAATATAAATTTCCCCTCTTTAATTATGAAACCCTACAACAAGGTCGAGTTTTTGGCGACAGCGCAGAAATCATGTTTTGGCGAACTGAAGACGGGTTAAAAGCTATTCTTATTAAAGATAATAAAGATACAGAATTTCTTACCGAAAAGCAAATCCTCTGGGGAACGCAAGCAGAAGAAGTTAAGGATAAATTTACTTTAGTCTCAGATGGTTCTCAAGGTTTACGTCATGCTGTACCTGTGACTGGGATTGAGTTTAATAAAACTGAAAAATCGTATCGTCCTCTATATCTTATTGTTCATAACTATATTGATTATGACGAAAATATAGGTTTAGCTCGAATTTATCTTAGTCGGCTCGTGTCACTTAAATCAAGAAAGGTTATCGATGAAAAAGCACATTCGTAAAATTCCAAATAAGAAGAAAGCGATCGCACCTTATAATTTTGTTGAGCTACCCGATAAAATAGTCTCCGCAGAATTAGAAAGTAATGGCAAATTACGTAACAACAACTGTTATTATCCAGATAGGCATACTGGCAGAATTGAATGTATATTAACAACTTCTTCACCACTATACATTCGTTGTGGATTAACCAAAGAAGAATTTGAATCTGGTAAAGAAGCCAAAAATTCACCAGATTTTTATTACATTGACCTCATCACGAAAAAACCCATACTTCCTGGTAGTAGTTTGCGAGGAATGCTACGGACTTTAATCGAAATTATTAGTTTCAGCAAAATAACTCAAGTCTCAGATCATCAGCGATTATATTTTCGTGCTGTTGCCACTTTACCTAAAGATGATTCCCTTGCTCAAGCATACAAACAATATATAAAACCAAATCAAGTAAAAGCTGGTTATCTCAAACGTGATGGTGATATTTGGAAGATTATACCAGCACGAGAAAATAACTCAACCTCATTCGCTTGGGTAAAAGAAGAAGATTTATCATCGGCTGATTTTCCCGAATTAAAGAGATTTGATGATCCAGGTTATTTACCCCAAAATATACCAATTAGTTTTAAGAGAATTAGACCAAAAGGACAGTATCAGTATATAGTTGAGGATGTCACTATTCCCAAACAATACCCACTAAATCAAGGAAGATTAGTTACTAGTGGAAACATGAAGGAAACTTCTGACACTGATAGTGAAAGTATACGTACCTATCACTGTGTTGTATTTGCTCCTGATCCTAGACCAAGTAAAACTTATATAATTGACCCTGATGCAATCAAACATTATTGCAATGCTTTAACAGACTTCCAACAAAAACCACCCTTTGACGAAAAATTAGGGATGTTGCAAGAAGACCGTCCTGTATTTTATTGTCAACCAAAACAAGGAAATATAGTTACATTATTTGGTCATAGTCCTAATTTCCGCATTCCCTGTTCTCCAAAAGGTGATGCTAAAGCGGCGACAGTCGTAGATTTTATTCCAGAATATTTGCGAGATGATTCCATAATTGATATTGCTGAGGCGATTTTTGGTTTTGTGAGACAGAAAAAGCAACCTGAAGGGAAAAACCAAAGTCGTGCAGGTAGAATTTCTGTGAGTGATGCAATTTGTGAAACGCCGCCAGATAAAATATTTATGACTGAGGGTGTAATCACTCCCAAGATTCTTGCTAGTCCCAAACCAAGTACATATCAACATTACCTAGTACAACCAGAAGAAACTAAAGCTGAGAAATCAAAGCTGAAACATTATGCAAGTCAACCTACTGAAGAAACTGTAATTCGTGGACACAAACTATATTGGCATAAAGGAAGTAATTACGATATTCACCATCCTAAACCCGATAAAAATGAAGAGATTCAAACTCAGATTCAACCAATAAAAGCAGGCGTTACATTTAACTTTACTATTCAATTTGAAAATTTGAGTAACGTTGAAATTGGTGCATTAATGTGGATTCTTGATATTGCTCCAGATAATAACTACCGTCTTTCATTAGGGATGGGTAAACCTTTAGGTATGGGTGCAGTAAAAATTGAAAGCAAGTTATATTTAAGCAAACGGAAAGTACGATACACTCAATTATTTAATAATAATAGTTGGGAAATAGCAGAAAACCTAGATGATAATCCAGATTATCAACAGATATTTGAAAATTATGTGCTTCAGCAGCTTCAGCAAACAGGAAAATTTA
The DNA here is from genome assembly GCF_034531155.1 of Nostoc sp. ChiVER01. Taxonomy (NCBI): domain Bacteria; kingdom Bacillati; phylum Cyanobacteriota; class Cyanophyceae; order Nostocales; family Nostocaceae; genus Nostoc; species Nostoc sp. ChiVER01. The sequence goes on along the minus strand of NZ_JAVRBS010000038.1, from coordinate 46,498 downwards.
AAGACATACCCAGGATTCAAATGCTTTTAACAATGCTGAGTTGGCATTCAGCACCATCAAACACTCGATATATGGAAATTAAACGAGAGCAAAATTCACTAGATGGCGAACCTAATGAATACAAAAATCGCCGTGTCTTACCAACTCCTTTAGATGTGATAGATTAATCCTTGTTCAAACGCGATCGCTTCCTCAACTTAGCCTATAGATGCGATCGCTCAAACTGTCTGAGATTTATGTAACATTTCTATAAAAAATTTGATATAACCTAAAGGCGATCGCATTAAGTAATATTTGTAGTATCTAATTTTAAAACCGACTTCAGTCGTGGGGTAATAATTACGAATTATCTTGACCACAAACACATGACAGATGAGATAAGTCACTTAAGAACCACTTTCGATCGAGTAGCACTGTTATATGACCAAGTTCGACCAGGATATCCAGAGGCACTTTTTGACGATGTGGTGTCTCTCTCAAAAATCACTCCAAACGGAAGAATATTAGAGATTGGTTGTGGTACTGGTCAGGCAACTTTACCCTTTGCCCGCCGGGGTTATCGTATACTCTGTATTGAGTTGGGTGAGAATCTTGCTAAAGTTGCTCAAAAAAATCTGGCTGCTTATCCGCAAGTAGAAGTGCATAACATCGCTTTTGAGGATTGGATGACCGAAGAAAATGCTTTTGATTTAGTGATTTCGGCGACTGCTTTTCATTGGCTTGACCCAAGTATTGCTTACAAAAAAACGGATCTTGCCCTCAGAGATGAAGGAGCGATCGCGCTATTTTGGAATGAACACGTACATAGTGATGCTAGTCATGGCTTCTTTGAAGAAGTACAGGAGCTATATAAAAGTTTAGCTCCTCAACTGGTTAAAGACGATGAGCCTCCTTTGCGTGAGCAGAAAGTCCCTAATAAAACAAGTGAGATTGAACAAACAGGTTTGTTTGGTGAAGTAGTCTATCGCTCTTATCGATGGGATGCAACATACAACAGTGTAAGTTATCTCAACCTCTTAAATACTTACTCTGGTCATTTAAATTTAGAGCGCATTACAAAAGCGCGTTTTTTTCATGCGATCGCTGAATTAATTAATACCAAGTTCAATGGTCAAATTACTAAAGGTTACTTAACTACTTTATACGTAGCCCACTTGTTGTAATCTTATCTAAATCATTTTGCAGATATGATTAAATAATTTGTAATTCGTAATTAAGTTTGGTGTTATCGCTGGCGGCAAGCGAGTTTAGACGCTTTTGGGCTTTCAACTTTGAGTCTTTCCTGCAAAAAGACCTTAAAACAGATTGACAACTTGGGGAAAATTTGGGAGTATAAACTACGGTAATTCGGTAGATTTTTAGTAGTTTATAAAACTTAAATACATCTAAAACCTTTATATAGGAATGGTTGTTGTCAAGTGCAGTCGTTGGCTTGAATATGTTACCAGATGTAATCGCCTCAAGGCTGGAAACATTCTTCAACTTTGTAGTGCCATCGCGTCACCCAGAAACAGTAATTGCTTCACCACTCACCAACATAGATTTTCCACAGGATATTCGGAGATAGAAACTAATGATTAAGAGTCCAGAGAAACTTGCAGATACGACAATTCAGTTTTCGGCTCCGGTGAGAGCAAATTCACCGGAACTCCAGCAGCTTTTTGATTTTATTGCTCTGGGGGCAAGTAAGCGCGATCGCGATCGCATCCTTCCTTATGATGTAGTTGAATTGATCCGGCGTTCCAGGTTGGGTGCATTGCGAATCCCTGTTGCCGAAGGTGGTGGTGGTAGCACGGCACGCGAACTGTTTGAGGTCGTGATTCAGCTGGGGGATGCTGACCCAAACGTGGCTCACATTGTGCGGAATCATTTCTCTGTAACAGAGCGAATTTTGCGTTCTGAGCGCACCCAAAGGAATCGTCGCTGGCTCAAAGCCGTCGTCGATGGCGCGATTATTGGACTCGCTTCAACCGAACTGGAAGTTAAGCGATCTGGTGGCGGCCAAGTCGTGAATACAAAATTAACACTTGATGGCGATGGCTATCGTCTAAATGGGACTAAGTATTACAGCACTGGCAGCCTTTATGCAGACTTGATTTTCGTGCGTGTGCTAGTACCCGATGGCACTAGAGCATTTATACTCATTCCCACCAACCGGGAGGGCATTGACCTGGTGGACGACTGGGACGGCTTCGGTCAAAGGCTTACAGGCACTGGAACAACAACATTCCAAAATGTACGTGTAGAAGTAGACGAAGTAATTTTTGAGACAGACACAGATAAAGACAACCTGCCATACAACATTGTCCCGCAATTATTTTTAACAGCAATTAATGCTGGCATTATTCGCAGCGTTCTACGCGATGCAACAGCCCTCGTCCGTACCCGACCCCGGACTTTCTACCATGCTGTATCCGAGCAAGCCTCAGAAGATCCAATCTTGCAGCAGACTGTCGGGCAGATTGCCGCCAATGCCTTTGCTGCCGAAGCAATTGTTTTAGCGGCCGCTGATGGTCTTGATCGCCTCCCTGCTGCCCAAGCTCAGGGTGAAGAGGCAGAGACAGCTGCGGCACTGGCAACTTCTCTGAGTGCAGCCAAAGCCAAATTGATTGTTGATGATTTGGCTCTACGTTCAGCCACTTTGCTGTTTGAAGTTGGTGGGGCTTCCACAACAAAGAAAAGCTCCAACTTTGATCGTCACTGGCGCAACGCCCGCACCTTGTCCTCACACAATCCAAATCACTTTAAGGCTCGTGCGATCGGCGACTACGAGATCAACGGTACACCATTGCCACAAAGAGGATTCTTCTAATTTTGTTCAGATCCCTGACTTTTAACTTGTAGCAATTTATCAGAAATCGGGGATCTCGCAGCCAACCGAAACCGTTGAGAGGAACTATGAGTGCAATTGATACTACTTCTTTGAGAGCAAGTAAAGAGGCGATGTCTGGCGACAAGCCGCTTTGCGTCTACGCTTCTCCAACAGACTATCTCCAAAGCCCATTATCCCAAGCTCTCCAGCAGCCTGTACTGCTAGGGTTGTTCTTACCGATTGATTCATCACGGTGGTTGGAGTTCTTCTAACCTCCCGCGTACTACAGACTGGTCGTTTCATTACAATGCCAAACTGACCCAAAATATCAAGGAGTCCATTGTGGGGAATTATTTCAAAGAACACCGCTTTCAGTACAAAGAAAAATATTCTGCTAGTAGTTCGCCAAGGAAACTTGGCGGGGTAAAGGGCAAGGGGGAAAGGGAAAAGATGTTTACTCCTTTAACCTTTAACCTTTCGCCTTTTCCCAGCCCTCACTTAGCATTTTTGGGTTGGCAGACTGCTAGTACAACCTTCGCAGTTGCAGCGTCTTTTCTTGGTTTGATAGCTTCTGGTTGCAGCCAACAAACAGCTATCAATGCCACAGTTAACTCAGATTCCTCTTCAAAAACTCTCACTACCAAAACTACAGAGAAAAACAGTGTAATTCGCTTGGGCTACCAAAAAGGCGGGATTATTCCGATTGCGCGTCAACGAGGTGAGTTAGAGCGTCAGTTAGCGACGCAAAATATTAAAGTTGAATGGAGTGGGCCATTTGATCGTTGCGCTACGCTTTTAAATGTTATTAATGGGAATCGGGCGGATATTGGTGGCTGTGGTGATATTCCTTCCATTTCTGGAATTGCTGCCAGACAACCTCTTTGTATTGGCTCTGTACAGCGTCCTAGCCCAAATTCTTTGAGTAATGCTATTTTAGTTCGTGGTGATTCCCCCATTCGTAAACCGACTGATTTAATAGGTAAAAAAGTTGCTGTTAATCAAGGTGGTGCAGGGGAATATCTGTTATTAAAAGTTTTGGAAAAAGAAAATATTCCTTCATATAAAGTCCAACGAGTTTACTTATCACCGAATGACGCTGCACCTGCTCTATATCAAGGTTCTGTTGATGCGTGGGCAGTTTGGGAACCTTATATTTCCATTGCAGAATTAGAACATAAGGCGCGAAGAATCACTACTACACACCCTGCTCCTACCTACGGCATTATGGTTATTCGTAGTGATGCAGCTAAAGAAAATCCTGTAGCCGTGAAAGCTGCTCTCACTGCTTTGAGTGAGGATGGTGAATGGTTAAATCAACATACTAATGCTGCATCAGATTTTTTAGTTAAAGAGCTAAAAGTCTCTGATGCGGTAGCCAAGCAAGTGACTAAAAATCGAGGCCCAGAGTCTTACGTATTTCCTAATACTGAAGACATTGCCAAGCTTCAGAAAACAGCTGACTGGTTACTAGAGCAAAAAATTATTCCGCAACGAGTAGATATTACAACGGCAGTATGTCCTTTAGAAACTACCGCCGCTAGGTAGGAAAGATGAAAAGAGGCACAGAATAACTACCACTAAAAACTTAAATAACAAAGATTTGGAGCAAAATTAATATGTCTGTGGAATTTATTGGCATGATTGGTACGCGAGAAGCGTCTGAATTACATGGCCCTTCTGTATCTCTGACGGGGGGAAGTATAGACTTAGCTTATGTCCGCAAATTTGCAAAAGTCCATGAAGATGGTGGCTTTGATCGAGTGCTAGTTGGTTATAGTTCTACAGGGCCAGATGGCTTTAATGTAGTCAGTTATGTGGCTGCTGCAACCGAACGACTCAAATTTTTACTTGCACATAGACCGGGTTTTATGGCTCCCACTTTAGCCGCCCGTAAATTAGCAACATTAGATCACTTTTCTAATGGTCGCGTTGCAGTGCATATTATTACTGGTGGGAGCGATGCCGAACAACAGCGCGATGGTGATTGGCTCGATCATGATACTCGCTATCGCCGTACCGATGAATATCTTGATATTGTACGGCGAGTTTGGACGAGTGAAGAACCCTTCGATTATCAAGGGGAGTTCTACCAACTCAAACAAGCATTTTCGGAAGTTAAACCTTTACAGCAACCGCATATACCAATATATTTCGGTGGTGCTTCTGGTGCTGCTGTGGATGTAGGTGCAAAGCACAGTAATGTATATGCGTTTTGGGGAGAACCCATAGCTGCTATTAAACAAAGGATCGCAGAGGTGAAAGCCGCAGCACCACCTGGAAAAGATTTACGATTTAGTGTTTCCTTACGTCCGATTTTGGGCGAAACAGAAGCAAAAGCATGGGAAAAAGCACATTATATTCTCTCACGGATCAATGAAACCCGGGCTAAGGCTGGGATTCAATTATCTCCGGGGGCTTCTTTCCGACCTGAAGCTGTTGGTTCATTGCGGTTGTTGGATTTTGCTAAGGAAAGCGAAATTCATGATAAGCGTTTATGGACACCGATCGCAGCTGCTACTGGCGCTCGTGGTAATACTACTGCTTTGGTGGGGACTCCAGAACAAGTTGCAGAGTCATTATTCGATTACTACAAAGCTGGAGTGACAACACTATTGATTCGCGGTTTTGACCCTGTGGAAGATGCGATCGCCTACGGTCGAGGTGTGATTCCTTTGGTACGTCAACAAGTGCAACGACAAGAAAGACAAACAGCAACCCTAGCTTAATCTCCCTGTGAAACAAGAAAGAGAAAATCATGCCAAATTTCACTAGACCACAACCGCCAGTCTTTGAACGAGTTGAAGAAGAACGACTCTACCGCAAACAACGCCTTGCGGCTGCATTTCGGCTGTTTGCTCGTTTTGGCTTTAGTGAGGGAACAGCAGGCCACATCACCGCCAGAGATCCTGAGTTTACTGACCATTTTTGGGTAAATCCCCTTGGCAAATACTTTGGCCACATCCGGGTTTCTGACTTGATTTTGGTCGATAGAGAAGGCGAAGTTGTCAAAGGTAATGCTCCCGTCAATCGCGCCGCTTTTGCCATTCATTCACAGGTTCATGAGGCGCGACCTGATATAGTTGCAGCGGCTCATGCTCATTCTCTGCATGGTAAATCTTGGTCAAGTCTTGGTCGCCTCCTTGATCCCCTAACTCAAGATGCTTGTGCTTTCTATCAAGACCACGCTCTATTTGATGACTATAAAGGAGTAGTTTTAGATACTTCAGAGGGTAAAAGAATTGCTGAATCTTTAGGAGACAAAAAAGCTGTCATCCTACGGAATCATGGCTTTTTGACAGTGGGACAGACAGTAGACGAAGCTGCTTTTTGGTACATTTCTTTTGAGCGATCGGCTCAAGCCCAACTACTTGCAGAAGCAGCTGGCAAACCACTTCCCATTGACCACGAAACAGCAACTTTTACTCATAACCAAGTAGGAACCCATTCCGGCGGTTGGTTTAGCTTTCAGCCACTCTACGACCGAATTGTGGGCGAAGAACCAAGCTTACTAGAGTAGTTGGTAGTTATTTTTCTTCCTTGTCTTTTTATACCTAAAAATTAACGTGTCTACCAATTGGCTGCGGCAAAATTTTTTCTTCTCTCTGGGTTGCTTGTTAGTAGCAACAACAGCTTGCTCAGAGGTTAAGTCTACCAGTCCGACAACGATCACTGCTAATCCTAGTCCATCTAAAATTGCAGTGTCGAATACAACTCAATTGCGTGTTGCTAAGTATAAAGGTGGCTGGGACCTAAATTTAAAGTTAGCTGGACTAGATAATTTCCCTTACACAACTCAATTTACTGAGTTTACCGGGGGTAACTTGATGGTACAGTCAATCAATGCTGGTGCAATTGACTTAGCCTCTTCTAGTGAAATTCCACCGATTTTTGCGATTGAATCGAAAGCATCTGTAAAAATTATTGCCACTCTCAAAGGGCCTACGGTTAGTCAAGTTGTACTTGTACCCAAGGACTCTACTGCCAAAACGATCGCTGATCTTAAAGGTAAGAAAGTGGGTTATGTTAAAGCCACAACTGCCCACTACTTTCTGATTAAAATGTTGGAAAAAGTCGGGCTGACGATGAAGGATATCAATGCAATTCCTTTATCAATACCCGATGGGCTTTCGGCTTTTCGTAAAGGACAGCTTGATGCTTGGGCTACCTACGGTTACTCCATCCCCCAAGCCAAAAAAGAAGGGGCGCGAGTGCTGGAATCTGCAAAAGATATTTTGAGCGGTAACTTTGTGATTATTGCTTCACCCAATGCAATCGCTGATCCCCAAAAGAAAGTTGTAATTGCTGATTTTCTCTGTCGTTTGCAGAAATCCCAAACTTGGCGAGAATCTAATCTCAAGCAATGGTCGAAGAATTATGCAACTACTATCGATGTTGATGAAGGCATCGTTTATCAAGATGCCAAGCAAGGGCAACAACAGCGTCGTCAAGAATTACTTCCTATTTCTGACGCAGCTATTGCTTCTGAGCAAAAGGTTGCTGATACCTTTTTTCAAGCGGGTGTAATTTCCACAAAAGTTGATGTAAAACAACTTTGGGACAGCAGTTTTAACGAAGATATCACCAAATGCCAATAATTGCAGCAAGAAGTAAAAAGCCAAATGTCAAAATCACCTTATTTTTCATAAGGGTAAAAATATGTTTCATGGAATAGAAAGAGAATTATTAAATGGAGTACCTTGGTTATTTGAGCAACAGTCTCAATTACCACATCATCTCCAATTAACAGATCGGCAAGAACATGAAATCCGTGATATTTGGGAATTACCACCACAAGAATCTGCTGATCGTGAGCGTGTTCTTAAGCAGGAGATAAAATGGTTTGGGATTTTCAGCAAACTAAAAAGTTTTTATTTATTGGCGAGTGTGAATAAATAAAGATAAGCATTATCAGCTACTCAAACTAATAGAAAATTTCAACTAATTTGCAATGTGCAGTAACCTTTACCGTGGTGCTTCTTTGTAAGAATTCAGAATAGTTAAAGAATCAGGAGAACATTTGATGACTAAATATACCAATCATTCTAGATTCCTGATAAATTCTGGCTCCTGACTCCTGGGTGCTGAATCCTTACTATTTGGGTGACATCAGCACCGCTTCGCTAACAGTCAGTAATTATCTTGTTCGTAAAGCTTAATATTAGATAAACTAATTATTAGCTCCTCATGATATTATGCTTTTCAGTATCACTAATCTCGATAAAATCTTATTTCATCCTTAAATACCGACATGACAACAACGACTGACCTCGATTTTGCCGCTCGTGAGGTGTTGCGCCTACTCGGCCCAGATCCCGAAAACTGGGTAAGCGATCGCCCAGGCATTGACCACAATGTGACAATAGTAGGCGGTAGTGGCAGTGGCAGCACCTTCGCATTTGCCCTGCGGCGTGCCGGCATTGGCCGTGTGACAGTCATCGATGAGGCTCTTGACGAAGTTCATGCTGGCGTGTGGCTGACGCGGGCGCGGATGAAAAAGTTACGCACACCGAAAAATCTGCCAGGGCCAGAACTGGGCATTTCGGCGCTATCATTTCAAGCATGGTACGAGGCGCGGCACGGTATTGAGGCATACGCAGCGCTTGACCGCATTCCACGAGTGGCGTGGGCTGAGTACCTCAGTTGGTATCGGCATTTCCTGGGCATTCCAGTTCGGTATCAGACAAAGTTGGTGCGGATTGAGCCAGACGCAGATTTCTTTCGTCTACACTTAGAAGTGAACGGTGTCGCCCAGGTGGAAACCACACGTAAAATTATTTTCGCCAACGGTGTAGCTGGCACTGGTGGCCCAAATATACCGCCTGTATTGGCATCTCTGCCACGTACCTTATATGCACATACCGCCGATGAAATCGACTTCAACAATCTACGTGGCAAAACAGTAGCAGTGCTGGGTGCTGCGGCCTCGGCCTTCGATGCGGCAGGAGTAGCATTGGAATCAGGCGCTAAGGCAGTACACCTGTTCGCACGACGGCCAGCGATCGCATCTCTGCCAGTGAATCGCCTGCGAGGTTATCCTGGCGCTTACTACAACTATCCGCAACTACCTGATGCAGCTCGCTGGTTCCAAGCTTGGCGGTTTAATCAGGTTGGCTCTACACCACCACCAGACGCAATCGAGCGGGTAATAGCTTTCTCTAACTTCTACCTGCACTTATCTGCACCTTGGAAATCTGCTCACAATCAAGGCGATCGCATCGTTGCTCAAGTAAATGATGATGTTTTCGAGTTCGATTTTGCGATCGCTGGTACTGGCTATTTTGTTGACCCGACAAAGCGGCCGGAACTTGCCGAATTTGCACATCACATCGCCCTCTGGCGCGATCGCTATGAAGCCCCAGCCGACCAGCGTGACGATCAACTCAGCACCCACCCTTACCTTGGTAGCGCCCATGAATACCAAGAGAAAGTACTTGGCAACGCCCCTTACCTGAAGGACATCCATGTGTTCAATCCTGCTGGCTTCGTAAGCTTCGGTCTGCCTATCGGTGACGTACCCAGCATCCGCCGCGATGTGCCAGCAGTAGTGGCACGCATCAGCCACGACTTATTCTTTGCTGACTGGTCATTACACGAAGCCCGGATCACTAGCGGCAATATTTCGCCGGACTTCGACACATCATTGTATGCAGATGCGGTATGGAAACAGCAAACCAAGGTGGCAGTTAGCTAAATCTGTGTAGTGTTTATAATTCACGGCTAATGTGAATTAAAATGTCTGCACTCAGATGCGATCGCTATTTATCACTCTAAACCAACGTAATGTCTTGCACCTGCCACAATCCCAAGCTCTTATCTTTATATAAGCCACCTCCCTCAGTACATTGTTCATTTATCAGTAGTAGAGGTGTAGGAAAATTAAAAGGTTGTTTCTCCAAATTTAGTAAACGCCAGTCACCTGTCGTGATATCCTCGTTGTCTTCACAATTGAGGAAAGTAGTTGTTAGTAGATAATCAATATGGCTACTTTTAATATTATCGAGAGCTAAGAAAATGTCTGCTATTGAAAAATGCACAAAGCAATCTCGGCATAGCAATATGTTTGCTCTTGGTAGAGGGTCGCTTGTTAAATTCAATGTCAGAAACTGACACTTTTTACTTCCGTAACGCTTCTGGTTCTCAGTAATCAGTTCAGGTACAATATCTGCGCCGATGTAACTTGAAATAGGTAAATCTATGAACTGCATCCAACTGAAGTCTCCGCAGGGGAGATCGAGAAGTATCTCCACTTGTAATGTTTTAAGTAATGCTGGAAGTTGAGCTTCAATCTGTTGTGTTTGTCTTCTACTAGCACCCTCCCCTGAAATTGAATTAGATCCACGCCAATGATTCGTTTGGAAGATGTGCCGGAAGGTATCGCTGGGCAGTAAGTTCATACCTAGATATGTGAGCTTCTCAAAGTAGTAAGGATCAAAAGGAACATTGTCTCGCCGTTTGTTCATGATCTGATAAACCTGACACCATTTCACGAAAAATCTGATACAGATGCAAACCTTGAAAGCATTGCTGTATCTAAGTTTTTTAATTGCGTTAACGCAGCGTTAGCGACGTAGGAGCGTCATTGCGAATTGTGAATTGGTATGACTTGTACTGAGCGCAGCCGAAGTAGCTTGTAGATTGGGATCTACGCTGTTCGCCTCAATGACTTGCTCCTAACGGCATGATAAAAGGAAAAATACTTTCATAAGCTTTAACTGCTTGCAATACCAGTAAATCTTTATATTTTGCAGCGACAATTTGTATTCCAACAGGCAAACCGTTTTTGGTGAAGCCACAAGGTAAAGATGCAGCAGGTTGTTGTGTAAGGTTGAAAGGATATGTAAAAGGTGTCCAATCTCGGTGCTGATCAATAGATGATTGAGGCCGATTTTGTCCAACAGGAAAGGCAACTATCGGTAAGGTGGGAGTAAGTAATAAGTCATAGTTTTGATGAAATATTTGCATTTGACGTCCCAATGCTTCACGGGCGTCTTGGGCGCTGAGATATTCTACTAAGGTGAGGCGATCGCCTTCTTTGGCTATAGCTTGCAAACCCTCTTCAATTAAAGCTTGTTGTTCTGAACTAAAGCCACGCAATAACTTAGCTGCACCAGCTTGCCAAAAGGTTTGAAAAATAGGGCGAGGATTTACAAAACCTGGATCGACTTCTTCGACAATCGCACCGAGTTTAGCAAAAACATCAACTGCGGCTTTAACTAAAGCAGCTACTTCTGCATCAACCTCAGCATAGCCAATGTTGGGACTGTAAGCAATTCTCAATCCAGCTACACCCTTGTCTAACTCAGAAGTATAATCTTGTTTGTCATCTGGTAAAGCATACCAATCACGCACATCAGAATGGGCGATAACATTTAATGTGAGTGCGGCATCAGTGACGGTACGAACCAAAACGCCAATATGAAACAATGATCCAGTATGGGCTGATGGGTAGCCAGAAACACGTCCAAAAGTCGGTTTTAAACCAAACACACCTGTTAATGCCGCCGGTGTTCTTGACGATCCACCACCATCTGTACCGAGATGCAGTGTTCCCATGCCCAATGCAGCAGCAACAGCAGCACCACCACTACTTCCTCCGGGAGTCAAATCTGTATTCCAAGGATTGCGGGTGATACCAGTCAGTGGACTGTCAGTGACACCCTTCCAACCAAATTCAGAGGTTGTGGTTTTTCCTAATAAAACTGCTCCTTGTTCCCGTAGACGAGCCACCGCAGGTGCATTTTCTTCCCAAGGTTGATGGGAGATTATCGCTTTACTCCCTCGGCGCGTTGGTAAACCCTTGGTTAATAGTAAATCCTTGACGGTAAAAGGTATACCATCCACTAAGCCACGAGGATTTCCATTTAGCCAACGCACTTCTGAGGCTTGGGCTTCAGCCAGAGCAGTGTTTTCATCTACGATCGCAAAGGCGTTAACTGAGTTATTGTAAGTATTGATCCGTTCTAGGGCAGCTTTGGTTGCTGCAACTGGTGATAACTGGCGATCGCGATATAGCGATAACAGTTGAGAAGCAGAAAAATCAGCGATGTCTGACATATTTCGGTTTGAATAGATTTATTGAAACTACGGCTTAGTTAAGGAGTTTAGAGAAGGTTGCTAATTGTCAGATGTTATAAGTGCGATCTGCGCTTCGCTATAGCAAAACCGTCATAGCCTTAATATTAATTAGGAAAATCACTCCGCTTTAGTAGAGAAAGCAGTGTAATACCTTCTGCTAAGAGTTTATCAATAGCACCTTCCTCGCGGTCGATAACGCAGAGTACGTAATCAATTTGAGCGCCAAGTTGACGCAGTTGATTGGCTGAGATAATGATTTGACCACCAGAAGTTACTACATCTTCTACAATCAGCACTTTCCGATTATTAATCTGTACACCTTCAGCTAATCGAGAAGTTCCATATTTTTTCGCTTCTTTTCTTACGAAAGCAGTAGGTAAACCAGAGTAGTGTGATAAGAGTGTCACTATCGAAATGCCACCAAGTTCGAGACCTGCAAGTACTTTGATATCACTTGGAATGAGAGTAAGCATCTGCTTAACAACAGCATTAAGTAAAATTGGATCTGCCTCGAACTGATATTTATCAAAATATTCGTTTGAGATTTTCCCAGAACGGAGTTTAAAAGACCCAGCTAGATGTGAAACTGTATAAATTTGCTTTGCTATTTCGCTTTTAACTATTTCGCCTTCAACTCCTTTTTGAAAAGCTTCCATGTATTCAACCTTCCTTTAGAGACTTTAATACATCCTTAAACTCCCCAGATAGCCCATGTACTCGACAAATCGTATCGCACCAAACGGCGTTGTTGCATACTACTCGTTTAATTCGCTCGTGGGCAAATTGAGATAATTCTGCTTTTTGAGTCATTAATTAAATAGCTTGCTTTTAGAGAATGATGTATGGTAGATTCCTACTTAGATTAACTACGGTAATTACATCAGCTTATCGTAGTTTGTCTCATAACTCAATCACCAAAATCAGGGAATTAATTAAGGGACTTCCAAATAAAAAAATACTCAAAAAACTAGCGAAAAACTCTCTCCTCCTTATTTCTCTGAGTCAAGCTGCGTAGACTCATCGTGTACCATAAAAGTACTATTTAATGAAATAGCTATTTGTGTAAAAACCTCCTTTACTGGTGAAGTGTATTCACTCATTGCGATCGGATTTCCAGTATCACTACCGCTACAAATGCGGGGATCAATAGGAATTTGTCCCAACAAAGGCGCAAGTAATTCTGCGGCCAGTTGTTCGCCGCCACCACTGCCAAAAATCGGTGTGCGTGAACCACAATCATCGCAAATTAAATAACTCATATTTTCAATGATGCCAAGGACAGGAACACCCACTTGGCGAAACATATATATATTACGTCGTACATCTGCAACAGCCACTTGTTGAGGAGTTGTCACTAAAATGACTCCACAAATTGGGCTTTCTTGGATAATTGTAATTTGAGCATCACCTGTACCTGGAGGTAAATCTATCAATAAATAATCTAATTCACCCCATTCCACATCTTGCAAAAATTGCATGATAATTTTATGCAATACAGGCCCACGCCATGCTAAAGGACGATTTGCTTCTGCAAGTAAACCCACTGACATCACTTTTATTCCCTGAACTTCTAAAGGTAAAAATTTATCACCTGTGGGAGTATTAATCACTTGAATATCAGCTTTTCCTAAACCCAACATCTGGGGAACATTAGGCCCATAGACATCAGCATCTAATAGTCCTACTTTTGCACCTTGTAATTTTAAAGCTGAGGCTAGATTAACGGCTGTTGTAGATTTGCCCACACCACCTTTACCACTAGAAATTGCAAGAGTTGTTTTAACACCAGGAATTGTACAAATTTGAATATAAGTTTTTTTACACCAAGATAAAAATGACAATTTAGATTGAATTTCTGGCTGTAATTGATGCTGATGAGAACCAATATATAAACGTAAGTAAATATAGTCATCAACTATGCGTAAGTTTCGTACCATTCCCAAACTAACAATGTCATTATTTAAAGTAGGTTCGATAACCTGTTTGAGTAATTGGACGACTTCTTGCTGATGGGCTGTAGTCATGTCTTCTCAATGTTAAAAGGGTATTCCTTTACCTCACGTTAGCGTAGCCTCTGTCTCAGACACGCTATGCGAAGTAGAGAAGTTGAATTTGCTGTATAACCTTTAATAATTTATCAATATGTCTTACGCAATCGTACATTACCCCAATATTAACACAGAGGATATCAATCAATTAAGGCAAAAATATGATCCACAAGTTTATTTAATAGAACCACATATTACACTTGTATTTCCCATAATCGAGTCTATTAATGAAAACAATCTCATTATTCATATTGAGAATATCTTGATTAAGTGGAAAACATTTCCAATTTGTCTCCAAGGATTGCAAAAATCATGGGACGAATATCTGTTTTTAATGGTTGAAGAAGGAAAGGTAGATATGATAGAATTACACAATGAATTATACACAGGTATATTAGCTAAATATTGCAGAGGTAATTTACCCTTTATTCCACACTTAACGTTAGGAAAGCTTACAAAAGATATAAATCAATTTTTACAGGTTTTAGAAGAAGCACAGCAATCAAATTTAAATTATCGTTGTTTTGTCGATAAAGTCCACCTAATAAATATTGCTGATGAGCAGAGGTCAATAATTTGGAGTAAAAAATTTGTATTGCGAAATTAGCAAATCTTTAATCGGTTGGTATTACTAAGTTACCAATTCCAGAAAATGGATTGTCCATTACGCTTTTCCTTAGTTATTTACTGCTCCCTTGAGACTATTCTATCTCTTTGAATCTTCTGAATTGCCCGTTGCGCTTGGATGGACACTTCTTTGTCAGGATCGTCTAAGGCTTGTTGCAGGGGGTTAATAACATCAGGATGAGCTAAATTACCAAGTGCGATCGCAGCCTCTTTGCGGACATCTGCATATTCATCTGTTAATGCTTGAATTAATCTCGGCATAACTTGAATATCTGGGATTTTCTGCAAAGCTTGTGCTGCTGATTTGCGTACTTGCCAATGTTCATCATTTAAAGCTATTTCTAATGCTGAAGTTGCTTGCTGATTTTCATGAATAGCCAGGGATTTGGCTGCATTCCGGCGAACTTGCCAGTCGCTATCATTTGTAAGTACTTGAGCAAGTATTGTAATTACTTGTGTATCTTGTAAATGCCCTAAAGTTAAAGCAGTAGCACGACGGACTATTGGTTCTTGGTCAAAAATTAAATCCAAAGCTTGTGGACATTTTTTTAGTTGATTTATATATCGAAGTGTAGTAATTGCTGCTTCTCTTAACTCAGAATTTTTTGATTCTAAAAAGGGTAAAATATACGGTAGAGATTGAATATCATGAATTTTTCGCAACAGCACTAAAATATTTAGTTGTATATTAACATCATTAATTTGTAACTTATCTAATAAAAGTAACAACTCATCTGGTGTTACCAATTCATTTAATGCTGATGCAGCTTCAGCGCGAATATCTGAATCTGCTGAAGTTAAGCATTCAATTAAAGCAGGAATTGCTACAGGATCGGCAATTTCCCAAAGTGCAGATATGGCTATTTTTTGTACAGCGACATTTTCATCTTTCAAAGCAATAATTAAAGCATCTATTGTTTCTTCATCGCCTAGATGTTGTAAGCTTTTGACAGCTACTAAGCGGTCATTTACATCAGGCGATCGCAGCATTTCTAGCCAATTTTTGAGGTCATCATTCATCATTTTACCACCAAGTCACAAAGGATAAGAGAAAACTATCGCAATAAAAAGGGAATTTGTACTGTAATTGCATTGGTGGGACATTCTTTTTCACAAGGGAGACAAAACCAGCACTCATCATATTTCATATATGCTTTCCCCGTTTCTGGATTTTTTGCTAATACATCGAGGGGACAAACTTCAATACAAGCTGTGCATTTTTCTAAACACTTTGATTCGTCAACGATGACAGGAACATCTATCCTTTGTGTAATTAAAGCCATACATTTATTACTCTCTAATTCAATTAATCAACTTTAAATGAAAAATTCTAACCCTTCCCACGGAGATGCTTTAGCAGTTTTTATTATAATGTTTAAATCAGAAGCATGAATTTCCAGTTTATGATCGTTTAAATCAAGGAAATATAAAGAAGCACCTTCGCTTTTATTTTCTTGCCAAATTTTTGCTCCTGATTGCTGAATGCGTTGGCTAAGAGTAGGAAAATCTTCAATAGAAACAGTCAGACCAATATGGGTATATTCAGGTATAGAATTTTCTCGAACTTTCTGGTCTAAAATTAATGCCAACCAAATATCACCAACCGAAAGATAAGCACCTTTCATCCATTTTGCTAGTAAGCGAAAATCTAGCACATTGGTATAAAAATTAATAGATTCCTCTAAATCTCTGACAGATAAAGTAATGTGGTTAATTCCAGTAATCATTTTTGAAATTATTTACTCTTGAGGTTGCAATTTTTTATAAAATGTCACTGACTGTTTGATATTCCTATAACCAATTTTTTCATAAAACGAGTGAGCCTCTCGACGTTTAACATTAGAACGTAACAGAATACCCTCACATCCAATTAGAAAAGCCCACTGTTCAATTTGCTGCATTAAAACACTTCCTATTCCATTGTGACGATAATCTTTATCTACAATTAATCCTAAAAGAATTGCTGGAGTCGGAATGACTATTGAATCACAAATATGAGCGTGCGCCCAACCAATTACATATTCATCTTCTAGAGTAGCAACATACACAATATAAGCATCGTCATTTGTAATTTTAGTAAGGCGCTCTTCTATTTGTTCATTTGTCACAGAATATTCAAGTTGTTGGCAAAGACTAGTAATTCTCTCTACATCTTTAATCTCAGCTTGTCTAATTTTAATTTTTTCACCTACAGTAACTTTATTTGTCATGATTTAATTTTAAATTACAATTATTTAGTTATCCAACGTTGCATGGATAAAACGATAGCCTAGATCAATCTCTGTCAAATTGTGAATATTGCCATATTTTTTCGTCCATTCCCCACTACTTAAATCTGCTGTAAGTAACTGTACTCCTTGCTCAATTAAATCTTGATTTGCTAATGCAAAAGATGATATTCCTGCACGTACTTCTGTTTGAAGATATAACTCTGGTCGCCTCCAGGCTGCTGCTGCAAATAAATCAGATAAATCGTATGGTAACAAAAGAGGTATGGCTTCAACACGCCTTTTAGTATTCCTCTGAATTAAGTTTATCTGTTCATTAAGTGGTAAAAATCGTAAGGCATCTTCCCACAAAAACGGAAAATAATCATAAAGCCATATTTTTTGAGCTAATCTAATATCAAAACTTAGTAAAACTATTATCCCATCTCTAATAATTCGTTGCATTTCTTGAAACGCTTTTTCGAGATTAGTAAAGTGATGAATTGCTAGGATACTTACAACGCCATCAACAGACTTATCTGGTAAAGGTAAATTTTCTGCATAGCCAGTGAACCACTTAACTTGCGGATATTCTAATGCTTGTTTTTGCATTACCAAAGAAGGTTCAACAGCATTAACAAAAAATCCTTGATTAGCTAGTGCTAGGCTGTAACCACCAGTACCAGCCCCAATATCAGCAATAATGCTATTTTTGGGTAAATTGAGTAAATCAATTAATTTATTGACAATGCGAATATCAGGAATGCGAGTTTTGGAATATTGTTGACCAATTGAATTATAAATAGACATATTTATGATAACATTTTTCAAAATAATTTAAACTTTAAATGAATAAATCAAAAACTTGTTAGTTAACCAACTCCAGCAAGTTTAAAAGTTCGCTTATAATAAACTTTGGTTGCACTCCTTGTAGGAAACTTTGTTGTTTTCGGTTGTAATAGCAAAAATCAATATTAACTTGCATTGCTCCCGCATAATCATGAGTGAGAGAATCTCCAACATAAAGGACTTCTGCTGGTGTTAAATCTAATCTAAATAACGTATGATTAAATATTTCAGGAGATGGTTTAGCAAAACCAATTGCTTCAGAAACTACAACTTCTTCAAAAAAATGCTCAATTCCCGCAGCTTGCATTCTCGGTAGTTGTGCTGATACAAAACCGTTAGTGATAACAGCCAAACGATAATTACGTGCGAGAACAGTTAATACTTCATTTACATCAGGTTCCATTACAGCAGAATGATTAAAAATATGCCAAAAACTTTGACTAAGATTGCTAATTTGATCTGTTTGTATATCTAAGTGAGCAAGTGTACTTCGATAAGACATCTCGATTAATTCATTAGGAGAAAAAATTTCTCGCTGTCTCCAATACTTGGAATTATAAGTTTCAAAAACTTGAAGAAAAATAGCCTCACTGACTCCATTTAAATCTAAAGATACTGCACAATATTCCAACGCTCCCAGAATAGCTTGGCGTTCACATAGCTCAAAATTCAACAGTGTATTATCGAGATCAAAAATTATAGCTTCATAACCCATTTTTGTTATCTTAGGCTCAAGTTAATTTTTCACAAATCAATTCAATATCGGTAAATAATTTTGTCCGAATTTTCCAATAATCCCTCATTTTAGAAAAGTCATTGAATTGCTGATGGTGCGTTGCACTGCGTGACAACACACCCTACATTTTGCCCAAAACTTTTAAAAAATCTTCTCATTTAACTGCAACATTGTATAATTCTTTGACTGTATCTACTTCCACAATGTAAGGATCTATAGGACGCTTAAACAATACCATTTGCCCTGATTCATCTTTCTTTAAATTCACATGGCAAAACCATTCGTCATCATTCTTTTCGGGATAATCTAAACGATAATGATAAAGACCCCAACGAGTTTCTTGACGATATAAGGATGCTCTAGCTGCCATTTCTGCACAGTCCCTAATAAAATGCACTTCTAGAGAACGCATTAATTCATGGGGATCACGAGCGCCCATTACATCTAATGTTTCTTGATATTGTACAAAATGTTTTAAACCAATCTCGATTTTATTACCTGATTTTGGTGGTTGCAGATAATCATTAACTAAGCGTCTTAATTTATATTCTACCTGGGTGTGAGGTACACCATTCGGACGAGTTAAAGGTGCATATATTCTAGCTTTTTCAGCTTCTAAAAAATCTGTGTCTGTTTCAATAAAATCTAAATCTTGAATATATTCAATGGCATGAGTTCCGGCTATGCGACCGAAAACAAATGCTCCAATCATGTAATTATGGGGAACACTAGCCATATCTCCGGCTGCATATAAACCTGGGATGCTTGTTTGAGCGTTTTCATTCACCCACACACCAGAGGCACTATGACCGCTACATAAGCCTATTTCTGAAATGTGCATCTCTACGCCGTGGGTACGGTAATCTTCATTTCTACCTTGATGAAAGCGTTCTCTACTTGGTCGTTCATTTGCCCAAAGTATGGATTCAATTTCTGCAATTGTATCTTCATCCAAATGGGTCATTTTCAATTGGACTGGCCCTTTCCCAGAATTTAATTCTTTCCAGATTTCCAACATCATTTGACCACTCCAATAGTCACAGCTAATGAAGCGATTTCCTTCGGCGTTGGCTGTATGTGCGCCAAAAGGCCCAGCAACATAAGCACAGGCGGGGCCGTTATAATCTTTAATTAAAGGATTAATTTGAAAGCATTCAATATTGCTGAGTTCTGCACCTGCATGATAAGCCATTGAATAGCCATCTCCGGCATTGGTAGGATTTTCATAAGTGCCATAGAGATAACCAGAAGCGGGTAATCCTAATCTGCCACAAGCACCTGTACAGAGGATGACGGCTTTAGCTTGAATGACAATATAATCACCGTTTCTGACATCAAATCCTACTGCACCAATAGCACGTCCTGATTTGACTAAGACACGGGTTGCCATGACGCGATTTGTCACTTTGACTTTGTGGCGTTTGACTTGGCGGGTAAGAATGGTTTTCAGGTCTTTACCTTCTGGCATGGGTAAGACATATTTACCTACACGATGCACTTGTTTTAAGTCATAATTGCCTTGAGCATCTTTTTGAAATTTCACACCCCAGCTTTCTAATTCTTGGATGACTTCATAACCTAATTTGCCTGTTTGATATACGGCTTTTTGGTTGACAATACCATCATTGGCTAGGGTGATTTCGCGGACGTATTGTTCTGGGGTGGAATGTCCGGGAATAACTGCGGTATTCACGCCATCCATACCCATTGCGATCGCACCACTCCGTCGGATGTTAGCTTTTTCTAAAATCAGCACCTCTGCATTAGGATTGGCTTGTTTGGCTTTGATTCCAGCCATTGTCCCGGCTGTACCGCCACCAATGACAAGTACATCAGTTTTTATTTGTTGGGTGTTGATGTCCATAAGCTTTTGGGAGTGTTGAGGATACGTAGAACATTTAAGCTAAAATCAATATGAGTACTACGGTAAATTGAGCAAATTTCCGTATTTTAATGATAGAATATTCACATGGATAAGCCGCAAATGCAAGATGCGAAAATTGCGATCGCTGCTTAATCTGGAACTACAATATTTGCTAAACCCTTTTCTGCTGGTGGAAATTGTGGGTTCATTGCCTCTAGAGTACCTGCGATCGTTCGAGCTACTACTAAGTTACGATACCACTTCTTGTTTGCAGGTACGACATACCAGGGGGCATGAGCAGTCGAGCAATTGTTAATCATGTCTTCAAATGCCGCTTGGTAGTCATCCCACAGTACCCGCTCCTTTAAGATGAACTCTATAGCGAGGATAGTCTGGTTTAGGCGGTGGCTCATTTACAACGATTTTTTCAGGTGCCATTTACTCGGCATACCCAGTTGTAATTTTTGCTGCGGCTTGTTTTGTCTTACGAGATTCTGCTGAGGTTTTGTTATTAGTGACAGTTGAATTATTTGCTGAACTCTTTGACTAGCTCATAGGTTCTTTTAAGTTGCGTTGTATGTTAAGTACAAGACTTACGCAAAATAATGAAAAAACGAACCGCATTATACTCCTTTGGGGATATTGCTACGCGCAGCGTCTAGTCAGAGAAGGACACAAAGGAATGAGAGTTTCAGAGAGTTATTGCGTAAGTCATAGATATGAATATCTTGAGAACTTTCTAAGATGATAATTGTACAGATTCTGTCAAGAAGCCACAAACTACTGTTAATTTATCAATTAAATGTATTTAATGCTTGAGATCAAGGTATTATAAGAATTTATAATAAATCAAGTCTGATTTTTTAGCTGGGTTGGAAAAGCATTTAGTTCCAGTAAAGAGACAGCATAACTATTGATTCTAGCTAAGACCGCCATGAACCCTAGCTTTTTAACTGCCCACACTCCAACCACGATCGCTATTGTTGGCGGAGGTTTTAGTGGTTCTCTAGTCGCTACCCACTTATTAAAAACTGCCAGCCAACCCCTCACAATTAAGCTGATTGAGCGTAGCGATCAAATTGGCAAGGGAATCGCCTACAGCACCGATACCAACTGTCATTTGCTGAATGTATCGGCAGGCAACATGAGCGCATTTGCTCATGCTCCAGGGCATTTGTTACGTTGGCTTCAGCACAACCGCGATGAGTTAACAGCATTTTTTTCAGAAGAAGTCAATGCCAGTACTTTCATACCTCGTAAAGTTTATGGTTTATACATTCAATCGGTTTTAGCAGAAGCAGAAGCCACAGCGCCCAGTGATGTGCGACTAGAACGCTTCACCGATGAAGCGGTAGGGGTACAGCCTGAAGAAAAAGGCGCAATGATTTCTCTACGTAGTGGTCGCTGTTTTGCCGCAGACAGAGTTGTGTTGGCATTGGGGAACTCACCTTCTGCACCCCCCGCTATTCAAAACCCAAACAGTAATGATGATTATCTGCGGAATGCTTGGTCAGCCGATGCCTTAGCAGACCTTGATGCTGATGCACCTGTGTTGCTAATTGGTACGGGACTGACGATGGTGGACATGGTTCTATCTCTAAGCGATCGCCAACATCGCGGCAAAATTTATGCTGTGTCCCGACGCGGATTATTTCCCCTAAAACATCAGGCGGCTCAACCTTATGCCTGCTTCTTGACGCCAGAAAATTCACCAAAAAGTGTACGCGACTGGTTACGTCGGCTGCGTGCCGAGGTGGAAATTGCGGCTGCTCAAGGCTACGACTGGCGAGCAGTAATTGATTCTCTGCGTCCCATGATTCAGAAAATCTGGCAAAAACTACCGACTGAAGAACAGCAACGTTTTTTGCGTCATCTGACGCCCTATTGGGATGTGCATCGTCACCGCATTGCCCCAGAAGTAGCAAATGTTGTCACCCAAATGCTAGATTCTGGTCAACTCACCATTTCTGCCGGGCGGATTCGGGAATATCAAGCTTTGCCGGACGGTGTAGCTGTTACCGTGTGCTGGCGCAAAACCCAAACTAATCATATCTTGCAAGTTCGGCGGGTGGTGAATTGTACAGGGGTAGCAGCAGATTATCGCCGATCGCCTCATCCTCTGATTACTGATTTGCGATCGCAGAAATTAATTCGACCCAATGCCATCGGTTTAGGATTAGATACAGATAGCCACGGTGCTTTATATGCAGCAGACGGTAACGTTTCGACGCTGTTTTATACCTTGGGAACTCCCCGCAAGGGCGACTTGTGGGAAACTATTGCTGTGCCAGAATTACGGGGACAGGCGCAAGAATTATCTAAGACGTTGTTGCAATCGCTACCAGTGCGTGTACGCCCTATTCCGACGATGCCTTTGTTAAGCGATGGCAGTGCAGAGATACCGCAATCAACTTTCCTATTTCGGCAATTTTTTGACCCTGCAACTAGTAGTTATACTTACTTAATTGGTGATCGACAGACAGGAGATGCTGTTCTAGTCGATCCTGTATTAGAGCAAGTTGACCGCGATTTGGAATCTTTAGATGAACTGGGATTAAAGCTACGCTACTGTCTAGAAACTCACCTCCATGCCGATCATATTACAGGGGCAGGCAAACTCAGGCAAAAAACAGGCTGTGAGGTGATTGTTCCCCAGAATACTGCTGTGACAAAAGCCGATCGCTCCCTTGTCGGTGGCGAAATTCTAGAGGTAGGATCGGTAATCATCGAAACAATTTTTACACCAGGACACAGCGCCAGTCACATAACATATTTAGTGAACAAAACCCATCTGTTAACTGGTGATGCCTTATTTATTCGTGGTTGTGGACGCACAGATTTTCAGGGAGGTGATCCTGGAACTTTATATGATGTGGTGACACAACGCTTATTCACCTTGCCAGATGATACCTTGGTATATCCTGCCCATGACTATAAAGGACGCACAGTTTCCACTATTGGCGAAGAAAAGCGGCTTAATCCCAGATTTAGCGTTCGCGGAGCGACTCGGAACGAGTATCGCAGCCGTAGTCAATTCATTACTATCATGAATAATCTCAAATTGAGTTATCCCCAGAAGATGAATGCAACAGTACCGGCGAATGAATACTGTGGTGATTTTATTCCTCAAGAAAGCTTAGATTCAGCTACGACTTCGGCAACAGATGAAGAACAAAAACAAATAGAACTCACAGTTATGACTAATACAGAAATCTACAATGATTACTTTGCTATGTATATTTAAGATGAATTCTAGTAATAAATTTACCTGAGTTGTTGGTTTAGACTACGCGGTAGTTGAGTACGAATATCATTCTAGATTTTCTACTAGAAAGAGAGGCGTTTTTGCATGATGCAGAGTTGTTATTTCAGGCGATCGCCTCAAGACAAATTCTTGGTTATGCTACTGCGACAACGCTAACAGATATCTTTTACATTGCGAGGCGGCATACTCAAAACATTGAATGTGCAAGGCAAGCAGTAGCAAGAGGGTACATACAAAAAAACCAGTTAAAGACATCAAGAATTGCGAAGGGTTAAAACAAAAGTAGAGCCAATAGCCAACATTGATTTAACAACCTCTGGCTCAATCCCTAAAGGATTTAAACAAGTAATTTGATTCATCACTTCGAGCATACTATATTCTTTAATATCAAACCCTTGTTCATAAGCGAACTGTTTCACATGACCGATGTTTTCAAAGTGATAATTATTAATAGCTCGACCTGAAACATTACTTGCAGTTTGATTGAGTCTTTGCAACCCAGGACTAATTTGCCGTAGTTGATTCAAGCCATCAAAAGTGGTTAGGTCAGGTGTAATCCATACACCGCCGTAAACTCGCAGTATCTCACGAACATTAACAAACACTTTTTGCTTTTCTGCTAAGGTTAGGTATGTTAACAATCCTTCGCATAAAACAACTACAGGTTGGTTTTGATGTAAATAATTTACGTTCCAAGGAAACTGACTAGGTTGATTAGTAGCGTCAATTGCTTCAAAATACAAATTATGCCGTTCTCTAATCAATCGTTTTACGAGTTGTTGCTTCTGACTAATCATTGCAGGTAAATCACTTTCAACAAAAGTGATATTTTGATTTTCAGACATTGCCATACCACGAGGCAATAATCCAGATGCTAACTCGATAATTTGGGTAGTCTCAAATTGCAAGTGTTGAGATATTACTTGATTAACAGCTTTGTAACGAGCTTCAACAAGAACAGAAACTTCACTTGGCTGACTTAATTTTTTTTGTTGCAGTTGTTCTATGAAGCTTTCGGCATTAACTAATTGAGCTAATTCCTTGCCATAAGGGATATCAGTAAACTGCCTAGTATAAGCTACCATCAAAGCTGTTGGACTGATTGCATCAAAAGAGCTTGTTTGTGATTGAACCATCTGCTACCTCATATATAGTTTTTTATCTGATCTAATATTTGTGTATCTAATACATAATACGGTAAAACTATTGATTTAGCGTATTTACCAAGCACAGTTTTTAGAGAGGGTTTCAACCTTCTACCTGTTCTATCTCTACACCGGTTCCTTGGTCTAGTTCTATGAACTTTGGCCCGGCGATCAGAACTACGATCATCATTAAAAGACTCGTCACCATGATGATGCTCACGACGCTGGGATCTTCAAAATTACTTGTAGCTACTAATAATGCTGCGGCAAAATTGCGTTGAGCTGTTCCAACTCCTAGCACTCGTTGGGTATCGATACCAGGGCCGCCCAAAAGATAACCGACGCTAAAAGAGAAGACTATGAATATAGCACAAACTAAAATTGCACCTGTTTGTAATAAGCCAATGATATCGTTAGTGTGAACTATCAGCCTGACTACTAAACCTAAAAGCAATCCAGCATTAGATAATTTGAACAAAATCGGTTGGATAATGGGGGCGATCGCACTCAATTTTGCTTTGATGAATAACCCAACGATCAATGGGCTAACCATCATTAACAATAAGGGTTTGGCAATGTCCCAGGAGTTAATTTGTACACCTTCCACCACTAAGGGCAGTACAATTGGCATATAAAAAATTGTGCCCAGCATTAGTAACATCATTAATCCCACCGAGAAAGCTATATTGCCTTTGACTATATGGGCAAGTTTCGGTAATGCTGGAGGCCCTGATGCTACTGCCATAATCAGTAAGCCATCTCTTAGTGGTTCACTTAAATGTACTACTTGCAATAGTAAATATACAAAAACTGGCACTAATACAAAATTTGTTAACAGCGATGATATGACTAAGCGAAGGTTGCGGAGTGGTTCCCAAATCTGTTGTACGGTGAGACTTAACCCTGCACCCAGCATGGTGAACACGATAAATGTGAAAAGTGCGAGTTTATCGATTAGTGACAAGATTTCGTTCATGATTTTTTTCACGCAGAGACGCAAAGGGGCAGGGGGCAGAGGGGCTGGGGAGCAGGGGGGCAGAGGAGAATAACCAATGCCCAATGCCCAATCCCCAATTCCCAATTTCTATTACTTCAATTCCAGGGTGACTTGCTGTAAGTTACCGGTGAATGCAAAGGGTGTTTGGTAAGTATCTACCACAGGTGTGCCAGTATCTTGACCAACATCAAAGGTTTCATCTAAACCAAATCGGTAGCCTACAGTTTTATCAATGCGGCCTTCGGCAACCTGTTGATCGTTGATCGAGAGCTTACCAGTACCGCCTGCTCCCGGAGCGCCACCGTCATAAGTAAAGTCAAATTTGATTTGGGATTTGCCGATCGCAATTGGTTGAGAAGATTGAATTATTGTGCGATCGCTATTTAACAAGTTGTAAGCAAAAGTGGGTTTACCTTCTTGCAAAAAGAAACTCCAACCCGCAAAACGTCCGCCTTGGGTGACTAAAACGCCTTCAGTATCATCTTTGGCAGCATCTACATCGGCGGTGATGCTAAAGGAGCGATTCTTAATATTGGGAGCGCTGCCTTCGGGAATCCCTGCAACAGATGTGTAATAAGTAAAGCTATTGCGTCCTGTGATTAGGTTGGAACGGATTTTGACATCAAACCGTTGAAGTAAGCGATCGTCCAAGGGCAGAACTTTGTATTTTTTTGCTTCCCTCAAAAATAAATCTTGTAGTTGCGCTAACTTGTCAGGGTTCTGCTTGGCTAAATCGTTAGCTTCACTGAAGTCTTTGGTAATATCGTATAGTTCCCAATTATCTTCATCGAAGCTGGTTTTGGAGACACGCTCCCAAGGTAAGCGTCCATGACGGGCGGCTGCTACCCAACCTCGATCGTAAATGCCACGATTGCCCAACATTTCAAAATACTGGGTTTTGTGATGGGATGGTATAGCAGGATTATCAAAGCTATAAACAAGGCTAGTACCTTCGATGGGTTGTTGTTTTACACCGTTGACTACCTCTGGTTCTTCAATCCCCACAGCCTCCAGAATTGTGGGAGCAATATCAATTACATGATGGAATTGGCTTCGCAGTCCACCACGATTTTTGATGCGATCGCCCCAAGCCACAACTAAACCATTGCGGGTTCCGCCGAAGTGAGAAGCAATTTGTTTTGTCCATTGAAAGGGGCTATCCACTGCCCAAGCCCAAGCTGCATGAAAATGATTGAAGGTTTTTGGCCCACCTAAATCATCAAAAGCCGCGAGAACTTCTTGAGGACTTTCTGCTACGCCATTAAAGACTTTTAATTCATTGATACTACCTGTTAAGCCGCCTTCAGCACTCGCACCATTATCGCCGGCGATGAAAAAGACTAAGGTGTTATCCAATTTACCCAGTTGATCGATCGCATCAATGACTCTACCAATTTGTGCATCGGTATGGCTGAGGAAACCTGCAAATACTTCTGCCTGACGCGCATAAACTTTCTGCTCAGTGGGAGTGAGAGAATCCCAAGCCGGGAGTTCCGCCGGGCGAGGAGTCAGTTTAGTATCGGCGGGAATTACACCCAAGGCTAGCTGACGAGCAAAGATGTCTTCGCGTAATTTATCCCAACCTCGATCAAATTTACCCTTGTACTTGTCGATCCATTCTTTGGGCGCATGGTGTGGGGCATGGGTTGCGCCAGTGGCAAAGTAGGTAAAGAAGGGTTTATCAGCAGCGATCGCTTGCTGGGTACGAATCCACTTAATTGCATGGTCTGCTAGATCGGGGGTGAGGTGATAATCAGGGCGATTTGGTTTCTGAATATGTTGGGTATTTTCCACCAAAGCTGGGCTCCACTGATTGGTATCACCGCCCAGAAATCCATAGAAGTACTCAAAACCTAAACCTGTCGGCCAGCGATCGAATGGGCCTGCTGCACTGGTTTCATAGTCTGGGGTGTTGTGCCATTTGCCAAAGGCTGCGGTGTTATATCCATAATTTCGCAATACTTCGGCGATCGTTGCCGCACTTCTAGGTAAAATCGCAGTATAGCCTGGATAGCCTGTGGCTAACTCCTCAACCACACCTGTATTCACAGAATGATGATTGCGTCCCGTGAGTAATGCGGCTCTGGTAGGAGAGCAGAGTGCTGTAGTGTGGAATTGGTTATAACGCAATCCCCTTGCTGCTAGACGGTCTAAATTTGGCGTATCGATTAGACCGCCAAAAGTGCTGGTTTGTCCAAAACCGACATCATCAAGCAACACCAGCAACACATTTGGTGCATTTTCTGGAGCCTTAATTGGTTTGGGGAAGTCTGGTTCGGATTCTTTGTAAGTAATGCCAATTTTGCCTTGAAAAGATGGTTGGGGTAATGGCAATTTCTCGCCATAGTCCGCCCAAGCAGGTAGAGGTAAGAGACTAGAAAATATTAGCGTTAGGGCACTCAAAAATGCGATTCTCCTTCCCTTCGGGACGCTGCGCGAACGGAGACCCTGCGCGAACGCACCAGAAGTTAGCTTCAGAGACGCATACAAAGAATCTCTCTTGTGAGGATTAGTCATACAATTTTGGATTTATGAAAAAAGTGAAGGTTTAAAACCGTACTGCATCCCGCTACGCTAACGCCCCTTGTTGGTGGCTTGATTCAATTGCGAATTGGTTTCATAGGTAGTGTGCTAGCAGGCAAATTTTTAACTAGCCGAAACCCAATATGAGTAGTTCCCGTATCCGGTGATTCTGACTCCCGCGCCGCCGGACGGAAGCGGCTACAGTAATTGGGAGCGCAGAGATACGATCCCCCTTTGATTACGTGTAACTTTGGTTCATCAGGCTTTTGGGGATCAAAGCTTTGATTTAAGGCAATAGGATTAATTCGATCGGATTTGCGATCGCGTCCTACTTGAAAGAAATCACTAGTCCATTCCCACACATTGCCGGTCATGTCATAGAGTCCATAACCATTGGGTGCAAAAGAACCGACGGGAGCAATGCCCGAGTAACCATCGGCTTTGGTGTTGAAAAAGGGAAAAATTCCTTGCCAAGTGTTGGCTCTATGTTCAGAATATTCATTGCCCCAAGTATATGTTGTACCATCCAAGCCACCACGGGCGGCATATTCCCATTGAGCTTCGGTGGGTAAAGATTTTCCTGACCATTTGGCGTAAGCTAGGGCATCTTCGTAAGCTATGTGAACAACTGGATAGTTGGATTTACTAGCAATCACACTGTCAGAGCCAAAAGGATGTTGCCAATTCGCGCCAGTAGTCCAATGCCACCAACTCAGAAAGGAAACTTCTTTGACACCCGGTTTTGCCATCTCAAACACTAAAGAACCCGGTAATCGCTGCTCATCGGGTAAATCGGGAAACTGTTCTTGAGATAAGGGACGCTCTGCAACTGTCACATATCCTGTAGCTTTGACAAATTCACTAAATTGTGAATTTGTTACTTCATATTTATCAATACAGAAGTTAGTCACCGTTACATCTCCAGGCGATCGCTCTTCCACAAAACTGGAATTATCAGACCCCATTTTGAACGTTCCTCCTGAAATCATCGCCATACCTTCGGGACAGGGATTGACTGTGGCTGCCAATGCGGTTGTATTAATGAATAAGAATGCGATCGCTATTACCTGAATGAATATTAGTGTGAGAAAGTAATGTTTTTTTCCATCTCTAATATTCTCAATTTTGCTATTTATAATTGAATGCCTGTAGTTCATTAATAAGATTAATTTTTTCAACTTATATCATTTTAGATTTTAGATGAACAATCTCCCATTGCGTTGTATTTTTCGGTAATATGTTTTTCGCATCATATTATTTATTGTGGAAAAATCCATATTTTAATAAAATTTTCAAGGTTTGATACTATGCAGAAAGTGTTAACTCTAAACTTAGGTTAATTTACAACAAAGATATTCCTTTTGGTTAAAGTACTAAAAACCGATTAATTTACCGATGTTTTATCTAATATTGATAAATTACATCTTGTGAAAACATAAGTCAAGCACTATCTATATTTAGCTACGAAAAGGCTTAACACCACCTTAGTCAGATATTGGTGTAGCCACAAAACCAGTTTTGATACCCTTCTTAAACCCAGTTTTTTCGTAAAACTGGAGTACTTCCTTGGTTTGACTTCCACTTAGGAGCATTACTTTGTAACAATTATGACTCCATGCAGATTGTAAAGCATGATATATCAGGCGCTTTCCTACACCTTGGCGACGATAATCGGGATGAGTAATTACATTCTCAATTAGTCCATAGGGACGAGCGCCTCGCGTCAGATTAGGGATGATCGTCAAAATACAAGAGGCAATTAAGTTTCCCTCCCAGGTTGCTACAAAGCAACTAATCTTACTATCGCTCAATATTTCGTTCCATATTTTCTCAAGAGTTGATGCGTCAGGTAAGGGAGCATCCATTGGATTCAGATGTTTGTACAGGTTTAGCAGTGCTGATAATTCATCTTGCTTAACGCTGCGTATTAAAATTTCAATCGGATTTGTACGCTTTGATAAGCGTTCAGCTTCCAAATCCCGCTCATAATGAGCTAGTATTTCATCTAAAAGCGGGTTTTGGAAATTAGACTTGTCTGACATAAAATTTCCTCTTTCTAAGATTTAATCTATGAAAAGCTCTGTGATTAAATAGCAAACAGTTTTCCTCTCGGACGAAGTGCAGATTCATATAGAAGCACGTCTTGCTAAACTCCATATTGTGGCTTGGTTTGCTGTGACTACAGGAATATTCAAATCAATACATATTTTCAGGAAGACTGTATAATATAACAACTACGTTAAAACGATCGATAAACTGTAATATTTCATTTAACTGACATAGATACCTGCCACTCAATTATTTAACTGTACTAATTAACACGTCTGACCTTTGTCTTATTGCTTTATAAATGATGATGATATTGATACATTACTAAAACAACGATTTGCCATCATCAATGTTTGGCGAGCGATGTCTACGACAGGCTACACCTACGTAGAACCAATCCAAGAGTCACCCTTAGCACTTTGTGACGCGCAAAGTATCGCACCCACAGACCTTGTAGCTGGCGATCTTGTGTACCGCGATCCCTGCTGGATAAGGAGCTTGACGAAAAAATAGGCTAAATTAAAAAAGGCTAAAACCCTTGCTATTAAAAGATTCTTATACTTTAGATGCGTTTGCCCTAGAGGGATATCACTTTACCTTGCTTTTGTTCTTAACCGAGAAGTATTGTCTGCCTACTTATTTATAAGCCTTAAAAGATTAGTTAGTGTCGTTCCTGAGTAGTATTGAATATCGGGAGAATGAGAAGCTTTATCTACAACGAAGCCAATTTTCATTCCAGATGTATAGGTGACTCCTGAACGGGTAGTTTGTTCAATGCTAATTTCATATTCAACAGGTTGCCCTGGTTTAAGCCAAGAATCAAAGCGATCGCCCAAATTGATCTGATAAGCATCGGCCCAGTGAGGATAGGGTCGATATGGAACAAGTGGGTAAGACATCTGGCTCACTTTGGAGTTGTTCTGAGACAAAATAATTGTCAATTTAACTGTTTTTAACTCGCCTAGAAGCTTACCTTCATCTAAAAGAGTAAAATTGCGGGGATCGGGAAAGCGATCAAATCCTTTAAATTTAAAACGTCCTAAACGTTTAGGGTGAATACCTCCAGTAATCACAATTTCAGTTGGGTTTTGCAAATTATTGAGTTTATATTCCAATGTGCCTGGAATATAAAATTGCAATTTACCCGATTCAGTAATTTCAGCTTTGAGCGGAGGATCTCCTAAATCTTCTGGGCGTTTAACAGTTTGCCAAGATACTTTAAAAGAACTTTGAACGGTTTCTAGTAAACGATAACTATCTCGGACATCCGAACCAGTACCAAGTAAACTCCGTAGTCCCGTTTTTTTCGATAAATTTTTCTTGATTAGCCCAATGCTTTGATCGACTAACAAGCTAACGCGATTGCCATAACTAATTTGTTCTTGAGGAATTTCTGTACCCTTGACCAACAATACTTGACCGTAACTACCAGGTTCCCCATCTATACCGTTGCGTCCCTGTTGACCAATAAGGCCATTCTCACAAGTAAAATTTCTCTGCTGTGATAGACCAATATATTTCCAGCCATAGCGGTAGTTTGGATCTAAATTTAGAAGCTGCTGGGGTCGATTTTGTTGTTCGTCATAGAACGCATCACCCGAACAGCGAAATAATTCTCTGTTAATTTCTCTCCACTGGGCGTTAGCTACATTGATTTGTTGCGCCATCAATGCCCAAGTGCAATAGTTTACAGTCCAGCGCGGTTGAGTACAGTTACATCCACTACCTGCTTGTCCGCCCTTTCCTCCAACACCCGCCCTCCCACCCCGATTACGTAACACCACATTCTTAAGTTGAGATAATGACTCAAAGTAAACAGTAGCATTACCGCCATGACCGCCATTACCGCCATTACCACCATTACCACCATTGCCGCCTTTAGCACCGCATACATTCACTGTTACATCCTGCGGCTGTTGGCATCCAGAAGCTTGTTCACCAGAGGTAGCAGATTCTCCCGCTTCACCATCTGTACCTGAAAGATCAATCGGTTGTAGTTGTTCGCTAGCGCGAATTATTTGGTCTGATACAGAGTTCCCATCTCGTCCAGACCGACCATTTACACCATTTCTACCAGCTTGTCCAAAAGTTTGTACTTCAGCAGCAACAACATTGACAGCTAGACTGTTAACAATTGTTGCCAAAAGGCATAGTTTGAGAATGTACTGAAGCGGCTGATTAATATTCACACAAGTCAAATAAATTAAATAAAACTTTTGAGATAGCAATCCTAAATGAGTTACGAACTGGGGTTTGAGTTGGGTAAAGCCAGTTATCATTGTTTTGTTGGGTACTTTGCTTTATACAAGTGGTTTATTAAAGGTAGTGGTTGCTACAAATTAACCACTGGCATTTAAACTGTCATTAGAACCAAAAACGATACCATTGGGATTTACAAAAAACACGTTAGGTGTGCCATTAGTACGAATTAAGCCATCAATATTAGAAATATTGTTAACAGTCAATTACCTAATAAAATTTCATTCTCAAACTCAAATTTTTCGCAAAAACTTAAAATTTTTACAAACCTTTACAAACATAGCCCTTAAACTACGACGACGACGAACGCTACTCATTAGACCTCTTACATAAGTCGAATAGACCCCCCTTAATTCCAGGGGTGATTCAAGGATTTTTGCAAGAGGTCTATTCCACTTCACCAGCACCCCATCCACACAAGCGATTGCCCTAGAGCCAGATAAGATTGTAGATAGTACTTGTCAATTCTGCAATTCTCTGTGCTGATTGAAAGTTCATCTCAAAGACGGACGCATCATAGATGTGTTAGGTGAACCAAATGACCCAGTACAGGCTAGGGAAACATGAGTGTTAAAAGCTAATTCACCCAACATATCTGATTTACTCTGCTCTGTGTGTTTTTCATAAAATTAAAGAAAATTCTTTGATTTTGAGTGTTTCTCCCACTTATTTCAACCAAATATGTGTCGCAATGATATCGTAATTGACCGTGCTAACCTCAGCGATGTTACTGGAATTCTTAAGTTGGCGCAAGCCAATGACGCGGAACATGGTGGTATGTTGTTAGGCCATCTTGAGCCAGAGGCAGTGATGATGACCATATCTAAAATGCCGAGCGTTGTAGCCCGCAAAGATGGACAAGTTGTAGGATTCTTACTCAGTTGGTCAAAGGCAACTGCTAATTTACCAATTATAACGGTAATGTTACAAGCCTACGCTGGTACAAAAGATGCTTACTTATATGGCCCCATCTGTGTTGATGAAACGATACGTGGGCAAGGTATTGCTGCGAAAATGTTCACTAAATTGAAAGATTTTTTACCAGAGCGTGAGGGGATACTGTTCATTAAGGCAGACAACAAACCATCACTTCAAGCACATCAAAAGATGGGTATGTGCAAGATGGCAGAGTTCATCTATGAAAGCACTGAATTTTTGGTATTCGCGTATAATGGCTAACTCTTTATGGATTTGGGTAATTCGAGCGACGTAATCGCTCTTAAGAACCAGGAGCGTAATCTCAAAACCCAGGAGATAATGACAATTTGGGCTACCAAAGTGCCTGTATCGAATGGCACGCTTGAAAAAATGAAACCTAGTCAGGGCAGAGTGTAGGGGGTAGGTGTTGGGTGTAGTGTTAAGACGATCGCTTTCACTCTTCTCGACGACAGGTAATGCTGCCAGGGCCAAAATGTAGTTCTCTAGTTTAATCGCGCAACCTCATGTTGTGGCAATGGTTGCTGATGTATATCAAAATGCTGCCAATGCGATGCTTTTTTAAGAAACGGTAAAAACTTACTTGATCAGAGTACCTATTTTGTCTCAAAGTGTTTTATACTTTCTTGATATTGCTTTAATAATTATTCTTTTTAGAAGACTGAAACTTCATACTCTAAAATAAACTTTACATTTTCACTATTTTTTAGAAAAACATATTAGTTTGCTTCATCATCTCTTAAATTAAAAGTCATTATTGATACCCATGCAGTAGCAGATTAAGTGATTGATATTAGAGAAGTAGTTGCGAAATCTAACTTGTCTAATATTATGAATAAGAAATGGGCTGCTAAACGACTTACAATCAATCTCACATCAAGTGAAGCAGAGAAGCTGGAAAAATACTGCTCAAAGACTGGCAGACCAGCAACCGATGTAATCCGGGAATTAATTCGGTCTCTGCCAATTGAAGAAGTACAAAATGTGAATTAGGAATTCATCTAGAGTAAGTTTGAGGGTTTTTTCTTTCCCTTTTCCTCAAAATCTGACAAGTATTGATAAGCTAATTGTCATTCATTTTTCTAGAATGGTTCGCTCATAGTAAGGGCTTCAGCCCTGATTTTATGCAACTTAAATGCTGATTAGCTTACTACACCTACCAGCGCATTATTAACAAAGCTCCTGAACTGACAAAATTTCAACAGCAATAGTAGCTCAAAGTGATTTAACGCTGATTAGGTGTATGGAAAGAGCTGGCAACTTTTTCTAGCTGGCATTTAGTAAACCGCATATAAAATAAAGCCCTAGATAGAGTACCTAAAAATCAAAGGTTTTAAGTACTCTTTATCTAGACTAGAATTTAGGCACTGTAGAAATTAAGCATAATGTTGCTGTGAATTTTGGCTTTTCAGGTATGTTAGCTCTACCGCTAGGTTCAAATAATTTAACTACCCACATGCTACTGTATCGGCACTTATGCTGTCTACCATTTCTAGTCTAACTAACCAATTGTAATCTCCAGCGTTGGTATCCTTTTGGTGGTTGGCTGCAAGTGGTAGCAATCAAAAATGCCTCTGTCCTGACCTTTAGTTTACGTGGTTTTTCTGGACGCGATCGCTCAGTTAAAGTATTTTTCCAGGTATTTTAGCTTGGACTATAAAAGACCGTAGGCGCCTACGCTTGATTAAACGCCTTTGCGGAACATGATAGCCATCCCACAATGAAGACTTAGCCAATAGCCGAAAATAGCGTAAAAAAGAAATTTATAAGAGGTCAATGCTTTCGCTATTTGGAGCGGCTCAAGAAGAACTTCCAATGAGCCATCAAAGAGACTTACGTAAGCGTTCCAAGCTCGAACATTAAAACCGAACCTCCGTGTATCGCCATATCTGCGCTCATAGAAATCTACAAGCTCCCATCCCTGACTAGTGCCTAAAAATTCGAGGATTTCAGTATTTTGTATAGTAATGGTCAAGATCTACTGCATCTAGACAATGAATCGTCTTGCAGTGCGGACATCTCCAAACCTTGAACTTTTCGCCTGTAAAGGCTCTAACATTACAAGGGAACGTAAAAAATGCAGATTTATCATTTGGATCGATGTGATAATGACAAATCACGCATTCAAGGCGTTGCTTGTTTGTATTAACTTGTTTCGGTTGTAACTGCATGAGAATTACTTCCTAATTAGATTACAAGAATTTTTAGGTTGATTGTGAGTAGCAAGTGAGTAGCTTAAAAATCTGGACATTCGGACTTAGTAACATCTGGGTGACAATAGTATCTCAAAACTGTTTGGATGTTATCGCCAATCCAGTAAGCCACCTTTTCCGGCGATGCCCCAGAAGCGATCGCCCAAGTTGCGAAGGTATGCCGAGTACTGTAAGCCTTTAAATAAGGAATTATACCTTGGTTAGCCAGTTCTGTGACTACGCCGTTGTAACGATAGCCCTTAGTCTCGTGTCCCCTCCAACATTTATCTAAAATGTTTAAATTCACTCTCTGCCCTGCCCTACTTTGAAAAATCAGTTCACTTGGGTCTGGAGAGTCCGGTTGAATCTCTGCAAGCAGGGATTGCAGTTTAGATCCCTTCCCACAAGGGAAAACCCGTCTTCTGTTGTTTTTGGTTCCTTTGAGCAACTGGACGCGAGATGCATAAGCCTTTGTAATAGAGATCCGAGTGCATTCGTGGCTGACATCGCCCCACGTCAGGGAAAAGGCTTCTCCAGGTCGGCATCCAGTCCAGAATAAAAACTTAACTAGGCTACTGTAATGTGAAAATTTAGGGTGAGATTCAAAAGCCGAGATGATCAGATCCCTTTGTTCTAAGGTGTAAGCCTTCTCCTCGTTTTCATTGCTGGGATTCTTGGGCTTGGGTAACTGCATTTTTTCAAAAGGATTAAAATTAATCAAGCCTGAATCGATACCCCACTTACAGCATCTAGAAAAAGCTGCAAGTGATTTGTGTGCTGTATGGTAGCTATATTTAGCTAGCAGCCAATCTCTAATTGTTGGAGCATCTTTAATTGGCTTACTTGAAAGCTCGGTAACGATTTTAGTTATTTGCTTGTAATCACTTTCTAGTGTTGAAAGCTCTAAATGTTGAGATTGGAAAACTAAGAATTTATCCCATAGCTTACATAAGGGTTCTCTTTCTACTGGAAGTGCAACGTTTTGATGACTTCCAAACTTATATGATTTCAGTGTTGGATCGAAACGCCCCAGCGCAATATCTCGCTGAATTTCTTCCCATCGAGAATCTGCAATAGTTCTATTTTTGGGTGAATTTTTAAGCCCGGTAGAGATATAAAATTGCTTACTAAAACCATTAACCCTAAAGCGAATATTCAATTTTTGCGTATTGGAATCGACGGTTACAGCCATAACTAGTAGCTACCCCTCATTCCGTTAGCCGTGGGGTATGTTTTTGTGGTCAAAATCTTCGCCTAGCGCGGCTAGTGAATACCGTTTTTTGTCGGTTGGATATCCGTACATAACTTCTTTGATGACATCAGCTTGTTTCTCTAGCCGCGCCAAGCAATCATCGCAGACAACAGCGACAGCGCCATCGCTCGGCAAGCCACAGATCACACAACCCCAGCCAGTACCAGGTACGGGAGCTTTCTTTTGCAACATGATGAGATTTCGTACTGTTTCTCCAGTGCAACCGCAGCCGCAGCACGTCCCCAGGTCTAGCGCTTCTTCTTCGTAATCTGGGTCATCTTCATCAAACGCCACAACATAATCGCATCGCCCACAGCAATAAACCCCGCTATCTTTGTCATACTGCCACTGGCTGCAATTGCACTCTGGACAACAAAAATCTAATTCGACAGGTTTAATGCTCATTTTTTTTGAAAAAATCAAATTTTTGGACTTTTAAAACTTTGTCTACAATCGCTATAATCCTCTCTGGGGGCTATTTACGCTGTCTACAGCCGAAAATTTGGGGCTAAAAAAATGTAGACGGTGTAGACGAACTCTTGATTGATTAGCGGCGAGGTGGTGAGCGATGTCTACGACGGGCTTCGCCTACGCACTTTCACCCAAGTACTGCCTATTTAAGCTGTAATTGACCCCTAAAGCGTTGCCTACAGCCTGTAGACGGACTGTAGGCAAACTGTAGGCATTACTTTGACCACCTCCAGCCCAAGCGATCGCCATTTCCTTCGACTTCCCCCAGTCCCCTGTCAGCCATAGAAACGAAGATGATCCGCACCTCGTCTGGTTGCATACCATCGAATAGGGTGGTTGCTTGGGAGAGTATTCTGGCTTTTAAAACCTGACCTGGGTGCTGTTGACCCCAGTCAAGGATAAATTGCTCATACTCATTCATGGCTGATGGTTGAGATTGCGCCTCGTCATTTCCCCCGCCGGAGATTTGCACAGGTGCTTGAGCAGTGG
The DNA here is from genome assembly GCF_034531155.1 of Nostoc sp. ChiVER01. Classification (NCBI taxonomy): domain Bacteria; kingdom Bacillati; phylum Cyanobacteriota; class Cyanophyceae; order Nostocales; family Nostocaceae; genus Nostoc; species Nostoc sp. ChiVER01. The sequence goes on along the minus strand of NZ_JAVRBS010000038.1, from coordinate 8,702 downwards.
TTCCCCAGTTGCTAAGGTCAAGCTCACAAGGGCAGTCATCGACCATAAACCGCCTCTTGCCACCGGCTTTTAGCCACTGCTCTAACTGAGGATCTTTAAGTTTAGTCCTGGCGTAGTCCCGCCCAAACTGCCCCAGGCGCACCAGGACAAAGCAGCTGTAAAGGGTGTCTTTGTCACCTTGCAATCCGTAATTTTCGGCCGTGTCGTTTTGAGCAATGGCACAAATGAATTGTTTGTATCGCCTGCCCCGTTTAGCGTGCCGTTTTATCCAGGGGGTGGAATTGTCGCATTCATCCACCAAAATGGGGAATTCTTCAGCAATCATGAATCGTTCCCGACCGACAATCGCGTTATCTCCCCCTTCACCCCTAAGCTGAACTAGGTCTTCAAGGATTTCTAAGTCTTTACCCATTGCGGTGTCGATGGCTTTGAAATTCCCTTTTCTGCCAATGACATCAGCTTGATCAATCCATGACCAATCATCCGGTTTTGCGTCGCTGTCGTAGACGATAACGCGACCGCCAATCTTAGAGGATAGGTACTGGGTAAAGGTTGACTTCCCGTCACCCGTGCCACCGACCAAAGCAACGTGTTTTTGTTTTTTCTGGATGTATTCAACTGGGTCTGTAATCAGGTTTTCGGGTTTCCAGTTGGCATCCAATGCCCCAACGGTAACAGCTAACTGTGCTGTCGGTTGAGTGTTGGCACGGGCCCACGCTTTAAAATTCGCCCGTGATGCAGTGTCGATATCACCAAGTGATTCTTGGAGTAACTTGGCTGTTTGGCGATGTCTGCGACCGACTTCAAGAACGCCAACAGACGCGCCCAGTATCCACGGTTTAGACTCTGGTTTTTGAGTCGCACCCAAAAATAATAAGCCACAGCTGACGGCTAGACTACCCCAGAATGACCACTTGGCTATTGTGTACATCTGCAAGTGTTGGTGTAACTGGGATGGGTGTAAATCACTGCTCATATTCCTAGCAGCACCCCCACAGCGACCAATCCAACCCGTAACAGCAGAATATCTTTGACCTCCGGTACAGCTTGCCGTAAGTAAATTGTGAAAATTCCAGCGATCGCTAAAACTCCCAACATCCCCAGGCGGATAAATCCAGGTATGGGTATACTTACCCAGCAGCTAGTCAACAAAGCAGGAATCGCCACGCTAGAAGCAAGGGTATAAGCCAAGTCTGGCAGATTGTCAGGGAGTGCGATCGCGTCTCTCCATCCTTTTTTGAATCGCTCCAACCTAGATAGTTCGGCTGTACTAGCTACCGGGAAATAGCCATTACTGCTTGGAACCTCGACGACAATTTTTTGCTCATCTGCCATACTGCACCTCGATTTTGAGGTAGAAAGGGCGATTGCCCTCCTGCTTGCAAAGTGCAATGATCGCAATGATTACAGCGCCAATGATGCAAATAAGGATACTTATTTGATTCACTTCTGCTCCCCCTCCTTCTCTCGTATGGCTCTCCAGGTTTCGGGGTAAGTTTTCCTGCTTAATCGCCGAATCTCTATCTGCACTTCTGGCGGTTGGGTTTTTAAATCCTCGGCCATCGCTTTTGCAGCTTCTAACCAAGGGCTACGAGCATTATTCTCTGTCATTGCTGTTCCCCCAGTCGCTGTACTTGCCGTAACCGCTTGTTTCAGTGAGCCGGTCATTGATTCGGTTGATAACTTCGTTATCACTGGGGGGGAGTGGCTTTCCTTGGAGGTAGGCGGCTGAGATTTCGGCGCACTCCTCCACCGTTGCACCATTGCCTAGTAGCTGTCCCTCTGGAAAGCCTACCTGGTGAATTTGATTACTGGGATTTGGTTGTTCGGTCATATAATACAGAGTGATGTTTAGTTTTCATTGCGGTGGAGACTAATCTCATAGGCGATTGCGAACCTGTGCGGATGGCGATCGCCTTTAAAAATCGGCTTTACTTGCACTAGTCGAGTTGAAATTAGTCACAACCCAAACCTGTGTAGAGTTGCGGATTGATGGCTTAAATTCAATGGGACGCCGACTATCTAAACAGATGGCGCGGCCATCGTTGAGTTTGACATGTAAGTTCTTCCCGCTTTTGGAACGCGAGAATAGTTGACCGACTTCGAGCAATGCCCAGGTAATTGGGTTTTTACCCACCACATAGTCGGCTTGATGGCTTTCATGCCCCTCCGAGAGTGGGTCAATAGTTAAGTCTTTCCACTCCTTCTTCTTACCTTTACGGCTGTTAATGGGGCTTGGTCGTTGCCCGTTAAGGGGTTTATCGCTAATCTGTTGATCGGTCATAGTGCGTTAATAGTCGCTCAATAAAGTGGGTTGATTTTGGTCGTCAATCGCTTGTACAGCAAGGATTTGGGCGTTTTTTTCATTAAGCGCTGCGGTGTAATAACCTAACGACTTAGTTATTGGTACAATCTCCTTACGTAATAATTCCATTTGCACTGATAAAGGCGATCGCTTTGTAGAGGGCATCGCCTTTTTACTTGGAACCGCTAACCCCGCGACGCTACGACTTACGGGTGAATGCAGTTGCTATCTGGCTTTACTCCTCTTCCTCCTCTTGACTTCTGGTGACGATGGTAAGCATGTTGCCCTCAGCGACAACGTTAACGATGGATAATTCCTGACCATCCGCAGCAGCCTCGATGTTTACCACCAAGTGAGCCGGAAAGGCTTGCAGTTGTTCAATCAACTCTTGAACTGTAAGTTTCATGTTCTTTATCCCCTAATAGATTTTTGTGAGTTTCACCGCTAACCCTGCGACGCTACGACTTACGGGTGAATGCAGTTGCCTATCCGGCTTTACTCCTCTTCGCCTTCCTCTTCTGGTTCGTCGCTAATGACGATAGTTACCCTGTTGTCACCAGAGCTAAGGCTGATAAGAAAAAATTCTTGATCGCTAACAAGGTCTTCAAACGCTATCTCCGAGTTAGCCGGGAATCCTTGTAGTTTTTCAATCAATTGTTGAACCGTAATTGTCATGTTGGTTAGTTCCTGGGAAGTTGTTGGCGGTTAAGTTTCCCCTAGCAGGTCTTTGGCGTTCGCTCAGTGCCGGCAGGCTGCTATCTCTGCCTGGTTTGGGGTTGATATATCTCACTTTTGTTCAGATACAACTTTGATTTTGGGTGGTATATCTTAGTTTTGTACAGATATAACTAATGCTAGTATAATGTACGAATGAAACCTGTCAAGCGTTCTATTCATACAAAAAAGTTTCGTTCATACAATAAAATGAGGGTGTTGTTGTGGTATACACGAATGGCCAGACCCAAGAAACTAGCAGAAGACTCAATGCGAGCAACGTTTTGGATCAGCGAGAAGGACTGGGAGGAATTCAGGCTTCAAGCCGAAGCTATGGGGCTGAATCGCTCGGATCTCATCAGGCTAATAGCTCAAAGGAAGATCCCCTTGGGCCAACAAACAAATACAGAGATAATCCTCCTGGGAAAATCCTAGAGCGGCTCAAATTGATCGAAGGTAGATATCTATCTCATCTCAAAAAACTTGAACAGCAATTAGAATCCAAGTTAGATGAAACCAAGGATGAAGAGGAAAACTTTAAAGCCGCTATTCAAGAACTTGAGAAAGAAATTTATGATTTGGTATCCAACTCACAGAAGTTAGAGTCGCCTAACGGAAATAACAAACACAATGAATAAAGCCGTCCTTCCTGCTCTAGTAAGGACGGCTTTTTCATGGATATGTCGCCTACTTTCTGTAGCAGGCGACGTATCTGTGATTATTCTGGGTTGAGTTGCGATCGGAGATCATCTAACGACGATTCTGGGTTACTGGCAAGTGTAGAAGGGTTTTGCTGAGGGACTTTTGGCTTGTCTGGGATAAACTCCATCCGAAATCGAATTTTCCCAGCTTGCCATCCCCCGCCATGTGCCAATAAAACTCGACAAGCTATTCCGCTACTAATCCAGCCGGACAGATGTCCTGCTAGCCAACTACTCAGTAATGAACTTTTCATTTCACTGACTGTTGCCGTCGGTGCTTTTGAAAAGCTGTAACCCTCTCCGCCAAAACAGACAACATCATCATTGTCTAAATACAAACCACTCATTTCGATTTTCTCTTTCGGTAAACGACATGGCGGATCAAGCGCCAACTCGATCCGCCTTCCCTAATCTTTCCCAATGCCCAATGCCCAACACCGAATAACCAATGAGTACACCGGAAGAACAGATAAAAGCTGCGATCGTGGTCTATGGAGACAAGATTGCGATCGCCGATCCAGAGCTTAATGAAGCCACGAGACTAGCCTGCTACAGCCTGCATCGCTTCGTGGATTACATCTCCACCCTAGATCCAAAACTCGAACGCCATCAGGCAATAACTATGGCATCAGCAATTCTGGATTCCTTACCCGCATTGCTTGGAACAGACTCAGAACTCATTGATGGGATAAAAGCCGAATGTCAAGCTTTGAGGAGTCTCGCCAATGAGTGACGAAATCGAAGTAACCATCTACCAGCGCAAGCGAATACCCAATTTTTACCGCCCACCACTAGGCTTGCCCCTTTATTGGCAGGATGAAGTACCAGGAGAATTGCCCCGTGTAGTTTTTAAATACTTTAGCTCGACTTCCCCACAACTCACCGCCGACGAGATCAGCCTATTAGCTGAATATTGTCAGCATTACATCAATGCCCCTTGCTGGGATGCTTCAGGGGGATTTCCCAATGAGCTAGCAGCGCTGCGGCAATCAGCTAATTCACTTTCTACCGTTAGCGACATTAGCCAGTGGATTGATGATTGTCTTGAGATTGCGATCGACCCTTTTTAATAGTAGAAAAAACAGACACTCAAAAAAAAAGAGTGATTACCTGAATCACCCCTCATAGCAAATTTAAAATATGATAAATACTTTTGCGCCTCCCACACTTCCACCTAGCAATGTTAATGTTGAAATTGCGCTTCTAGGAGCTATTCTACTTGATTCACAAGTAATTTGCAATGTAGCTGATACCTTACCAATAGAAGCTTTTACGGTGCAATCTCACCAGAAGATTTATCAAGCTGCTATCAGTTTGTATAAACAGCAACAAAGAGTAGATACACTAACAGTTAGTAACTGGTTATTAGACAAGAAATTATACAAAGAAGTTGGCGGAAGCAATACCCTAGCAATGCTTGTTGAGAACTGTGTTTCTGCTGCTAACGCGGATCATTACGCTGAAATGTTAGTAGAAAAACATATCAGAAGACAGTTAGTAAGTTTAAGCACAGAGCTAGATCAGAAAGCCCATGAAACAGAGAAACCTTTGTCATGGATTTTAGAGAATATTGAGCAAAAAATGCTCAAGCTTACTCAATTAAGAAACGCCAAAGGTACTGGATACTGGCAAAAAATTGATGACATAGCCTTCGAGCGGCTTTGTAAAGAACTAGAAGATATTGAAGAAATTGAAAATGCAGCCCAGCGAGACTGGCTCATGAGAAAGTTGGCTAAGAAATGGAAGTTTAGTAGCAAAAAAGAATTGTTAGACTTCCATGCTAAATGGCTTGATAGTCAATCAAAAACTCAACTTTATACAGCTAGAGAATACTTTGCTAAGTACGGTAACAGAGAACAGGATTGGGTAGTCCCTGGCTTAGTCCCCACTGAATCGGTAGTAGTCGCTTATGGTGACGGTGGTGTAGGTAAGACTCGATTCGCTTTCACCCTTGCTAAGTACGCCTGCTCTGGCGGTCGCTTCACCTATGACGGCGCAGAAATTGAACCGATGAAAGTCTTGCTAATTGAAACAGACCAAGGGGCCAGAAATACTAGCAAGCTATTAGAAATGCAAGATTTCTTTGAGGACGAGCTAACTTCGGACAGGTTGTCCATCTGTGAAGAATGGACAGTTGGCGAATTTGGGAAACTCAAACAGATGCTCAAGCAGAATCAACCGCAGTTGGTCATCATTGACTCGCTGATGTCAGTTTCAACCAGTTCAATTTACAGCGAGAACGATACTGAATACGCCCGACCCATCGTTCGGCTGAGACATTTAGCGCAAGAATTTAACTGCACATTCCTCCTTATCCACCACTGCAACTCTAACGGGGAGATCCGTGGCACTAGGGCAATTAAATTCTCCTGTGATGAGCTGTGGAAACTGACCCGGCAACGCAATGAGATTGAAGAATTCAACGCACTGACCATTGAAAAAAGCAGAAGCCGTGGGCCAGGCGCATACAAATTCATGTACGACGATGACACATGGGGCTGGAAGTTCACCGGGCGATTAGAGGACGGCGCGATCGCTCACGGAACGGATAGCCAAAGCACGAATATTATGTCTCGCTGCATCAAATACCTAAAGCAGCATAAAGGTATCCCCTTTGAAGCTCAAGAACTTGCCGAGGAGCTTAATCTCAATCGGGATACTGTTCGGCGAGATTTAAAAAGAGGTGTCAACGAGGGACTAGTAAGAGTAGGTAGAAGCTTACGTGATAACCGTGCTTTAGTTTACTACTGTGGTGCAAGAGTAAAAACAAGCACAACTGATCAACCTGATCAAAGAAGTGATCAACCGTTGATCATATTTAACGCCTTACAGGGTGAGGATTCCGGGCGATGTGATCAAGTGATCAATGAAAATTTAAAAATTTCAATTGTAAAGACTGAAAAAATTGTTGATCAGTTTGATCAGTTGATCACATCGACCTCTAACCCTGTCATAGCAACGAATAAAACTGATCAACCTGATCTGATCACTTCTGATCAATTGATCACTTCTGAGCCAAAAATTGACCCAACCGTTGATCAGTTGTCACATTCCTTAACAGTTGAGGTTAATCATTCCTTAACCTCTGAATCAAAAAATGCTGAGAAAACTCTGTCAAAACAGACACATGACCAATCGCCGATCGTCTTGCCTTTGATTCAGGAGAAAGCTAGCTACTGGAGTAAGATGTTCAACCGAGAGGTAAAAGCATTTCAAACCTTTGATGATTTCTCTGAGGTCAGTTGCCAGGTTCCCGGACGAGGACGACTTAGCTTACCCTTCACTGATTTGCAATGCTGTGAGCAATCCCCCAAGAGCGATTTAATAGTCGGTGACAAAGTAGTAATCCTGGAGGGCAAGAACAAAGAAACCTTTGCCACCATTACCACCATTAGATCCGATGGCGTCTGGTTGAAATCCGACGATCGCAAAAAACGACTTGCAAGAGCCTATTTCCCTCATCAACTGAGGAAAGTTTAGCTGCCCATGAAAAATGCGATCGCGGCCCAAGTACTGCGATCGCACTATCCAATGAAATAAAGCAGGTGGTATCAACCTTGTCCAGCTTATTCGGCTAGCAAGGCTTTGTCAGTAATATTGCTGTGGCTATTTTTCAATAAAGCCAGAAGTATAGTGAAATCCCCCAACTTTCAGAGATTATGCTTACTTCAACTATGGTCTTGCCTGATTATGTGTCGATCAATGATGTCGCAAAAAATCATCCTGAACCAAAGCTATTGACCAACGAAAATCAAGTCGAGGACAAGTCCGATCAAGAAATTCAACGACTTTTAGACAGCCTAACTAGTGCATTTTCAATAGGGATTAGCTTATTCAATAGCCATTGAACAACTTTCAAAAAGGTGGCTGCCTGTGGTGCGATCGCCTTTTTGAGAAATGTTGATAAAAATTCACAGATAAATAATTCGGTATATATGCGGTTTATCTGTTAATAGATTTATGGATTAAAAAAGCTTCACTTGTAAATTATGGAAACTTCTTACATCCCTGCTATCCCTGTAATACTTGATTTAGATCCGCCTAAAACTTTGGGAATCTTACCCTTCGTAACGAAACCAGAAATTATCGTTTGGGATAATCGGGTATTTCTTCCTGCCAACACTGATCCACAAGACAACCATTACAAAGAAACTGATTTTGGTTTGGCAGATCAACCAGATGACCATACAATCGTTCGCCTAGAGGTGAGAACTGGACAATTTGTTGCCAGTGTCCGAGTGCCAACCCAGATGCCAGGTGTAATCCGTTGGGGTGAACGCATCTTTTTTCGTAAGGGAAGTGTTTACTGTGAGGGATTCTTTGCTATTGCTCATGAGCTAGCAATTCCTCAGTCAAGCTTTGAGACGATGTTGGTCAAATTACAGCGTTCAGTAGTTGGTCTTCGAGAGGCGGTTGAAGATTTAGAGTGTGATGTCAAAGGTAGCCCGTTAGATTTTGAGGAAGTCAACTCTAGTTTTGATGAGGTAGCAGAATACTTTAAACAAGTGCGATCGCATTTGAAAAATGATCTCTACACCCTGCCAGGTGACAAAACTTAATTTTGCAATGATTACAACTATGAAATATGAATTACTTGGGCTGTTGATTGGATTTTTTGTAGGTTTAGGATTAATGAAAATCAATCTATATCTAGGGATTGCTTGGGAACTAGGGATGATATACAATCTTGGATTTTGGATTCTCAAAAGCTCTAAGTTACGATAGCTGCTTGCACACTGTGTGACAAAACTTAATTTTCGTCTCTTAACAAAAATTATCTATCGGTTATTACTAATTTTTAAAAACTAACTTTTAACTAAAAGTTCCAGTTTAACCGCGTAAAGAGGTTAAAGTAGTATATTTTTAATTTTCGAATAAGTAGAATTGCTGTAATTAGCTACTGATAAGGCTTACAAAGTTCCACTTTTACATAAAACTGGAATATTTACACAATTTTTATTGCCCAATAAAACTGAAGAGTA
>NZ_JAVRBS010000037.1:0-70389 GCF_034531155.1 Nostoc sp. ChiVER01 | reverse complement strand
TAACAAATGAGTACTCCGAAATAGCAAATGGGTACTCCGAAATAACAAATGAGTATGCCGAAATAACAAATGGGTACGCACTGGGGATTCAAGACAGTCGCTACAATTTTTCTGCTCTCCTTGTCCCCTTATCCCCAGTCTCTAACAAATAAATTAATGCCTCCACTAAAGCTTGATTTTGTTCATCAGTACCAACAGTAATGCGTAATTTATCATCTAATCCAGGCTGTTTGAAGTAGCGGATTAAAATTCCTCGTTCTTTTAGTTTTTGATAGAGATATTCTGCGCTTCCTTCTTTTGGCTGTACCAGCAAAAAGTTAGCTTGGGAATTCCAAAGATGAAAACCTAATTGCTTTAAGTCTGTTGCTAACTGATTCCGCGATGCTTTAATCTTTGCCACACAAGCATTTTTATAAGCTTGATCGGTAATCGCAGCCATACCAATTGCACAAGCGATCGCATCAATGTTATAGCTATCTTTCACTTTAAACAATCCCTGCAACAGCTTGGGATTTGCCACCCCAAATCCCAGCCGTAATCCAGCCAATGAGTAACCTTTAGAAAGTGTGCGAATTACAATGACGTTTTCGTAGTCCTTTACCAAAGCCAATGCATTCTCATCGGTAAAATCTATGTATGCTTCGTCAATCACTAAAACTCCCGATAACTGGCTGGCTAATTTTCGCAGATCATTTATTGCTACCACATGCCCCGATGGACTATTAGGCGATGCAATCAATGTCACACATCCATTGGCAGCAACTAGTTCTTCTAAAGGTAAACTGTAGTTCTCACTGTAAGGAATCTCAATAATTTCCGCAGCTTGCATTTCTGTTAATGTGCGATATAGCACATAAGTTGGCATGGGATAAACTATTTTCTTTCCAGGTTCTGCACAGGCTCGAATCACCACACTCAACAATTCGTCACTGCCATTTCCCACAATTATCCAATCGCTAGGAACACCTAAAACTTTACTTGCAGCTTGCCGGAACTCGCCCCCGAAAGGTTCTGGATACCGCCGCAACCACTCGCCATCAATATTTTGCAGCACAGCTAACGCCGCAGGCGAAGGAGGATACGGGTTCTCGTTACTGTTGAGTTTAATTATTTTTGTACCGCGTTGAGGCTGCTCACCAGGAATGTAGCTAGCCATTGCATCTACATTAGAGCGAAAGTAGTTGGTCATAGAGCATGAGATATGGAAAAAACAGATTCAATTTTGGATTTTAAATTTTAGATTCTTCTTAAATCGAAAATCCGAAATCTAAAATTGGCAGAGTTAGGAGTTCACTATGCCGTCATACTAATTCTGTATGAAGATGCGCTAAACCATATTTAAGTACAAGGAAGAAAAACGAACCGCAAAGGACGCAAAGGACACAAAGAAAGAATTTAAGAGGGTTTGGCGCAGCCTCACAAAGAAATGGTATCAATCCTTAGTTCAAGGGAAGTAAGCTATGTGTAGTGTTCTGCATAAAAGGTATTATCTGTTAGAGAATAACTGTTAATCTACCTGATTTTAGGCTTAACCCAGAACTATTGAGAGGGGGCAGGGGAAGAAGAATTATTGATTAATGACAAATGACAAATGACAAATGACAAATGACAAATCATTACCGATATATTATTTTTTACAAACCCTATGGCGTTCTGTGCCAGTTTACAAAGGATGCTCCCACACATAGCACTTTGAAAGATTATATTGATGTACCTGATGTGTATCCTGTGGGACGCTTAGACTGGGATAGTGAAGGGTTGCTGCTGTTAACGAACGATGGACAATTGCAACATCGTCTCGCCCATCCGCGTTTTGGTCATAAACGTACTTACTGGGTACAAGTAGAGCGAATTCCAGATGCAGATGCGATAAAAAGGTTGCAAACAGGTGTGGAAATTCAAGATTACCGCACTCAACCAGCAGAAGTTAGGCTGTTAGCACAAGAACCACAGCTACCTGAACGCAATCCGCCGATTAGATTTCGCAAAAATATACCGACAGCTTGGCTAGAAATGACTTTGACAGAAGGAAAAAACCGCCAAGTACGGCGCATGACTGCGGCTGTAGGGTTTCCGACTTTGCGACTGGTTAGGGTTAGCATAGCCCACCTACAATTAGATAACCTACAATTGGGTCAATGGCGCGATCTCACTACATCTGAACTGCAATTTCTGCATAATTTTAGTAAATTGAAAAGTTTTCCTCCAAAAACGAATAATCCAAAATTGCTATGACTCAAGAACAACAAACCACAATTGCAGGTATCTATGAAGTTTGTATCGGCATTCCAGAGCCAATTTCTGCAATTCAGTATTGGGAGCAATTTGGCTATCGCATTGGTGAAATCGGTGAATTAACCGCAGATGTAGCCAATCAATTATATGGGGTAAATTCATCTTTACGCTCAATCCGCCTCTACCACCAAAATTCAGATCATGGTTTGATTCGGCTGATGGTTTGGCAAAATCCCACTCATGAAGGTTTGGGAACAGCCTCAATGAAAATTAAGGGAAATCGCTGGGCGACAAGCTTAACGGCAGATGTTTTAAATATTTTAAATCATATAGAGGATGCTAAAGCGGCAGGTTTACCTATTAGGTACTCTATCCCTTATTGGGAAGTCATCTACAACAAAGAAAGGAAAAGCCGTCCTTTTATTGAGCCAGCAGTTGGTGTGCGAGAAATGCTGCTACTGCAACCCTTAGCTCGACAGGTTTTATTTCAACGGTTTGGCTATACACTACCGCATTACGGACAAGTTAACCATAATGCTGCTCTCAAGACTAGTCAGTTTACCCATATAGGAATCGTTGTTCAAGATGACAGCAAAGAAACGCTGAAGTTTTATGAAGAAGTTTTGGGTTTGCTGCGTGTGCGTGATGATGTCGAAACTAGCTATGAATCTTCACCAGCAGGTAAAGATATTTTTGACCTTAATCCTGGTGAAAAGTTTATTGTTACGACCTTTGATGATCCCCGTTCTTCTAAGTCTGACCTGATGGCCGCACGCAGTGGTAGACTTTATATTATTCGATTCCCAGAAGAGATAAATTTAGAATCGCGCTTTGAGGCTGCCCAACCAGGTAGCTTGGGTATGTCTTTATATACCTATCGGGTAAAGGGAATACAGGAGTATTGCGATCGCATCAAAGCAAGTACTGTACAAAAAGTTACAGATATCATTAGTAATGAGTTTGGTGAAATGAGTTTTTCCTTCGTTGCGCCTGATGGCTACTTCTGGACTTTGCTAGAAAGTAATTAAACAATTTGCAATTACGTTTTGTAACGAGGATTTTAATTAGGCATCAAAACGTGCTGCCGTCGTTAGGCAGGGGAATTAAATCCTTAAACTTTTAGGACTAACGCAAACTCTACGATTCTTGGCGTTCTTGGCGTCTTGGCGGTTCGATAAATTAAGCTTTTTAGCACTTTTTGCGTAAGTCCTAAACTTTGTTAAAACCGTGTTTTTAAGCAGCGTTTATTCTTTGCAAACCAGTGTAAATATTAAACCGTTCTCCGCGCAGGAATCCAATTAAGGTAATGCCGAATTCCTTGGCGACAGATACCGCCAAACTACTGGGAGCGGAAACAGAACAGACAATGGGAACTCCAGCAGTTGTAGATTTTTGCAAAATCTCAAAACTAGAGCGTCCGCTTACTAAAACAATACAATTATTTAAAGGCAACTCGTCACTGAGCAAAGCTGTACCAATCAATTTATCCAAAGCATTGTGTCGTCCAACATCTTCGCGTAGGTTTAACAGTTGTCCTTGAGCATTGAAGGTAGCCGCAGCGTGTAAACCGCCTGTAGCTGTAAAGATACCTTGAGCAGCACGGAGCTTATCAGGTAGGCTGTAAATAATCTCAGGTGTTACTGTTGGTCCAGAAGGAATCACTGGACATCCCCGCAGACGCAAAGCTTCCAGGCTAGCTTTACCACACACTCCACAGGCGCTACTAGTGTAGAAATGACGCTCTAAAGGCTGTAAGTCTGGAATCAAACCATCCCGTAGTTCTACATTTACGATGTTATGGCGTTGTTCACCATCGACCAATTCATCCACACAGTAACTGATACGCCGAATATCTTCTCTGTGGGTAACGACTCCTTCACTGTAGAGGAAACCAGCAGCTAGTTCAAAATCTGCCCCTGGTGTCCGCATGGTTACAGCTACCGTCTTCTGGAGAGGGACAAGGCGAATTTCTAAAGGTTCTTCGGTGGTGAGTTGGTCTAAACGCGATCGCATTTTACCATTTTCTACTACCCAGACACTGCCTTTGGTCTTGCTTTTAATTGGCATTTTCATATTTATAAGAGTTGGTGAATCTAAATTTTGATACTAACCTGGGAACAAAGTAATGCTATTTGTCTATCAGATGTCAGGTTGATGCTCACCAACTACTTTGTGCGGTTTCTGTTTAGTAAGTAAAATGAACTTAAGATTTTTGGCTTTCAGAAAAATTTTATTTGCAATAGTCTTTGTGATTTCCCTTGGTTTTACAGGATACTTAGTAGCTAATAACATTAGTCAGAGAATAATTGGAAAATCTCTTGCTAAACAAGTCATATCTACCTCCACCGTAGGAAAAAGTTCTCAGCTACAGAAAGTTTTAAATGAGATAGTTGTAGAACAGAATATCCCTGGTGCGGTAATGTATATTAATACACCTAAAGGTTCTTGGATAGGAGCATCTGGTGTCAGTAGTTTGTCAACTAAAACCCGAATGAAATCGACAGATGGCTTTTCTATTGCCAGTATGAGTAAAACTTTTATGGCGGTGGTTGTGCTGAAGTTAGTGGAGCAAGGGAAGATACAATTAGATCAGGCGATCGCAACCTACTTACCAAGAGATATCAGTCCTCATATTGTCAACAGCGACAAAATTACAGTTCGCCAACTACTCAACCACACTAGTGGTGTTGCAGAATACTTAGATACAAAAGAGTTTATTCAAGCTACAGCTAAAAGAAGTCGCTCACAGCCTTGGACAGCCAGAGAAGCAATTAAGTATATGTACCAAGAGCAACCGAAGGCAAATCCCGGAGAAAAATTTATTTATACTGATTGCAACTACATTCTTTTAGAACTAATTGTTGAAAATATCACTAGAGGAACTCTCGCACAAGCAATTCGTAGTCAGATTTTAAAACCATTAGGATTAAAACATACCTTCACAGAACTGCGCGAACCGACAATTGGAGAAGTAGCTACAGGTTATGGCGATCGCAATAAGGATGGTAAGCTAGATAGCTACGCCAAAGTCAATGATGGTAATGGTTTAGGAGATGGTGGATTGGTTTCAACAGCAGAGGATTTAGCAAAGTTTGCTAAAGCGTTATTTGTCAAAAAAACCTTACTCTCTCCGAAGATGATGAAAGAAATGTTGAAATTTAAAGATAATGGCGAAGGCTATAGCTATGGGTTGGGTGTAGAAAGGTTTTCATCTCCTTTGGCAAAAGCAATTGGACATAGTGGTATAGCTTATGGCTTCGCAACATTGCTGGCATATTTGCCCAATGAAAATACCACTATAGTAGTGCTGCTAAACAATCAGAATGTTGATATTAAATCAGTAGCTAGGACAGGTCTAGAAGTTGTTGAGAATAAATGATATTTAATTACTATAATCACAAAAAATCAGTTAAATTTGCTTTTCCCTGCCATTGAGTTAAATCGTATTTGGGTCAATGTTCAGTTCTCGCAATTTGGCTGCTAGGCGTTCAGCACGTTGTTTTTCTTGTTCAGCGTGTTGTTGTTCTTGTTCAACAACTTCTTCCGGTGTAGGAATTAGATTTCCTTCCGTAGTGAAATAGCGCAATTTATGTTCATAAACACCCAAGTACAAATTTAACTGCTGACTCCATAACCATCCTTGAGGATTAGGTTCTATCGGTTCATAAGTACCGCCAATCAAGATAAAACCAGCAAATTCTAAATTATTGGGATCGAACCAAAAATATTCTGGTGTGCGGAAGATATCTTGAAAAATTTGTTTTTTCAAACCCTTGTCAGTTGAGGCTGTAGAATTCGAGAGAAGCTCTACAATTATGTTGGGATATTTCCCATCTTCTTCCCAAACAACCCAACTTTTACGGACTTTGCGTTGACATCCCAGCACTACAAAAAAATCTGGCCCCCGGAATTCTTCTGACCTCTTCTGGCGTTGGCTGTAGTAAATTGTCAAATTACCCGCAGCATAAAAGTCATTGCGGTTTCGCCACCACAATTCCAAAGATTGCAATAGCAAAATTATTTGGCGTAGATGTAATTCGCTTTCCAAAGGTGGTTCGTCACTATATAAATCCCCTAGAGGAAATATTACATCATTTGGGAATTCAAAATCTTTGGCGGCGGACATGGCTGCAAGTTTTGGGGTGAGATGGGTGAATAGACTTACTGTAATCTAGGTTTGTTTTTCCAGACGCGCGATCGCATTATAATCAGGAACTTCTTCAAGCGATCGCTTACTGTCACAGACGCTACTTTAAGTTTTAACATTTATCTTTGCTTTCCATACATCGAAGCAGGCATTTTTGTAACTAGCAATTTCAGTTATCTATATCTGTCTTATGTAGTGAGTCCTATACCTACCCTAAGTAGGGTTATCTATCTGAATTTGTTCGTTAAGTTATATGAAGTACTCAAAGCAAACCTTCTCAGTAAGTAACTGAGGAAATCAAAATAACCTTAACTTAGTTGGAGTTTTTTATGACTTATACAGCCGATGAAGCAACAAAACCAGCTTTAGAAACCTTTAAAGGTTTTGATGTAGATACTCAGCTAGCCCTACTTTGGTTCGGTTACTTGGATCTTAAAGAACAGCTAAACCCAGCACCTCCTGAAAGCGTTGAAGCTCCTGCTAAAGCAGTGTTTGACCAAATCCAAGACTTGTCTAAAGAAGAGCAACTGCAAGCACAACGCGACATTATTAATGGTGCAAATAACAATATCACCCAAGGCTATACTGCTCTAAGTCCTAATGGTAAATTAGACGTTTGGTTGCTGCTGGCACAAGGAATGGACAATGGAAGCGTTATCCAAGTACCATCTGACTACCAACTTCCTGGTGAAACAGATGAATTTGTCGCAAAGATCAAAAAGCTAGAGTTTGAGCAGCGCGTTAATTTCATGTTGAGTGTGGTGCAAGCATTCCGTTAATTAAGTCTAAAAAGTCTCAATACTTTCTAGAATTGGGAATAACTGAAAATAGCAAATTAAGCTCAATCTGGCTCTATTTGCTCTACTTTAATAGACGTTAATTTAAAAATACCGCAGAGATGCTTATCTTTGCGGTAGTTTTGATGCAAATTAATGGATATGCTGTTGGAAATGTTAAAGCTGGAAAAATGAGACTTGATTCAGATTTTTTCTAACCGCACGATCGCATTATAATCAGGAACTCCTTCAAGCGATCGCTTACTTTTATCCAGTAGTACATTCCCTTCTGGCCAATGTACTTGCAAGTTTCCTGACTGAATTGGCGCAATGTAGACTTGACACAACAACTCGCCTAAATCATTCTTAAGAAGGACGCGATCGCTATCTTTTAAACCTAACTTTGTTGCATCAGCAGCATTCATTAGCACCGCCTCTCGCACCGCTCCAGTAATTGCATCCTTGCGTTCTTGCACCATACTATTAAATTGTTTGCCTCGGCGGGTTGCTAATAAAAAATAACCCTCTGGTAATTCTCTTTGGCGTGGCAATAATACGCCAAAATGTGCTTTACCATCTGCTGTAGGGAAATTCCAGCCAAAGCACAAATGTGAGCCACCATATTGAAACTGATCGCCAGCTTGCTGTAAATGTTGAATACCAGCATATTGCGGGACAACTTGAGCAATTTCTTGACGGATAGCAGCTGTGTCAGCAAAAGCCAGCTTATCTACCAAATCTGGTTTTACCCGCTTTGCTAATTCTAAAAAAACTTCCCACTCAGGACGCGCTTTCCCAATGCGTGGCCCCGGAATCTCTGGATTGAAAATTACCCGGCGTTCGGTGTTAGTTTCTGTGACTCCCCCTGGTATTTCGTAGCGAGTTGTTGCAGGTAACAGCACCACAGTA
Source organism: Nostoc sp. ChiVER01 (assembly GCF_034531155.1). Lineage (NCBI taxonomy): Bacteria > Bacillati > Cyanobacteriota > Cyanophyceae > Nostocales > Nostocaceae > Nostoc > Nostoc sp. ChiVER01. Next base: position 62,322 of record NZ_JAVRBS010000037.1, on the reverse strand, counting down.
TCAGCAGGTTCCACCAACATCTGGCTGGAAAGAACAATATCTATATGTACCCGCAGTGGTATTTTCTTCAGCGCCGCTTCCACATAATCTGGTTCTGGCAGTACTTCTAAAAAATTCCCGCCCACAGAAACCAACACATCTATTTCCCCCTGATGTGCGGCGTTAATCATTTCTGGAGCAATTAAACCTTTACTTGCTGGCACATCAAAGCCCCAATGCTGACTCAATTGGGCAGCATTTTCTGGGGTGATAGGTTTACCACCAGGAAATACTGTCGCGTAACATCCCATCTCTGCACCACCCTGCACCCCAGAGTGGCCGCGAATTGGCATTAAACCGCAGCCTTCTCGACCGACAAAACCTTTGGTGAGAGCTAAGTTAATAATACTTCGCACATTATCTTCACCACATTCATGCTGAGTAATGCCCATACTCCAAACAAATACGGCTTTATTTGCTTCTTTGATCATTTTGGCAAAGGCGTACATTTCATCGCGGGATGTTCCAGAAAGCCGCTCTAATTCTTCCCAAGATTGATTTTCTAACGATGCTTTGAGTTGGGCAAAGCCAACTGTATATAAATCTATAAATGACTGGTCTACCCAATTGTTAGCAATTATATGTTTAATAGTGCCATTCAAAAATGCTATATCCCCGCCCATGTTGATTAAGAAGAAGTCTTCGGCAAACTTTGTACCGAAAACGGCACTTTCTACAATTGAGGGAACCCAGTAACGCTCCATTCCTGGTTCGCGGTAAGTATTAATAACTACAATCTTTGTGCCAGCTTTTTTAGCATAATGGAGATACTTGACGGTAACAGGCTGATTGTTAGCAACATTAGAGCCAATAAAGACTAATAAATCAGTTCCAATCCAGTCTTTATAAGAACAAGTGGTAGCCCCTGCACCGAGAGCAGCTTTCAGCCCTGCTGTACTGGGAGAATGGCAAATGCGGGCAGCATTATCAATATTATTGCTTCCCATTGCTCGGACAGCTTTTTGGGTAGCATAATAAGTTTCGTTGACAGTACCGCGACTGGTAACATAGAAACTGAGGCGGTCTGGTGTAGTGGAACGGATGCGATCGCTAATTACTCCTAAAGCTTCATCCCAACTCACACGGCGAAAGCCTTTTTCCCTTCGTTGACGAATCATCGGGTACGGGAGTCTTCCCAAGTCACGTAATTGGACACTTTTTTGCTTTTGTAACTGTGAAACATCTTCCAATATTACAGGGTCAAAAGCTGGCATAGTATTCATCCGCAACAACCGCAACCGGACATTGCAAAGATGGATGCCATCTAAAGTCCAATCCTTCATTCCGGTTGTTCCGAGAGCGCAACCATCGCAGACGCCCTTATCCAGAATATTCCACGCGTAAGGTAGTTTGTTGCGAGATAGCCAGATTGCCCGAAATACCTCCCAGTAGTTATTGGGATACTGTTCGCCAATGCCAAATGGCTTCCAACTTGCCCAGTGCTGGGGTGTCCAATATTTCTTGGGTTTCGGTAACATAAGGCTACTGCAATTAAGACGAACTGCCTCTTTTAGGCTACCGTTTTGAGTAGCATTTGAGTAGTAAAAGTTAAAAATCTGGGCACTTGGCGCTGACGATTTCAGGATGACAGTAGTACTTGAAAACCGTCTCTACGGTGTCGCCGATCCACAGTGCTACTTTATCTGGGCTGATGCCACTGCTAATCGCCCAAGTAGCGAAGGTGTGGCGGGTGGCATAGGGTTTTAGGTAAGGCAACTTGTCAGCATCAGCCAACGATTTAACCACCCCAGGATATTTGTAGATGTTTTCTCTACTACCAGATTTCGACTCATGCCAAAAAGTGAACATCACCCCACTAGTCATAGGGCGGCCTGTTTTACTGAGGAAAACTAAATCAGTTGGTTGTTTTTCTTGGGAACGAATAGCTAAAAGTAGATTTTGTAGTCGGGAACCGCTTTGACAAGGAAAAACTCGTTTCTTCCCATTCTTAGTTCCTTTCAGAATACGGTGTCCGTTACAAGACTTGTTAATGGTTATCTGGCAACAGTCGTCACTGACATCTCCCCAGGACAGGGCGAATGCTTCGCCTGGTCTACAGCCAGTCCAGAACAAAAATCTTACTAGTGAAGAGTAGTAAGCATATAGTGGGTGCTGGTCAAATGCCTCAATGATTAAATCTCTTTGCTCAAGTGTGAAAGCTTTGTAGTCGTCGTTAGTAGATTTATTTTTAGGTTTTTTGATTTTAAGTTTTAAAAATGGATTGTCGCTAATTAGTCCTGAGCTAACTGCCCATTCACAACATCGGTTTAGGTTGTTGAGTAAGTCCCAAGCAATGTAATGGGTTAAGTTTTCTAGCACCCATCCCCGAATTTGGCTGGCATCTTCTAAGCACACTGTCGGCAACCGTCGAATGTAGTTGCTGATTGCCCGATATCCAGTCAAAATAGTTGTCTTTTCTAGCTGATAGGACTGAAACTCTGTATAAAGTTCCCAAAGTTGCTGTAAATCATAATTTGGAGGAGCGATCGCCGTCACTGCCACCGCCGGAATTTTCCCGGCTGCTCTAAAGCGATAGCTTTCTAGTGTGGAGTCAAATCGCTCCAGGGCGATATCGTTGGCGATCGCATCTCGCTTTGATCGCACTATCTCCCGGTTGCGTTTTGTGTCATTGAGTCCGGTTGACAGACAAAATTGTTTAGTAAATCCGCGAACACGGAAGCGAATTAGCAACTTCTTTGTTCGCGGATCAGTATTAATCCACTGGTCATCAAGCATTAGTTTTTAAAAACTATTCAAATGAGCCGGTTACAAAAGTTGGTTTAATCCAATTCCATCGCCTGTGGAGCCGTCCTTTACCGATAGCAGCCCGTCGCCAATGGCCGCGCCTCCAGTGGGGAACAGGGGAAGCATGGGAGGTATTCTCTCTGATATGCCTCGCTTGCCGCTTCTCGCCCTCACGCAGCCATCGAGGGTAAAGACATTTCTCTTTAGGCTCCTTTAGTGGAGTAAAGCCAGTGCTATTAATAGTTTCCTTAAAGGTTACATTGTCAGTTTCTAACTTTTCAAAAGTCAAAAACATTAAGCACTGCATAGTCAAAGACCGTAGCTCTTGTACAAAATTGTCATCATTCTTCCCAACTGGGGCTTTGCCATAAGATATTTTTGCCTGTTTAAGTTTGCCCTCAGCTTCATCAATTCCCCATCCACTGAACCAAATAGTCCCTTTTGTGTCCACACATCCAAAGTGCAAAACAGCGTCATCTTCATGGGTCATATAATGCGGGCTTAATCCGTACTTTTCGCCCACAGACCACTCAGGATGACGAACATGTGAACAGTGAATATTCAACCAGTCTACATACCCTCCATCTGGTGAAACTACTGTTTTACTTGGCAAGAGAAGCATCATGGAGTGCAGGGGAATTTGAGAAACTAAATCTTTAAAAATTAGATTTTCGTCTCCAATATCTGTTTGCTGAAACTGTTCGAGCAATTGGTTGTCTAGACAATATATGGGCGCATCCTTGACAACCCATAAAGCTATGCGGTGCGCGGTAAATCTTTGAGCTAGGTCAAGGCTACTATGATTAAATAATGGCGCATTAACGCTAATTAAGGCTGCTAATTCTCGCCATTGTATATAGTTTTTCGGAATCTTGTAATTTTTTCTGTGAAGAATTTTGTATAATTCATTTCCCCCAGTTTTTATAAATACTTTAATTAGCAAGTCTCTGCTGTCAGCAAGAACAGTAATGTCTTCCATACTTATCTTTCCTCTGTCCGATCGCGCTCAAGAAAGCGCGATCAGTTAGTTATTAAAAACCTTCGGGGAGATCATCTTGTTCGGTTACAGGCGGAAACAACTGATTACGAACAAACAGTTTTAAATTTTCAGCGACATCTTCAGGTAAATCTTCGTCTTCAAGAGTTGCTGTCAACTCCATTGCTTCCGTGTTATAGTTCCCAAGGTTTTTGACTCTTCTGTAAGTGATAGTTTCAATTTTCATGGGTTTATCTCAAACTCACCTGTGGCTGTTCAAATAAAACGGTGAAACTGCGATCGCTAAGTAAACGGTTTAAGGCTTGACCATGACTTTCAGCGTCACCTCGGCGGCGATAGCGGGCTACTTCCTGATTCTCACTGCCAACAGTCATCAAAACTACCCACGGTCTATATTCATTGTCTGGTTTCATTTTGATACCTCACACCGTTGATTAGACATTCGAGTAGTCCTTCTCTGTCTGAAATCGCTAGCTGACCTTTGATTGCCAGCATTAGGCTGAACAAATCGCCACTATGTAGCTGCTCAGTAGAAGCAAGGCAGGACAAGTCAGCAGCGATCAATGTGATGAGACACAATTTATCGGCTCTATTCAAGCCTTGGAGTTGTGCGCCGTAAATATCCTGAATCTCTGCTAGCAAGCCAGTATCACCGGGAGTATATCCGGTGTAGTATCCAACGGGATGTGTCACAATTAAGTTTCCTGTGCGAATAGGTTATCCAGCGCTTGTTGTCCTCCAGGCGCTGTTTGTTTTAAGTTGGCTGTTCTGAATGTGGTTACTAGTACGGGTGAACTGTTGCACTGCATGAAGTGCATCAAGGAGACTGAGGTCAGGATTGTACAGCCCAGTTCTCACCATGTCTGCATAGACCGGCGATTGTAAAACGCGCTGTAAGGTAGACTCCAGTAGTTGCAAGTCTTTGGTGATATCAGCGTATTTGTTCATTGTTAGGTTTAAGGAACCATCAGCAGTGACCCCACTGCTGACAGATGGAGATAATTAAACGTGCTTGAGTGTGTTTTTTCGTCTAGGGTTGCCTCCAGGTAAAGGGTAAATTTGGCATCAGGTACAGGGTGTTTCCGCGCCGCAGCGCGGGTGCTTGCTCCGTAGTTACTGGTGTGTCCTGCAAAGGGTGAGGCAGGAGGGAGCGCAATGTTGGTAAAAAAAGTTTTTCATACCGTAAACTAATGATATATTAAACATACCGGAAACAACTAGTCAATAGTTTTCGGTATGAATTTGAATTTGAGGTATGTAAAATAGGGTTACAGTTGTGAAAGTAAAACAAAATGGCTCGACCACGGAAGTTAGCGGAAGACGCGAAGAATGTGTCTCTGAACCTCAGCGAGAAAGATTGGGACTTGTTTCTAGTGAAGGCCAAATCAATGGGACTGAGCAGATCAGAATTGGTAGCCAAGATAGGCCGGGGGGAAATACCACTAGGAGAGGGGAACAAAGAGACCTTACTACTGGGAAAATCTTAAAGCGTCTCAAGTTCATCCAGGATGAATACCTCTCATACGTGCGGGGACATCAGCAACGCTTAGAGACGCGATTAGATGAAAGCAAAGAAAGAGAAGCTGTTTTTCTTCAGGCGATTCAAGAGCTTGAACAAGAAGTTTACAACTTAGTGTCTGAGCCTACTGAGGAAATATCAGAAGAATAAAGCCGTTCTACCTATTTGTGGGCAGGACGGCTTTATTCATGGATATGTCGCCTACTACTCTACCAGCAGGCGACGCATCTGTGACTATTCGGGATTGAGTTGCGATCGGCTAAACATTATGAATTGTTTCTCAAATCATCTAAGGGAGAGGTCGAAATATTAGGAGTAAATTCAAGGCAAATTTTAACTTTCCCTTTCTGCCAACCACCGCCTTTAGCTTGCAGAACCTTACACTCTACCCCTTGTGTTACCCAGTTTTTAACCGTATCAGCTTCTTGTCTGCTGTAGTTGCACAGAGCTTCATTTATTGCCGCCATTAATTCCTCTAGTGTCGATGTTGAAGCCTCGGCAAAGTTAGCCTCCTGAGCCATAGATACAACATCTTCGTCGTTCAAGATGATTTCATTATTCATTTCGATTTTCTCTTTCACTAACAACAAAGCAGGGACAAGCTGCAACTTAGCCCTGCTTTTCCTAGAATTCCCGGAGTAGATACTAATGCGATCGCACTTAAAGCAACCTGTGAAGCCATTTATCAGCAATGATTTGACTTATTTCACCTCTCGTTTTGGCAACCTGTGGCTGTGTAGTGAATTAAACCTATACCTACTGAGTAAGTGCGATCGCATTTATCCCCATTCCCCAATACCCAAAGCCCAATGACGAATAACCCCTGGCGGATAGAGATGATCAACTTAATCGGCGATGAAGTCGAGAGGTTACAGAGACAATCCGACTGTACCCTCAAATACAGAGATTATCTTGAAAAAAATTATGGAACAAGGGAATACAGCACTCTGGATAAAGCCCAACTCAAAAAATTTTGGAAGCATCTCAAATCTCTAACTGTGGAGAAACTAAGCCGTGAGCCAAATGAACAGATTTGGCTGAAGCCTCACCGAATTAAGAAAGCTGATCGTGAATCTCCAGTACGCCGCTCCATGTTCCCTTGCCAAAACTTAATAACTAATGACCATGAGTGAAGACTTGTTAATTGACCTTTGTGAACCCTACCTACTAGACCTAATCGGTCTTCTAGCCGAAAGCATAAGACGACTGGAAGACAACGTTTATGAAATAGCAAAAGATAGTGGCTATGACATCCCCGATACCGTCCTCTCCCGAATAAGTTCGCTGGATTATTTACAAAAAGCCCAAGTTTTGGCGATCGCCGCCAATCATGTCAAGGCGATCGCCGAACGCGAGGGAGAATTGTGAGCAGCGCCCAATGAAACAAACCCAGAAATACTCTAAAGCCTGCCAAATACTAACTTTCCCGCACAAAACGCAGGACGAACTGTACACGGAACTAAATCGGCTTGGGTGGTACTGGAATTCTCAGAAAAAAGAGTGGGCGCGAGATGACACCCCAGCCAAACAGGCAACTCAGCTAATTAGAGTTAGAGTCTGGGCGGCAACCAACAAAGTAGAACAAGCTGCTGAATTATTCCTAGAAAATGCTGAAGAGAACGGCTTGCGATTGATTGAAAAATCCCCCCCTTACGTGAATCGTCCGCCCAACCAAAACGACAGCAGAATTTATCTGACATTTGAAGATGTTAGTGATAACTCCCAACTCCCCACTAATGACCAATGACTAATAAACAATTAGGTGAATATGAATAGAGAAGAAATAAGGGCTGCGATCGTAGTCTTGCCAGAGCAGATTTTATTTGCCTCCCCAGAACTAAACCATGTTAGTGAAATTATTGCTTTTCAAACAAATCAGTTAGTAGACTTCGTACAAACTATTGACCCACAATTAACTCGTGTGGAGGCAACATTTCTAGCTGCCGCATTGATACGGGGACTCCCAGCACACTTTAACGACAACCTAGAACTACTTGCAGGAGTCAAGGAATTTGCAGAGGAAATCAAGAACGCACGATAATGATAGAAGCTAACTGCGGTTATTTTGCTTGATACTAACAGGCAAAAAAAATAGCGGTTTAGGGTTCCGCTACTCATCATTAATCGACTCACTTAACCAGGATTATTAAAGGTGGAAAATGAATCAATCTAATAATAATTGTAGCATTCTCAATGAGAGTAGAACAATGATTTTATCTACTCTTCATGTTGATAAAATTGCTAGTTGTCACCGTACAGAATGGCTTAATAGCTCAGTTTCCGATACAATTATAAATCTGAATGTCAGGACAATTACAGACTCTAGAGAATTAGATAAAATCCTTAACAGGAACAATACAAAACGTTGGCAGCACTCCGATGCACTAGTCCCCGCGTGGTGTGTTAGTGGAGTAGATCCATTAACAGATGAACACACACTACAAGGAGTTCAGGTAAAACCAGATACCCCACCAATAGGAAAAGATGGACGTATTCAAAAATATTTAGGAGCGAAAGAATTTGAAGCGTCTCCACTATTTTTAGATACAGGAATACGTGGTTACTGGAAATCAGTTATAGACGACATCTTGAAGGGAATAATCGTTACTGAAGGGGCAAAAAAGGCAGGATCAGGGTTATCAATCGGACTACCAACGATTAGTATTCCTGGTGTTTCTACGTGTAGAAAAAAAGGTAGACTGCATCAACTTCTGGAAATATTTGCAGTACTAGGAAGAACATTCTACCTATGCTTCGACAACGACGTTTTAACAAAGCCACCTGTACAGAAAGCTTTAGTTGGGCTTGCCAAAGAGTTATCAGCTAAAGGCAGCAAAGTAATGGTTGTTAAGCTGCCAGAGGGCAACGCTAAAGGTATGGACGATTTCATCGCCTTGCACGGGGGTGAAGCCTTCAAAAAATTGGTAGAGGAGTCACTCACTTTTGAAGAGTGGAAAGAGGAAATAGATGCTCAGGCGGATGAATCTCCCAACAAACCCAAAAAATCAAGACTCGCTCGAAACTTTGATTTAATTAATCAATACTGGGGAGATTCCCTTAAATACAATACCCTCAAAAAAAGGGTTGAGCTACAAGGAACAGAACTTCCAGCCGATGATGTGCGGTTAATTGTTGCGCGGGAATTTGACGTTGACATGACTGCTACAGACGCTCATACAGTTGTTCGCTCAATAGCAAGAGCTGATTCTTACTCTCCTGTGGTGGACTACTTAAATGAAGTAGAGTCCAAGTTTCCAGAAATTGACCCAACATTTTTAGACGGATTAGCTCAGGACTACTTTTCTACTAGCGACCCAATGCACAGTGTTTACTTCAAGAAGTTTCTGGTGTCAGCTGTAGCTCGTGCCAGAAAACCTGGTGAGAAAGTCGATAGTGTTTTCATGCTGGCTTCACCTAAGCAGGGTTTATACAAGTCCACATTTTTTAGAATCCTATTCAGCGATGACTGGTTCTCAGACCAGTTGGGGGGAGATTTCAGCGACAAGGACGAAAAAATGAAAATGCATCGTTACTGGTGTCATGAATGGTCAGAGTTTGAAACCGTTTACAAAAAGAAAGATGTTGCTACTCTGAAAAATTTCATTACATCGGTACAAGATGTTTTTCGCGCTCCATACGATCGCGACATGACTTCTTACTACCGCCCTTGTGTGTTTGTTGGCACTACTAACGAGCAAGAGATACTAAATGATCCAACTGGAGACAGAAGATTTTGGATTATCACGGTTGGCAAGAAAATTCCATTGCTACAGGTCATGAGGGATAGAGACAAGATTTGGGCCGCAGCAAACGCACTCTATAAGTCTGGGTTTGAGTGGAAGCTGACAGATGAGGAAGAAGAACGGCGGGAGATTCTTAACCGAGACTACCACAGTGTTGATCCGTGGTTAGAAGTCATAGAAGAATTTATTACTCCTGGACAGAGCTTTGTTTCAACCCAAAACCTTTACAAGCTTTTGGATATTGATCTATCAAAAAGAGATCCTCTGACAGCTCGTCGAGTTTCTAATGTCATGCGTCGATTGGGCTGGATATCAGGACGGGAGAAAATTAATAACCACTGGAAGCGTGGATGGATTCTAGAAAATATTGAAAATAAAATTTGGTCTGACACAGACGATTTCAATGGATCAATGGATCAGCCTTTCTACGAGCGGGTTCTAGCCGATCCATTGAACAGTTTTCAAGATGACTCCAATGGATCAATGGATCAGCCTTTCTACGAGCGGGTTCTAGCCGATCCATTGAATGACTCTTTAACATTTGTAAGGGATCAGCTTTCTGAAAATGTATTAAATACTACACTTAGAAAAGTGATCCCGGAGATCCATTGCGATCCATTGAAATTTATTCCAATGGATCAGCCAGAACCCAGTAATAGCAAGGGTGATCCATTGATCCATTGGAAACCCCAAAATTTAGCAAAAAATAACAGTTCAAAAAGTAGTGAAATTAGTAGTTCATCAACGGAGAATCAGGGGTTACAGGCTGATCCATTAAAAAACACTTTAAAAAGCTTAAGGGATCAACTTCCTAGCAGTGTCTCGGATGCTACATCTGGAGAACTTGCTCCCTTGGAAATATCCGAGCCGACAGAGAATCCATCAAAAGACAAGCACCCCACAGCGCAGAAAATAGATTACCAATTCTGGCTAATTGACCCGACAACCCTTCGCTTTACAATACCTAGCCAGTTCGGTGACATCACTTGTACTGCTGAACCGACTGCTACCATCCTTAATAAGGCGAAAATGAAAGCAGGGTATCTTTGCCGAGTGACTTGGCACTGGACCAATGGTACAAAAGCGGCTGTCGAAGATGTCCCAATTGAAGCTGTAACAGGGAAGAAAGATTTTGAGGCGCTAGCGCAGCGCATTGCTAAGGAATGGGTCAATGAGCAGATCGCCGCCGCGCTACCCCCAGCATTCCAAATATCAGTTGACGGGCCACTAGGTTGTTCAACTGTAGATATAACGCCGTTGAAAGCTAGGACTGATAACAGGGTTCAGTATCGCCTTGCCTATAAATTCGCTGACTACACCATCCACAGGGAAGAAAAACCAGCAGAAGGAAACGCCGGGGCCGAAGCGATCGCTCGTGAGAGAATTACCCTCTGGCAGAATGAGGCGATCGCCAAAAGTCAATTTAAACGAGGTGATTTAGTGGAAATTATGAGCGATCGTAAGCTCAAAGGGCAGTTTGTTGTAGATATCGTTGACTCTAACGGAGTTTTGGTCAGTCAACCAAAGCTAAAAAATGGATTTTCTAAGCCTATTGGAACTTTTCAGCCAGATCAACTTAGAAAGCTTGATTAATAAGGTGTACAGCCCACAAGTGACGAAATGGAGATTTTGACTAGTGACGGTTACGCTCTTTTTCTATGTCCCAAATTGCTTTACCTATATACCATCGGTCTGGTTTGCCGGGGTACTTTTGGCGTAATTGTTTAATTAACTTTTCAGCAGATGCTATATCGAAATTGACTCTAATTAAAAGCTGATGCCATAATCCAGCGTAACCAGGGCTAACATGGGCTAGGCGTGTAACCTGCGAATGAGTTTTATGTCTTTGTAATTTTTGGTATACATTCCGTAACTTTTCTAGCCTAGTTTGCCCTGCTTGCTTATTTGTTTGGATTGATTTTATAGCTAAAGCTAGCATACCTATCATTAAGGCTAGCCAAGCAGTTAAAATAAAGACTTGCATAATTGAGTTTTGGTAGACTCAATCTAATATGCATCGAAAACCTTGATATCGAATCAGGGTTTTCTCTAATTCTTCTAATTATTCTAATTATCGCTCATGCTCTTTTCCAATGATACCCTTACCAATCAAGTAAGCTTTAATTTCTAGTAAATCTCGGTCAGTTCGATCAAAACGCTCATCAATCTCCCTAAATCCAAAAGCAATATTGTCTGTTATTTGTTTTTGATTATTTTTTAAATGGTTAAAATCACGTTCCGCCGCATATTTTCGTTTAATAGAATTTGCGAAAAAAACTATTCCCCAGGTTACATGACCTCCTAGTGCAAGAATAAAAGTGATAATTACTAATGGGTCATTAGGAAGTTTCATAAATACATATATTCAGTCGCTTTAACTTTGGCTGTAGATAAAGTACCAGAGCAAATCCCAACAACAGCATTTTGACTAAAATTGGTATCAAGAAATTTCTCATTAGCAGCTAAAGTAAAATCATAATTAATCGCAGAAACAGTTACGCTAGCATCAGTAAGATTTGCTCCGATTGGGGCAAACTTAAAGTATACCGTAGAAGCGCCTGTGTTAGTAATTAGATAAGAACGTCTACTACCGTCAGTTTTTTCCGGGATAATTGTAGATTTTTGAGTGCTGCTGACGCTGATATCAGCATCGGGTTGAGCATTAGTAAATGGGCTTTTATTATTAGAATAAAAAAACATAACTTGATAAACCTCTATATTGATTGACCATTCAACATCTGTATTATCTAGGCGAATAAATCCTAGCCCATCCGCAATAACATCTTTCGGGAAATAAAATACTTCAGATTCATTTTGTCTATAGCTAAGGCGCTGAGGATTATAAATGCTAATTGGAGTACTATCAAAAGCTTTAGCGATAACAGCTTTTAAATACTTGCCATCATATTGAGTACTTAAAGAATGCCTAACTCGAAAAATCTCGCCAACAGAAGGTACTATCAGCCAACTATTGATTAACTTAAAAGTACCTAATGAAACCCAACTCATTTATCCAGCGCCATAGTTAGAAATATCATCAATTTTTTGTTCAAGAATTGTACGGCTATCTCCCTCATATTGGTAGATAGCTAAATTACAAGAAATAAACCATGAAGGAACATTAATCTGTACCTGATAATTGTTTGATAAATTATCAGAAACTGCTAGATTAAACCGACCTAAAAACAATGGTTTTGGATCTTCAATGTAGATTTCTCCCAATGATGAGCTTGCAAAGCGGGAAAGTCTTCCAGCATATATCCATTGTTTACCAGAAGGAATTGTTGTATTTACACCAATTCCTAATACTGGTTTATCTAAAATTACGTTAGGACGAATTGGTGTAATCTTGGCGTAATAGCTCTTATTGCTAATGGTTGCTAGTACTACAGCAGGGATAGATACTGAATACATCAATTGCCAGTTAGATGCAGTAGATAAATCCAGATTTCTAGTCATTGCAGGCAATCAAAAATTATCTGATCACAAAATCAACATGATCAGCAAATTCATCTAAAATTTCAAACGGCTCAGGAATACCATAAAACTCCAGTTTGTCGAGATATTCAACAATTTCAATTTTCCCAGTTAACCAATCTCTACCCGCTTGATTAATGGCAAGCATTCCCTGAAATTCTGATTCAGAACAGTTACCATCAACATCAACAGATAATAGGTCTAACGGATCATCTGGAGTCCAAATGATCCCAGTCCGTTCTGCTATCTTGCTCATTAACCCTCTGGAGTGAATCTATATCGGTTTTTACCGTTATTTCCATCAACAAAAGTGGCGAAAGCTGGTATACCCTTGATTCCCAGTACAGCACCATCGTAAGGTTGCCCACCAGTTGATTGACCAAATACACCCGTCACAGAATCTACATCTGGTTTTTTGTACTCTACGCCAGTAATCCGACTAGCTTTTTTTGCAGTTCCAGGCTCAACATTAGTAAGTGTGAGTCTTGCAAACTTGTATTTTTTTGCATCAATCTCAAGTGGCGTGGTTAATGCACCAAATTCAGTCAGAGTAGTGGTATAGGGTGCCAGTAATGTACGCAATATCCCAGCGACTGCACTACCTGGCCCGGTTTGTCCATCTTTGATTAATCGTGCGGGAAGATAAATTTTAGTATTGCCAGCTGTACCAAACGGAGAAACATAGCCTGGTTCTGTTTCTGCCCTGGCCCGCTTAGTTTCATCAGTAACGGCCGCAAACTTTTGCTGACGCTCTAGAGGAGTCGAATCTAACCACGCTTTATATTTGTCATACCGAGCTTTTTGCAGTGGGTAGCGTTGTAAGTCTCTAAATCCCATAATACTAGTAATATTTACTACAGATACCCAAAAATTCTAGTCCTTTAAAATCCTTAGAATTCTGTGCCTAAACCTATTAGGTTTTTATGTTTTTTTATCTTTATTGTTTGCAGCAGTTATTTTGAAATCTGTCTTTAAAATCAAGGATATTTGATTAAAGACTGATTTCTAAGGGTTGTGTCTATCAAAAATACTGGTGGAACTAGATTACCTAAAGATATGTAAGCACTTCTAAATCTAAGGACGGCTACAGGTCTATACCTGCGGTTTTGTACCTGTTTACCCAAAATCGTAACTTTGCCAGCCGTTGCCGTAGTTGTGCTGGCTTTATCCGGGTCATTCAGTAAAACCCTGTCAGAATGAAATGGTATATCAATTACGTTGCAAATTTTCTCGTAAATTTCCACTGCATCAGGTTTGCTGTTAACTAAGATGTAATTTCCTCTGGGAAACCCGTTATCAGGGTCAGTGTAACTTACTGATTTATTTCCACAGGTGTAAGTTATTCCTCTACTACTTGATAAAAAATTAGTTTTAATCTCATTAGCAATTTCTGTCATCTCTGCTTTGGTAATAGCTGGTTTTACGTTTCCAGAAGCACAAGAGAATTTCATCAATCTTACAGATTTTTCATGCTGTATTGGTGATTCTTCAATTGGTGATGCTGATTCATCCTGAGAGAAAACAAAAAATAGTTGTGGATGCCCAGCAACCGGGGGAGCAGTATCAAATTTTGAGCCATAAACAACAGCTAAATTCTTTCTGCTGTAGCCAATCACATTAAAAAATAGATTATGACGCATGTTCATCATTGCGTCGTTATCATTGTCATCAATCCTGCACGCTAATTTTAATGATGCTCTTGGTGATGACAAGTCACCATTACCATCTACATCTCTAAAATATCTATCTACCCGCCGATTGAACTCAGTTTTATAAGTTTGCTGTAAGTGTTCAAACGGATTAAAACCATCTGGTAAGTTTACCATTAATCTTCTCCGTCAAATAAGTCAGCAAAATCAAAGCTAAATGGTTGAGAATCAGTCTTACTCTCTTGTTCTTTAGCTTTTAATTCGTCAGGTTCTGGAGTGGGTATACCCTTATTCTTTTCTTTATCATCTTCTTTTACTGCTTTGACAAATTCTGTTGATGCTGTTGTTAAATCTGTTGTAGCATTAACTATATCCAATGGCGCTTGTGTGACCATTTGGATGGTGCTTGCACCGTTTTGAAGGTTTTCGAGAAAACTAGTAACCCGATTAAACTTAGGTTGGGGATTCATCCAGCCATAGGCATCTTCTAGAATTACTCCACCTTTTTTTAAAGCATTTCCAATTTTACCTGTATAAGCTGCTATTAATTCCGAAGCTTGTAGAATAGTCTGAGACAAGTTCAAAAAGCTATTGAGAACATTAGTAGTCGCTTGATAAATCCGATTAGCTTTTGCCCAAGCTTCTTTTAGTTCAACATAGTTGTCGGCTCCAATCGCTTCCTTGATTAAATTTTCAATAGAGCCACTGATTACAGAGCCAATATCAAAAGCACTTCCATCTTCCTTTTTTAAGCCTATCAATTGAAGAACATTATTAATCGCTCCGATTAAAGTCTGTCCGATATCATTTGAGAGCATCAAAGCATTATGAATGGTTGCAGCAAAAATTAAAATATTTAGCACTCTATCAAGGTGCATCCAATCAGCGAATCTTGATAACTTGCCACCAATGCCACCGGGAAGTTGATCGCCTAATCTTCGTAAGATAGTTTCTTGCCCCTGGAGCAATGCAGCGTTAGCTCCAGTGTTGACTGCATCTAAAATGTTGGCTGCATTAGTGTTGTTATTGTTGGTTATATCGGCTGCATTGTCTTTTAATGCTTTGTTCATGCAGCCGCCTGGTTGAGTGGTTCTGCATGTTCCAGTTGCCGCCGCCGTTTCTATTTGAGGGATAGTTGGAATATCTGGGCGGATTGCAGCAGCTGCACGGGCTGGGATTAATCCGAGCATTCCTACTATTTGATCTAATTTTGGTAAAGCTAAATCATTCACCTTTGCTTGTTCCCTTACCTTTGTATCGATTTGCTTAATATCTGATTGTGTTGTTGTAAGACTTGATTTAATTAATCCCAGATCAGCTTTATTTTGTCGCTGAAATTCTTCAAATCTTTGGTCAGCCGTTAGATTGCTTTGGCGCTGAAAGTCATTAAATTTTGCATCAAATTCTTTTGCTAAATTTGATTGGTCGAGTTTGACAATTCCTAATGCTTTTTCATTTTCTGCTTTGAATTGATTAAATCTTTGCTCAGATGTGAGATTACTTAAACGATTAAAATCAGCCAACTTGCTATCAAATTCTTTTGCAAGATTTGATTGATTAATTCCAACAATTCCTAAAGCTTTATTATTATCTGCGACAAACCGATTAAATTTATCATCTAACTGCTGTTGCAATGGGGCTAAATTCGGTACGCCTTTATTACGCGCCTCATTCATTGCCGCATCAGCTTTAGCATTTACAGAATTAAGATTTTGTGCCAAATTCCCAATTGAATTAACTAACACTGGGATTTGTGCTACTTGCCCCTGAACACTACCAACTACACCAGCTAATTGCCCTACCTGAGATTGCAACGGATTAATAATTGCCCTTGCAGCTGCCACAGCATTAGCGTTGATTGCTGCTGTATCTGTTGGTGTTTGTGGGCGAATTGCATCTACTTTGGCTCGCGTTGATGCTAAATCAGATTGTATTTTTGAAATTGTGGCATTAACAGACTTTTGAAATCCGTCTGATACTCCACTGGTAAACTTTGAAATTTGATTATTAAGCTGTTGAATTTTACTTTCAAAACTTGTTTTTTGGTCGCTTATCTTGCCCTCAAGTATTTTCCTTCCTTCTCGCGTTTCATAAAGAGAATCGTTTGCTTGTTTCTTAACCTCGCTTATCTTGCCCTCAAGTATTTTTCGCCCCTCTCGCGTTTCATAAAGAGAATCGTTTGCTTTTTTTTTACTCTCTAATAAGTCCTTGCCAAAAGTCTCCTGTTGCTTGTTGAGGCGATAATAGTCTTTAGCATTAGTGTCTAACTCTTTCTCGAATTTCTGCACTTTAGCATCGAGCGTTTTTAGCTTTAATCCTGCTTGTACTGCTAGCTGGTTAGTCTTTGTTAAATCGTTGTTAATAGCGTCTAAATTGTCAAAAGTTCTACTACTGACAAACTCATTTAATTTAAGGATTGCAACCGCCCCAATTGCTGCAAGGATGCCCAAGATACCACCAACACGGGAGGCTTTATCTAAAGCCTCACTACCAGGGACGTTTTTAAAAAGTGCAGCTTGTATCTTTTCTGTTAAATCACTTGCTTTTTTGGTAGTGCTAACTACTTTTTTTAATGCCCTCATCCTTTTAGCGGCTTCTCTAGCACCACTCTTTGACATAAATTGAGAAGTTACACGCTTGACCCTTTTAGCTTCTAGTAATAGCTTTCCTGGTTGACCATTTGCATACCTTGAAAGCGCCCTTAAGTCTGTTGGTGGAGGCGCAGGTTTTTTATCACAGCATTCTTTTTGCTTTCTTTCTAACTCTTGGATTTTACGATTTAGATTATCAACGTTATTATTTAAGCGATTGACGGCTGCTATCAAATCGCTGATACCTGAATCAATATCCTTGCAAATTTCTGCCATTTAATATTTAACTGTTGAGGCAATATTTTTTAATTTGGTTCCCGTTTCTTTACAGGGAATACAACAGAAACCTGGATATTTTGGAGTATCACACTGTACATAACCGGGAGGGCATTTGTCTTTAGCACACTTAACTGTAAAAGTTATAGGGCATTGTCCAGAGTCTTTAAAAAGTAGCTTTCCTTCTTTATTTCTTATTCTAATAATGCACTCAGCTACAGCGTAATTAATAGTAAACTCCATGTTCCCAGTATTGTCGCCGTATACGGAATCATATTCGGCTGTCCATCTATTGCCTTCAATCTGGCTAACACCCAAAATATAAGTACAGGGTAGTTCTGTATCAGGTCTACTGCCTATCTGTCTAAAACTCCCTGTACAAGTAATACTAGTAATTGCGCTAGGAGCCGTGTAATTTATCGGAGCATTCCCGGAACTTTTAAGTAATGCTTTGCGGTTGCTGTCAATGGTAATTGTTAGAGGAAAGCTACTTTCTATAATCTGTTGTTTCTTCTTGCCATCACCAGAAATATAATCAACTATTGCCTTTTTATGAGTTGAATTGCAGTACATTTTATTAATCAGTAAATGGCAATGTCGGCGCTTTTACAAAACTGCTTTTAATTCTCAGCCCTGCAATATACGAATTTATGATTGGTGGGACACCTGGGAACAGCCCTACACTGATAGTACTTGGAGAAGAAAGAAATCTAGGAAGAGTTGAAAGTATAGCGGGAAGTTGAAATTTTTCATTTATAGAAAAATACATTACATTCCCTAACTTTATCGCCGATACATGGTTCCATGTGTCAAAGGAAAAGGACGTTAAACTATAACAGGATGCATCGAAACCTTGACTGCTTGAATAAGTTTGAAAATACAACTGTTTTGTAATTCCATTATTGTTATACCCACTCCGATACAAGCCGACTGTAATGGTAACGTTCTCGTTTTGAATATTAACGATTCCCGCATAAGTATTGTTGTTAGCATAAACTGAAGATAGCCACACGTAAAACTCAATTATATAATCAGCAGACAGATTAAAATCTGAATTGGGCTGATAGTTTAGATAACTATTTCCTGGTAGATAAAGACTGCTACCTCCAGGAAACGGGCTTTTATCTGCGCTAATTGAGGGTGAACCAACTACAGTACAGGGATGCGCTTTTAAATCATTAAAGTCTGTTTGGTAGTTAGCTATTAGAACACTTTTAGACTGTAATAGCTGTGAATTGTTATTGCTACTCGCAGCTATTAGATTCTGTTTTTTTATTTTATAAGTTGTTCCCGTTATAGGGTCTTGAGCAATGAAGTAATCCCCTGCATCGGCTGAGGTTCTTTCTGTTGCGAAATCCTTAATCATCGTATTCGCCATCGGGCAACCTCTCGTAATAATGAATTATTATTCCATAGCGAACCTTGTCAGTCTGTCCATTAACAAGATAAACACCCCAGCTAAACCCCTCTAAAAGCTCATAATTATCTCGGTTACTGTAGCTAATGGGATTGTTAAACTCATCAACAATTAAATTCCCGTTTTCATCAATAAAACTACCCTGAAATACGGTTAAAACTTGCAAAGCAAGAGCAACTATCAATTGCTGGGCGCGATTGTTTGCTGTGGGTGTTAGCCCTGTTAGGGCTAAATCTTCTTTTTTTATTACTAACTTAGTCGCATCTTGAACTGCGCCTTTTCCAAATAATTGAGCAAGGCTTAATTGTTCCATTTAGTAATTGTCAGGATCAATAGTTTCCGCCCCGGTTAAGATTCGGTCAATCTCAACAGAAATCGTATTCCTCAAGTAAACATTATCATTGCGTGTTGTTATGCTAGGACTAAAGCCAGCAACAACAGCCACGCTTTGATCAATGTTTGTATCTCTTGCCTCGTCTGTTAATACCAGCTTAAATTTAAGCATTATCGCTATTAACAAAGATTCAGCCGTATTATTTGCTGACGGCGTTAGCCCTGTTACGGCTAAATCAGCTTTACTAATTGTTAGTGTGGTCGCATCCTGAGTTGCATTGCTCCCAAAAACAGCCGTCAAACTTGGTTCAGCCATACTATTAGATTAAATTTAGAAACTATTCAAATTTAGGAGAATTATTGAAAACTTGCCAATTGTCGAGAGACAAAAATTAAGTTTTGTCACTTGAGATTTTAGCTCCTTGGTCTGTGAAGTCTGCGATCGCTACGAAAACAAGTAGCATTTTAGCAGTGCGAACGCTTACGAAACACTCTCAAAATCTGGAGTATAAATGCCCAGATGAGTAGCAAATGAGTAGTAAATCGTGTCTGAATCTTAGAAACCCTTATTGCATAGATGATTATTAGACTTCCCAGTAGTTATTGGGATACTGTTCGCCAATGCCAAATGGCTTCCAACTTGCCCAATTTGAAGGTGTCCAGTGCTTTTTGGGTTTAGGTAGCATGATGCAATGTGTAAGTTGCTGGATTCTCTTAGGCTATCGTTTTGATTACGAAATGAGTAGCAGACAGTTAAAAATCCTTTTACTTGGCGAATATACCAAAATGAGACATTAAAAGCTGCTTTTGCTTGCTGAATCGCGGGAATCGTGCAGAAGACTTGTGTAGAACCCGTAAGAGTGAAAGTAGCCAATTTATTAGAAAACTGGAAAAATATAACTTAGCTTATGTAGTAGCAATTTCGTTGTAATCATGGAAGTCTGGTTGCCAGCAGGGCAAAGTGTTAGAAATATTTATTTCCTCGCACTAGCTCTTGAATAAATTTTAATCCTGCAAAGCTTCTATTTATTACACCAACTGCATCGGTTGGTAAATTAGGCATCATTTTTGAGCCAAATTTATAATCATGCTCATGTCCAAAGTTAATGAAGTTATCTTCTAGACTTCCACTAGCTAAATTTAGATAACTGAAAAGTTTTACTTGATGACTTAGCATCCATAACAACTTACTGATCATTTAATCCTTCGCCCAAAATTTAGCATATTTTAGGCTATTACTATTGACTTTTTCTTAATATTCAACACTTTTTTACGGAACAACTTGATATCTGCTGTTGATTTAGGATAACCTACTTTTATCTCGACATATCTTTATATTAATTTTAGGTAAATAAATAAAGAAAGTATGAAAAAGTCCGTTAAAGTCATATCTAAAATAAACTTTATTACTTTTTTTACAGATGAATGCTAAAGAAGGACTAGTAATTTTAGATACATTCCTTAAAAAAAGCTTAAATGAGGTTCAAGAGTTAGTATTTCTGAAAGCTTGGGAAGGGGAAACTTATTCAGAGATAGCAGAGACGTCTGGTTATGACGCTAATTACATAAAAGATGTAGGTTCTAAGTTATGGAAGTTACTATCACAGACTTTAGATGAGGAGGTCACAAAAAGTAATTTTAAGTCAGTTTTAAGAAGGCGATCGCGTCGCACCGACTCAGCAGAATCACAAAGTAGCGTTTTTCAAATAAAATCTCAGAATGCACAGGCAGTAATGAGAAATTATCAGCAATTAAGCAAAGAAAGAAGGGAACCTGAAATTATTTCTGAAAATAGAGGTATATCAAGCTTTTCTTTAGAAACCAGGGAGCTAGAGCCAAAAAAATCTCTAATCCTCAATTCCGATTTTTTAGAAATTCCTAGTGGTTCAGTACCACTCAATTCCTATTTTTATGTTGAACGTCCTCCTATAGAAAAACGCACCTATGCCGAAATAAATAAACCCGGAAGCCTGATCCGAATCAAATCCCCTAGCCAAATGGGGAAAACCTCCCTGATGCACAGAATTCTGGCTTATGCAAGACAGACTGGGGTACAAACTGTGCTAATCAGTTTGCAGAGAGCAGATAGTCAAGTTTTCACTAGCTTAGGAAAATTCCTCCGGTGGTTTTGTGCCAATGTCAGTCGGCAGTTAAACTTAGAGCCAAGGTTAGATGATTATTGGGATGAAGATATTGGCAGCAAAGTAAGCTCCACCTTATATTTACAAGGATATGTGCTACAGCAAATCGATTCTCCGGTAGTCTTGGCTTTAGATGAAGTGAATCGAATTTTCGAGTATCCAGAAATTTGTAGCGACTTTCTACCACTGTTGCGCTCTTGGTATGAGGACGCTTCCGAACTAGAAATCTGGCGAAAACTTCGGCTAGTGGTAGTTCATGCCACTGAAGCTTATATCCCCTTAGATATCAATCAATCTCCTTTCAATGTTGGGCTAGCGATTAATTTATCAGAATTTAGTTTAGAGCAGATGCAGGATTTGGCACTGCGTCATCGACTCGATTGGGCTAAAGACGAGGCAGGAGTGAAAAATTTGGCTCCTCTACTCGCTATGATTGGTGGTCATCCCTATCTTGCTCGCATCGCTTTTTATAATTTGGTATCTCAAGAGCTAACCCTAGAACAGCTACTAGAAGAAGCTCCGACAATTGCCGGAATTTATAGCAACCATTTACGGCATCATTTAGCAAACCTCCAAGGACATCCGGAACTAGCAGCATCACTCAAATCAGTAGTTACATCTGTTGAAGGTGTGCCCTTAGAAGCGATCGCTGCCTATAAATTAGAAAGTATGGGTTTGGTAAAACTTGAGGGAAATCGGGCGATACCTAGATGTGAATTGTATCGATTATATTTTCGTGAGCAATTAAATTAAGTTATAAACTACCCACTACATTATGCTTGGCATACTATGGGGGTTTTAAAGCCCAGATACCTGATTAAGTGTTAAGTCACCTAAGTTTCAGTAGGTGTCTTCTGGAGGTTTTAGATGAATATGTATGAATATCAAGTTGGCGGCAGTCTCAAAACAAATGCTCTCACCTATGTAGAACGACAAGCTGACATTGAATTTTATAATACTTTGATTTCCGGTGAGTTTTGTTATGTATTTAGTTCTCGACAGATGGGCAAGTCGAGCTTGCGGTTACGAACGAAGCATCGATTAGAACAAGCAGGTTTCAGTTGTGCTTCTATTGATATGACCCGCATCGGCAGCAGCAATATTACTCCTTCTCAATGGTATAAGGGCATAGTAGTTGACTTATTAAGAGGTTTTAATTTATGGGAAAAAGTAAATTTAAAAGCCTGGTGGTCAGAGCGAGAAGATTTATCTGCATTGCAGAGATTGAGTCAATTTGTCGAAGATATTTTGTTAATCCACCTCAAAAGTGAAAAAATCTTTATTTTTGTCGATGAAATTGATAGCGTTCTGGGACTAAATTTTCCAGTCATCGATTTTTTTACTCTTATTCGGTCTTGCTACAACCAGCGAGCCGAAAATCCAGAATATAACCGCTTAACCTGGGCACTGTTCGGAGTAGCAACGCCCTCGGATTTGATTGCTGACCAAAATTGTACCCCATTTAATATAGGTAAATCTATTGATCTGCATGGCTTTATGTTGACAGAAGTTGAACCATTAGCAGCAGGTTTAGAGGGTAAAGTAGCTAATCCTATGGCTGTTCTTAAAGAGATTTTGGCTTGGACGAATGGTCAGCCGTTTCTCACTCAAAAGTTGTGTCAGATAGTGGTGCAGGAAAGAGATAGCAAAGGAGTGGAGGAGCATAGAAGCTTGGAAACTGGCGATCGCTACAAGTTAGATGATCATTTACCGATTATTAATTATCATCTGATAAATTTTTATTACCAATTTCCATCGTTAATTTTAGAAAAGTTAGTGCAAACGCACATCCTGGATAATTGGGAAGCCAATGATGAACCGGAGCATTTAAAGACAATCCGCGATCGCTTACTCAGAAATGAGCAACATACTGGAGCATTGTTAGGACTTTATCAGCAAATTTTACAGGGTATTCAAATATCCTCTAATGATGGAGAAGAGCAAATCCAGCTGCTATTGTCAGGGTTAGTGACCAAACAGCAAGGGCAACTAATAGTCAAAAATCGCATTTATCAAGAGGTTTTCAACCAAACTTGGGTAGAAAAACAATTAGCCAAACTGCGACCCTACTCCCAAGCATTAGATGCCTGGGTAGCCTCAGAGCATCATGACTATTCACGGCTATTGCGCGGGTCAGCTTTGCTTGAAGCTCTAGCTTGGTCACAGGGCAAAAGCTTGAGCGATTTGGATTATCATTTTTTAGCGGCTAGCCAAGAATGCGATCGACGAGAAGTTGAGACCTGGTTAGAGGCAGAGCGTGCTAAAGAAGTTAAAGCTCGATTAATTCAAGAGCAAAAAGCTGCCAGATTTCAAAGATTATTTTTTGTGGGCGCATTCGTTTGGGTATTAATACTCGCTTTAGGATTGGGGATAGTAACTTTCTCCGAGTATGGCAAGGACTGCTCACAGAGATCCTATCGTGTTCGGTTAAAGACTTATTATTAAGGCTGCAAGGGGGCAGGGGGAGAAAGGGTTTTCAGGTTTTTGCACAGATGCGGAAATTATAACTAATCAGCCGGACATGATATGAGTAGCAATGAATAATTTAGGCGAATTGAAAAATGCCATTACAACTAGGCTATGACTTTTTCTGACTAAATAGTACAACAACCTTGAATTGTTCGGAAAAATTCATAACTATTTAGGACTTTATCATGCTGCATTTATTTCATAAAAAGCTTAATTTAAAATCATGATTAAACCAAATTACTCAAGGTTGAAATAAAGCCAAATACACATCAATACTGCTCGGTTAAACATTTTTAACTCGGATTGAGTTTGGGGAAAAGGTTAAAGGTTTTTTCTTTCCCTTTTTTTCCTTAACCGACAAGTATTGAAATACACATAGGTTCCAGTTAATAAATAATCTCGTTCAGGAATAAATATGATGACTTTCAATGCGACTCTGCAAATAAATAATGATATCGCCAAGATTAAATTATCTGGCGAACTAGATGCAATGACTGCACCGATTTTCAAAACAGAAGTAGACAAAGCAGCATCCTTTGGCGTAAAGTACCTAGTTTTACTAATGCAAAACCTAGAATATATGTCTAGCGCAGGTCTACGGGTGCTAATCTTCGCTAAACAAAAGATGGGTGTAAATGTTGATATTTATGTCGTTGGCGCTCAGGAAATGGTAATTAGCACATTGAAAAAAACTGGATTCGATCAAAGTGTAATTTTAGTAGATGAGGATAAGACTATTGAACTTGAAAGCGCTTAGAGGAAAGCATATTAATTAGTTTTTTACAAGGCGATTGATATGCAACCTTCTTTAAAAGTGCCTGCAACTCTGGATTCACTTTCAAAAATAGCTGAATATGTGCTGGCAGCTACTGCATCTGCTGGTTTAGATAAAAAAGCTGCCTATCGCTGTCGCCTAGCAGTAGACGAAATAGCTACTAACATTATTTCCTATGGCTACGACCAAGCGGGTTACACGGGAGTATTGCATTTGCAAGCAGATATTGATGAGCAAGCTTTGACAATTTCTATTGAGGACACAGGTTTAGCTTACAACCCTTGTGAGACTAAACTTCCAGATAAAGATGAGTTAAATATGCCCTTAGAGGAGCGTTCAATCGGTGGTCTAGGGATATATCTTGCACTTCATGAGGTCGATAAGTTTATCTATGAACGTATCAACGGCAAAAATCGCAATATCTTCATTATGTATCGCATTCCATCGGCACAGTAAAATTGCTTAACAATTGTACCAGCGAGGCTTATCTATAAATGAAAACAGAGCATGAGCTTCTGCTTTTTTACGAG
Source organism: Nostoc sp. ChiVER01 (assembly GCF_034531155.1). Classification (NCBI taxonomy): domain Bacteria; kingdom Bacillati; phylum Cyanobacteriota; class Cyanophyceae; order Nostocales; family Nostocaceae; genus Nostoc; species Nostoc sp. ChiVER01. Next base: position 37,621 of record NZ_JAVRBS010000037.1, on the reverse strand, counting down.
CGAGACTTACAAATCGCTCGCATGATTCAAGCCGACTTCTTGCCAGAAGCTCTGCCACAGATACCAGGGTGGGAAATAGCTGCCTGCTTTCATCCAGCCCGCGTCGTAGGTGGAGACTTCTATGATGCTTTTCCCCTTGCTAATCACCGAATTGGGATTGTAATTGCGGATGTTTGCGATAAAGGGGTGGGTGCTGCGTTGTTTATGTCTCTTTTCAGAAGTTTGATCCGGGCTTTTGCCCAACAGAATTATACTCTAAGCTGGTTGGATGCTCTTACCGATAAGGGCAGTAAATCAATTAAAGAGGGACGACAACGGGCACAAGCTCCTAGAATCGGCACAACAGTCCTCAAAAATGCAGTTAGTCTGACAAATAATTACATTGCCAATAATCACAGTCGGATAAATATGTTTGCCACGCTTTTCTTTGGCGTGTTGAACCCAGGCACAGGCTTATTGCACTATGTTAATGGTGGACACGAACCTCCAATCATTTTCGGAGCAAATGGCATTAAGGCTAGGCTTAAGGCTACTGGCCCGGCTGTTGGCATGATGCCCAATAGGGAGTTTGGTATTGATCAAATTCAGTTAGAACCTGATGACATCTTAGTAGCTTACTCTGACGGTGTTACTGATGCCCGCAACCCAAAACGTGAGTTTTTCGGCGAAGAAAAACTACTATCTTTACTTCAGCAGCCTGCTTTATCAGCTACTGCTGCACTTGATCGGATCGAAGCAAGTGTGTATGCTCACATTGGTGATGCAGATCAGTTTGATGATATTACCATGCTAGCTCTGCATCGTGTTTAATTTCGAGTCTAGCGATGCCTTCGCAAGGATAAAAAATGTGTGATTTCTAAGTTTTCTCAGAGAATTAATTCTGTGTTGCCTCGTTTACAAGGGGTGTACACAAAATTATTAATCCCAAGTGCCAGGGTGATTTTTAGTGGTGCGATCGCCACAACTTTGGTAATTGGGATGCGGCAACTTGGTTTATTGCAAGCACAGGAACTCTGGGCTTTCGACCAGTTAGTTAGATTGCGTCCTGACGAAGGTGTTGATCGCCGTCTGCTGATAGTTGCAGTAACTGAAGAAGATATCCAACTGGAAAAGAAATGGCCATTAAGCGATCGCACGTTAGAACAGGTCTTAAATAAACTAGAGCAACAGCAACCGCGAGTTATTGGTTTAGATATTTATCGAGATTTTCCCATATTACCTGGTAATAAAGAGTTAACCAAACGCTTTAAGCAGAGCGATCGGATTATTACTGTTTGCAAAGTTAATGATTCTTCCAATAATCCAGGAATTGCACCTCCTCCTAATGTCCCAAAAAACCGGATTGGATTTTCAGATTTGCTAGTAGATTCCGGTGGGATCTTGCGTCGCAATCTACTATTTATGAATCCACCTCCAGTCAATAAATCTAATGGAAATCCGCATCTATGCCAAGATTCCACCGCCGATCTCTTTTCTTTCAGTCTCCAGCTAGCACTAAATTACCTAAAAGTAGAAAAAATCGAGCCGAAGCTTACTTCATCCAACGAGTTAAAGCTAGGTTCAACAATATTTAAACGCCTCAAACCTAATTCTGGCAGCTACCAAAATACTAATGTACGGGGGTATCAAGTTATGCTTAACTATCGTTCTCCTCGCCACGTTGCTCAACAAGTAACCCTTACAGAAGTATTAACAGGCAAGGTTAATCCTAACTGGATTAAGAACCGTATCGTCCTGATTGGCACTACCGCAGAGAGTATCAAGGACAGTTTCTACACACCCTACAGTGCGGGACAGCAAAAAGACCAAGAAATGTTAGGGATTGTGATTCACGCACAGGCAGTAAGTCAAATCCTGAGTGCTGTCTTAGATCATCGTCCTTTATTTTGGTACTGGTCAGACTGGGGCGAAACTCTATGGATAGGGATATGGTCGCTTTTCGGAGGAATAGTGGCTTGGCATATTCGCCACCCTATACGCTTTGGACTGACTATTGTAGCTGCATTAGCAGGCTTATGTGTGATATGCTTCGGTTTCTTTTACCAAGGAGCTTGGATACCCCTAATACCACCTGTATTTACATTCATAGGAACTGCTGGAAGTGTGGTGATTGTAGACCGATTTAATAAGTCAGGATACACAAAGGCAATTTATGATCGCCTTAAAAATCCTTTCAAATTAAACATCGAAATTGACCATTCAAAAAAAGAGCGCCAAGTAGCCCAAATTACACAGACGGAATATTTTCAAGACTTACGAAAAAAGGCGAAGGAACTTAGGAGTAAAAAACCTCTGGTTAATGAGACTAAGAAAAACCCTCAAACCTCTGTAAGTTCCGATCCAGAATATTTGCAACAGATGCATGATAAGGTAAAAAAAATAAAAACCCGGGCAAATAAAATAGACGAATAATCTATAATATCATGCCTAAAAAATTATATATAACGTATAAAACTTCCGAACATAGGGTTTATACGACGGTTATATTTGTATACAAAATAAATACCAAAATTTCTAGTACAACTCTTATTTATCTATGTCTTGCGTTGCGCGTAATTCCTATTATATTTCAACACGGTTCAGTTAAGGCTAAAACTCTTACTGAAAGTGAATTTTTTTAACGAACCGCCAAGAACGCCAAGGACGCAGAGAGAAGAAAGAAATTCTTCACCCAAGCGTATTGTATTATATTCAGGCTTTTTTCAGCTAAAAACCCAACATCAAATCAGAGTAAATATGAAAACTACTTTTTCTATAAAACTTGCACCACTTTCTTTAGCTACATTGCTAGAAATATCTATTATTGCTGCTTTCCCTCAAACCTTAACGGCTCAGTCATCACACCTTTTACTTAGCCAAAACTTGGCTGGTAACAAAAAAATATTTGAGAGAAAAATCAATTTCAAGCCTCCTAAAGTTGGAGCGCCTGACAATCGCAAAGGAGGGGCATCGCGTGGCACTATGATGTGTAGCCAAAATCGAAAGACACTAAAGGCATTACTACCAGCAAATAACCTTGGCTTAACTGTAGAAAAATATCCAACTTTCTTTGTATATATTCCTTCAGTTTCTACGCAATTAGCGGAATTCGAGTTACGGGAGAAAAACAATAGTGCTGTAGTTTATAAAACGAGATTTCCACTTCCAGCAAGTTCTGGTATTGTTAGCTTCAGCCTCCCTACTAATAAAACCTTACAACCTTTAGAAATTGGCAAAAATTATAAATGGTCATTTTCCATCATTTGTGATTCTGAAGACCGTTCTGAAGACCTTTTTGTAGAAGGTTGGGTACAAAGAATCGAACCAAGTTCTACTTTGGTTAGTCAGTTAGAAAAAGCAACATCACGCGATCGCCCCTCCTTATATGCAGAAGCTGGCATTTGGTACGAAACGCTGACAACATTAGCCCAATTGCGTTATTCTAATCCTCAAGATTTAACTTTAGTAGCTGATTGGAAAGAGCTATTAGAGTCAGTTGGACTTAATAGTATTGCGAAAGAGCCGTTAGTTGAAACTTCAATAGACCTCTTGCACGAATAATGTAAGCATGAAAAAATACAGGTCAAAAAAGAAAGAGTAATGAGCTACGAGCAGATGAAATACCTGCCACCACACGAGTTTAAACGGTTATGTGGAGTACATATTGCATTGCTACGTTTGGGAAAATGGTAGAAGTTCTAAAGCCCCAACTGACGAGAACTGGGATATTGGGGGTCAGCCAAAGTTAAGTGTAGAAGACCATTTATTAATTGCACTTGAATATTGGCGGGGAGCCGGAGACGCTCCGCCTCCGGGGAGTACAGAACTTACTTTCATATATCTAAAAGTTGGGGTATACATGAATCCACGGTATGCCGGATAGTACGGAAGGTAGAAAATATTTTGATTAAGTCGGGAGCATTCCGACTGCCTGGAAAACGAGAGCTACATCAACAAGCGTATGAATGGAAAGTATTGGTAGTAGATGTCACTGAAAGACCTGTAGAACGTCCAAAAAAAAACAGGTACAATCAAAATTAGTTAGCATCCATTTATAAATTTTTAGAAGAACCCAGAAGCCAGAATGGGCTAAACGCCCAACTATCCATGTACAGGAATCAGAACAAGAAAATGGGGGATTCAGACCCGCCACTAATTATAGACCGCTAAATTTTCAATGTAGTGGGGGTATTAAACCCATTTATTCAAACACCAGTCATACAGAATTCAGGATGGATTCTGACCATGCCAGTTTTCAAATATTCTTTTGGAGTAATGCAATCCACAACCTCAGAGTGATGTTTCTCTCATTGAATTAAGCCATCTTTTCTTTGAGACTTATTAGCAAACATTTAGGCATTTAGCTATTAAAAGTTTGCTAATCCTTGACCGATTAATCCTACTGTTGCCGTTCGTGGCAATAAGATTCCTTAACAAGTAAAGGAAACACCAACTATGTCATCTCAAGCTGAAGAATTTACTATTGATGTCGAAGAGGAATATCAAATTATCAATCCGACGACGCGGGAACTGAGGAGAGCGTGTGGAACACATTCTGCCAAAAGCCCAGAAAGCTCTTGGCGTTGAGGTACAGCCAGAAGCCTAGTACAGCACGGCATAAATAAACCACCCATTCCAAATCAACGAAACTATTACCCTGTATTCATTTTGACTTTTGACTTTTGACTTTTGACTTCCGCCCTGCGGTACTAGCGATCGCAGATAGAAATTGGTACACCCATCTGTAGAACACTTGCAGATGTGCGCTTGGAACTTGTTCGTTTACGACGCGAAGTGATTACGGCGGCTACCTTGAACATTGAAACAAAACACCCATTGGCATCCAGGTACCGTGGCGAGGTTGGTTAAAGTTACACGGCCTCTGTGAGGGTTGGCAGCTTGCAAAAGAGACTTAACGGGAAAAGTCAGATGTGCTATGAACTGGAGCGCTTTTATTGGGAGTCTATGTTAAAACTGCTGTAATTCATGTGCAACAAACGTTTCGGCAGGTATTGAGTTCAAGTTAGAGATTTTGCGAGAAGGTGACCATCTAAAACCACGCTAAGTTGCCCATTGGCAAGAATGCTAGTTCCTTGGATATAAGCAGCAACTGGGATTGCTTCCCCCAGAGGATGGATCGCAGAGGATTGTTTGCCAATGATGCAATCTACTTCTAAAGCACATCGTTTGTCTAAGTAACGAAATACTAATAAAGGCTTATCCTGCTTGAAAGCATTTAGTGTATTTGTGCTGTAAGTAGTAACTGAGGTGGGGAGATGATTAGGACAAATCAGCACATCAGTCAATAAATGGATAGGGACGAGCATTTCTGTTGTTAGATGCTCATGAGCATAACCAAGGAAGCCACTGGATTTGCCAGAAGACTGCAATAATAACATGCGTCCCGCTTGAGTGTGGATAATTTGTTCGGACTGGGATAGATAAATCTGCTCTACAGAATCGGCAATAAATGCATAGACTCTGGAGTTAGCTTGACAGAGGATAAGTTGAGCAATTTTTTGATTGAGGGGAATTTGGAGTGAGAAGGCTGTACCATGTCCAACTTTAGACTTCAATACTATTCTTCCCTGAATAGCTGTTAATTGCTTGCAAACTTCAGTTAATTCTACTCCTAACTCTAAAGCAGCACGATCGCATAAAACAGATGAAACCTCTGGTTCAATTACCATTTCTTGTAAGATATCCCCTGGTTTTGTCAGAGCGAATCCTTGGGCTAAAGCTTGTTGATAAATTTGAGATAAGTTAAGTCCTGCACCATCATCACAGCCATCAATAATCAGTTGATTTCCGTGCTGGTAAACTTGAATTTCAATAATACCGTTGCTATTTTTACCAAGGTGTTGGCGTGTTTGGCAAGACTCAATACTTTGCTCTAGTAAATAGCAACTTATATGCAACAAGAGAGCATGAAGGCGATCGCTAAATGCCCGATCGACTTGGATATCGCTAATTTGTAAATGTAGTCTAGCAGACTTATCTTGTAGAGCTTGTAACTGAGACCAAAGCCGATGTAAGGATTCTAAAGCTACTTTTAAAGGAATAGTTGTAACTGTTTTGACTAAATTGGAAGAATGCTTAAGCAACTTTTCCTGCTGTATGAGTTCTTGTTTGAGTTGATGATGATTGTTATTCAGCGAATCAACAGTTGATGCTACCTGAGACGCTTCAGCCAAAACAGATTGTAGAGTACTGTATAATTGCTGAGAGCGAGAAGCAGCTAGAGGAGAAAGGGTATCTGAAATTGCTACTAAACGTCCTGACCATTCCTGTAGATTATCCAGCAGGTGTTGTAATCGTTTAACTTGTCGGAGCAACCGCCCGATCGTATGTTGCTGTTGTTCTTCTTGACAAGCTTGCTGATTATATGTAGTTAATAATGTTGCAACTAACGCGTTTAGTTGTTCGAGATGCTCAATATTGATGGGTGTGGCGGTTGGAATACTTGTTGCAAGAATGGTAGAAATCGATTCTTGCAAAGAGAGTTGATGTTGATGGCGAACAGATTTAACTAGGGATGGAACAGAAGTTTCAGTAGGCAGGGAAAAATCCCCTAACCAAGCATGAAAATCTTCTTCCTCTAGGTTCGCTAATTCCCCTACCTTGATGGGAAGCTGCTCTGTATCTACGTGAACAAGGCTGTCAGACTGGGGGCTAGTCTCACAAGAGGCAGGGGGCAGAGGGGCGGAGGGGCAGAGGGGCAGAGGGGTGGAGGGGCGGAGGGGAAAGAACTTGGTATTTGAACTCTCCTTTGCTCCCCTGCTCCCCTGCTCCCCTGCTCCCCTGCTCTCTACTCCCTGCTCCCCTGCTTTTTCACATTCATGTGGTTGCTCTATCGATGTCTCAAGGTTTGTTTCCTGGGTGATAACGCTTTGTTGGCGATCGCCAAACTCTGCTTGTAGAAGAGCAACAATGGCAGACATCCGCTCCAGAATTTCTACTTCGTCAATTTGCGAGGCTGTTAAAAATGCCATCAATAGCATCTGTAGACAATCTAATCCTTCTGACAACAGGGAAGCGATTGGGGCGTTGACAGTTGCCCGATACTGATGCAGAAGCTGAAAAATCTCTTCTAGTGCAGCCGAAACTATGGCAATGGCATCTAACTCGGCTGCTATGGCAATCGAATGCAGAGAGCGAGCAGCTTCCATGAGAGCCAAAGCTGTACCAGGGTTACTGTCTTTTGTATAGTTAGGCAACTCCTGCTCCAAGAACAGTAACAGATCGATCGCTTCTTCTAGAAAGCGATCGTCGTTCTGCGGTTGGGGGACAAAATCGGTACTCATGAAAACAACTCTCAGTTTCTATGGGATTTGTGACAATTCTATAAACTTCTTGCAGAAGTCGGGAAAAGGGGAAAGCGGAAAGGTTCTGTATTTTACCTTTCCCCTTTAACCTTTACCCTTTTCCCACCTCTTGCAAAAGTGCTTTTTGCAAGAGGTCTTATGGCTTCGACATTGGTTTGAGGATACAAGCAGCAATGTTGGCGATCGCTCTAAATTGCTCCTGGATTTGCGCGATTGACTCCAGTCCCGCATTGATTTGGCGATCGCACGGTTCGATAGCAGAAGCAACGTCTGCTGCTGTCACCTGGAGTTCTTGGAACCATTCCTCTATATTTAAGGTGCTGTCGCGGGCTTGACGAGCGAGAATTTCTACCTGTTCAGCAGCAGCTAGCAAACTTCGTTCCTGGTCGCTAGCTTTTGTGGCTTCGATGGCTGTATTCAGAGACAAAACCTGAATTTTGGTACTTAAGCCTTCCACAAGGCGAATAAAGCCAGAAGCTTGCTCGCAAAATTCACCAAGGTATTGCAGCTGTTTATTAGTAAAAGCAACAGTATCTTGAATAGATATTAAATACTCGTTGGCAAGCTCGGCGATTCTTGCTCCTTCTTGTACAGCCTGGCTCACTTGCTGAAATGGCACTAGTAATTCAGAGCGATCGCAGGATTCAGCCTTTTGGGGAGGTGGTGACAGTTGTTGAGCAGGTGGAGCTACTATTTCAGCCCAGCGCAAGTTAATTGTCAACATCATTCCTACTTGTTGCAGCAAACTACGCTCTGCTTCCTGCCATTGTCGGGGTTGAAGGCAATGATGAATAACTAACAAACCCCAAGGCTGTTGTTTGACAATCAAGGGTAAGCACAGGCTAGCTTGCACCTGAAAGCGTTGCCAAAATTGCTGTTGGCGGGGAGTTAATTCTAATATTTCAGTGAGGTTGCCCTGCGAGTTTTGTCCGTCACTAACATCGGGTTTAGTAACCAACAAATTTATCGGTAGGGATTGGTTGAGCAGGGATGACCAACCCGCTTGTATAGCTTCAGCGATCGCTCGAGAGCGATTATCTTCCTCAAAACGATAAATCAGGACGCGATCGGCATTGAAAACATCTCGAAGGGCAGTGACTGTAACCTCCAAAAGTGCAGTTTGACTTTTTGCTTGTTGCATTTGCCGATCAATCGCCGCAAGTTGTTCTCGCTGGAGTTGAAAAGCCCCTCGAACATTTTCATCATTGTCACTGGGCGAATCCTTAGCCAAAGCTTGGATAAAAGCTTCGATTTGACTTACCTTCTGCTGCAATTGAGCGACCTTTGGCCCCTTAGCAGATTGAAAGACTGCTTTGATTTCAGCCACATTAGCCACAATTTCTTCTATCTGGATTTCATTTTCAACAGGCTGGGTTTCGGAATTAGGGTCTAAAGTTGCGATCGTCACGGAAAACTCCTTGGCAGCATCAAGTTAAATCAGTGGGTTTGCCATTGCAATGTCTGGGCGATCGCTCTGGTGTCTAAAATCCAGCGATCACCTGGCAGAATACCTCGAACTAAATTTAGCAGTTTGTTTGGGGAAAAGTCGGTTGGTGCCGATTGTGCTTGCTGTAAATCCTGCCACTCTACATCGTAGACATGAGCCACCAAAAACCCGATTACCTGATTTTGCAGTTCGAGAACCAGAACCATTGGCTTTTCTGGTGGTGACTGCCGCTTTAAAAGCGGCGCATAACCAAGCAAATGTTCCAAGTCAACCAGCCGCAGCATCTGTCCTTGCCAATTATAGAAACCTAAAATCCAACTTGGTAAGGCCGGGGCTGGGGAAATTTCTTGGCTAGCGAGATGAAAAATTTCCATTATTGAGTCAAATGGTAGCAATCCACTTCCTTGATTCCCCAAGGAAAAACGGAGAAATCTTTGCCGTTGTTCGCCTGATATCAGCCCAGGAGCCAAGGTTGGGGTTGTTCCGGGCAACCCCAACTTATCAGCCAATATCTGGCTCATACCAAAAAGAAGTACTTTGAGTGGTTCCTCGTTTGGTGCTACAGACAAAACAGCCATGTGGCTAACACAGCTTAACTCCGCCACTTGCCGATAAGACCAAGGCACCGGACGCACAGCTGACAAAGGAATATCAATTAAGGCGGGGGGCTTGTCCACAGGAATACCACAAATTTCCCCAGTCCGTGTTTGAGTCAGAAGTAAGAAGCGCCCTGAAGTCTCAACCACAGAGAGAACTTGATCCGCCTGTTGTCGTGGTACTTGCTGAATGAACTTCTGGCGCAAGTCCACAATTGTGATCGTTTGCGCTCCCAAATCAACCATCCCGATACCATTTTCAACCGTACTGCTAATAGGGGGACAAGCCATCACCTTGAGAACTGCACCAACTGGCAGGGCAAATAAATAGTCTGCGATCGCAAAAACAACGACTCGTAATGAGTCGCGCTCGCTCACAACGCCAGATAATCGCTTAAACGGAAAGGGAGTGTTAAGCATAAGTCGGTAGGTGTTGAAAACTGTGGTTAGGGGGCAGAGGGGCAGAGGAGCAGGAGAGCAGGCAGGGGAGCAGGGGAGCAGGGGAGAAAGATATTAACGCTTCATTAGCCAAGGTGAGGGATCAGTAATCATATTTACCAAACCACCTAAGATCCGATTGTAGATTCCATATAATTCTCTGCCTAATTCAACATCCAAATAATTGCACTTAACAGCAAATTCAATCCATGTTTGTGTTTCTACTGCCTCTGCTTGTCTACGACACGCTTCGCGAACACAGTCATTGAGTTTAGCCACAAAAGCTGCTTCATATCGACGTTTTCTCCAAGCTTCAGCTAGATTTGCACAAACAGAACGGGATAGCGAAGCGTTAGCGAGTCTTCGAGCGTCTGATCTACGAATCTGATAAGTTAATGAATACCGCTCCTCGACAGGAAACTTTTTAGAGAATTCAAAGATTTTCATAGCTGCATCGAATGCCATTTGATAAACTTTCAAGTCTTTATGATTTTTAATTGGTTCTTTTTCCATCTCCATCTACTCCCCTGCTCCCCTGCTCCTCTGCTCCTCTGCTCCCCTGCCCCTCTGCTTCCTGCCTTATCTCAGGTATGAACCAGTTCAGCGATCGTGGCTAGAAAGTTCTGTTCTGAATAAGGTTTGGTCAGGTAAGCTTTCGCCCCTAGAGCTAAAGCTAATTGGCGGTGCTTCTGGCCGCTACGGGTAGTCAGCATCACTACAGGAATCTCAGACAAACGCTCGTCTTGGCGACGGTGTTCTAAAAACTCAAATCCATTCATACGCGGCATTTCAATGTCACAAATCACTAGATCGACATCACCGTGTTGCAGCATTTGTGCGATCGCCTCTCGGCCATCGCCTGCTTGCAACACTTGATAATCGGCTTTTTGGAGCGTCTGCACCAAACTTTGCCTTTGTACAACCGAATCTTCCACCACTAACACCATTAGTCGGTTAGGTTGAGCAACGGCTGTATTGACTTCCATCGGCTGTTGCTGCGGTTGCGTTATCGTTAGCTGGGATTGCTGCCCCTCTAGAGCAAGAACAAGCTCAGGCGCAGGCAATAGTTTAGTTGCAAGACTTGATGCCGGGGAAGTTGGCATAAGATCAGTCTCCCAGGTTTGCCGAACTAACTCCACCGGGTCAACAATTAGGGTAAGACTACCATTTCCCAATACGCTGTAGCCTTGGATGTAACTAGGTAAAGTCAGGACTCTGCCGAGGGATTTAATTACTAATTCCTGCTCGACTAAAATCTGATCGACTTGCAAACACAGGTATTGATGCTCTGTTTCCAACAGCAGCAGAGGTTCAACGGTGTTCCGTTGTTTGACTGGAAAAGGACTTAGATTTAAATTGTGGTCTTGGGTGAATAAAGGATATTTGTAATCCAGCAAATTGGCAAGCGAGCGGATGGGAACTAATTGCTGATTTTGCCCTTCTCCCCACTGCCAGAATTTTTGGCTGCCTTGCCCGTGTAAAGATTGCTGGACTTGAATCTGGTCTGGCTGCGGTAATAAAACCTGGCTAATTCCTTCAGATAACAAGCCATAAGTAATACCTTGAGATTGACAAACGAGCAAGCGTGCTGTTGTCAAGCTCAGAGGCAATTGCAAGATGAAGGTGGTTCCCTGCCCTGAAAGCGATCGCACCACAATCGAACCTTGTAAAGCTTGCAATTGAGTGCGAACGACATCTAAGCCGATACCACGGCCAGATAACTCACCAATCTCCTTGGCGGTAGAAAAGCCTGGTTCAAACAATAACTCTGCCAGTTGGTCTTCTGAGGCGTAGGCGGCTTGTTCGGAAGCCAGTAGGTGTTTTTCTATAGCTCGCTGACGAATGGATTCCCAGTTAAAGCCTCGACCATCATCCCGTACCTCAATAGTAGTGCGGTTGCCTTGATGATAGGCTTGAATTGTAATTGTTCCGGTTTCTGGTTTACCCTGCTGGCGGCGGGTTTCTACCGGTTCAATGCCGTGATCGAAGGCATTGCGAATCATGTGCAGCAAGGGGTCGTACAACTGCTCAGAAATGGCTTTATCCACCAGTACCTTCGTACCGCCAAGCTTGAGTTCAACAGGCTTATGATAAGTTGCTACCATCTGTTGCAACAGCCGGGGTAATCGATTCAACACTGTTCCCAGTGGAACCATTCTGGCTTGCAGCAAATCCTCCTGCGCTCCTGAAAGCAGTTGTTTGCGCTTGCCAAGACTGAAGCGAGATTGCTGAACTAAGCCATTAACAGCCTCAATCCGTTCTCCTAATTGCACCATGTCTTCTGTAAGATTTTGCAGGAGAATGTGCAACTCGCTATAGTTATCCATTTCTAAAGCATCAAAATTGGATTGTGCCTCGGTAGTTGGAACTGAGCGTGGAGAGGCATGTATATGTCGCTGCTTGCGTTCGGGAAGCAGCAGATGTCGATCCGACCAAGTAAAAACTTTACTAAGTTGTTGTTGACAGTACAAAAACTGTAGTAAAGTGTCTTGAGCTGCTTTGTGGATGTGGTTAGATTGCAGGTTTTGTTGGTTTTCGCTGATTAGCAATTCCCCAATTGTATGGCTGAGGCGATCGAGCTGTTCTATCGCGACTCGGATACTGGGAAGTGATGCCGATGATTGAGCCTGGAGGCTTGGTGGTGGTGGAGAGGCCGGCCGATCTGAGTCTGAGTATCGGCAGGATGTCTGGGGATCTCCGATCCAGATTGACTGTAGAATCCGCTCTATGGCAGAGGGGGCTACTACCGAATCCTGAGAAATAGGTGCCAGTACCTCCGGTGTTTTCGGTAGCGAGTTATCAGTCCGCTTCGGGAAAAACGACCAAATTGATTCCGCTTCGCTAGCACTGAGGAGGGGAGATGGCTGATTCTCAGTTGTAGTCGTTTGTGTTGCTTGAGCAGCGATCGCAACTGGCTGCTCTTGCGGTTCTTGGACAGGAGTAGTTATTTCTGCCCATTCTCGCAATTGTGGAGATATTTCTCCCCCTTGAGTGCGATCGCCTGCCAGTACTGCTACTTGAGCCGCTTTAAAATTTTCTAAAGCCACCTGAGCGATTTGCAATACTTTATCTGGATGTGCTTTGAGCGCGTTTAGGGTCGCCTGGGCAATTTCTTCCAATCCAGATAAGCCATAAGATGCTGCTAGTTCGACAAAAAATTCTGCTTGGGAGTTGAGTGTTGTTTGAATTTGTTGCGGATCTTGGGTTTGAATGTCAGTTTCCAACTGTTGCAAATCCTGGAGTACACTCCCGGAAAAGATTGACTCTACCACATCAAAGCCAAGTTCTTCCGAACTGGGAAGCGGAGCCTCACGACCAAAAAAGTCGCCTAGTTTGTGTTGGAGTTGGGCGAAAATTGAGGCAGTGCGATCAAGTATTTCTGCCTCATTGCAGGATAAGCCCATTAAAGCAGCACTCAATGGAGTTCGCAGGCACTCATAAGCATCTAGAAGCAAAGCACCCAATTCTGGATCGATTTCCAGTTCTGGGGCGTATAACGCTTGGAATACATCTTCCAAATGATGGGCAATTGTCTGAATAGTTTCTTGCCCAACACTGGCAGCACTCCCTTTGATAGTATGGGCGCTTCGCATTAAGGCATGAACTTTTTCTATTGTTTTTTCATCAAGTAGACCGATCAGATTCTGCTCAATGGTTTGCAATAACTCTGCCGCTTCCGCAAGAAAAGCCTGCTCTTGATTACTGGGATCGGGGTTCATAATACGCTTGGTGTCAAGGAGATTTATCTGTTAAGGCAGGCAGGGGGAGCAGGGGGAGCAGGGGAGGCAGGGGAGCAGGGGAGAGTTTTTGTACAAATTTTTTCCCCTCCGCCCCTCCGCCCCTCCGCCCCTCTGCCCCTCTGCCCCTCTGCCCCATGCCTTATCCTGAGAATAAATATTCACCACGACCTACTTAGTCAACTTTAAACTGGCTAACGCTGGTTTCCAGTTGTTGTGAAGTCATCCGTAGTTCCTCAAAAGACTCGGAAATGTGGATGGCACTTTCTGAAGTCTTGCGGGCGATCGCCGAAACATCCATCATCGCCTCTGTCAACATCTGAGATTGCTGACTTTGATGGGAAACTGCTTGGGTAATTCCTTGTACCAGTCCACCAATTTCGTTGGTAGCTACCACGATCGCACTCAGGGAATGACGAGTCTCATCGATCAAGTTCGAGCCTTGGACAACTTGGGTAATCCCCACTTCCATTGCTTCAGTAACTTCGTTGGTGCCAGTTTGAATTTCTTGCACGAGTCGCTCAATTTCTGTGGTGGCACTAGCCGACTGATAAGCCAAGGAACGAACTTCATCTGCAACCACCGCAAAGCCTTTGCCATACTCTCCAGCACGGGTAGCCTCGATCGCAGCATTGAGAGCCAGCAAATTAGTTTGAGTGGCAAAATTTTCAATCAGACTCACTACTTTCGAGATTTTCTGAGAAGCTTCACCGAGGCGTTTAATCTTCTTCGCTGTTTCCGACACGGTTTCCCGAATCTCCAAAATGCCATCTACGGTTCTTTCCATCAGGGAATCACCAGCTTGGACGGTGTTATTAGCTCTTTGCACCGCCTGTCCAACTTTTTGAGCATCAGCAGCGACTACCTGGGTGGAAGTTACCATCATTTGTAATTGTTCCAAAGCGTTTTCCAGCCGTTCTGCCTGCTGTTGAGCTTGGTCAGATAGTTTTACTACTGAGGTAGTGTTATTGCTGGAATTTTCACTCACCTTGCCAGCAGCAATCTGCACTTGTCGCACTAAATCTCGCAAACTTTGGATTGTAGTATTGTAACCATCGGCGATCGTGCCAATTTCATCTTCAGATAGGGGCGCTCGAACAGTGAGATCGCCTCTGAAGGATGGTTCCAAAGCCATGAGAACGCGCATTGCTCCTTGTTGGAGTTTTTCGCGGGCGGTGCGTTCACGCTCTGCTGCTTCTGCTAGTTGCTGCTCTTGGCTACGCACCTGTGTTAGGTAATCTGCAAGATTGAGGGCAAGACCAATCTGGACACTGGCTTGGTTGAGAACATCCTCCTCGGATTGCTCCCACTGGCGCGGTGCGCTATTTTGATAAACTCCCATCAACCCCCAGAGCCGATTTTCTTGAAAAATCGGAGAAATCATGTAGGCTTTAGTTCCCCACATCTCTAACAATTGGATGTGACATTCGTCATGACCGACACTATATATATTGTCAACCCGCAAACTTTCCTTGCGGACATAACGCCCTCCTTGGTTGTACTGGAGATAGGTATCTCTAACTCTGGCCAGGCTAGTGCCCACAAGCTTAGGCCAATCTCCAGTCACAGACTCAACTACAAATTCTCCAGACCAATCAGGCTCAAAACGGTAAACTCCAACTCGATCTACTTTGAGCAGTTGACGAAGTTCGTGGGTGGCAAACTGGACAAATTCCAGAACATTACTATGACTTTGGGCCATCTCTGTTAACCGACTTGGCAGGCGATAAGAAAATCGGGCGTTTGCTACTTCCCGTTCTGCCAGTTTGATCAGTTCCTCATTCTTGGTTAAGGTTTGTTGTAAGTATTGCGATTGCTGAACGGCAACTCCAAACTGCGTGCCGATTTTCGTTACCAAGTTGACTTCATTATCTTGCCATTGCCGCGGCCCGCTATTTTGGTATGCTCCTAACAAACCCCAGAGCTTGTTTCCGGCAATAATCGGGGTGATGATATAGGCTCTAATCTGGAATTGCTCTAGAATTTTCAAGTGGCACTGGGCATGACCAGCAGTGTAAATGTCATTTATCACAAACGTCTCGTTGTTGCGATAACGTCCACCTTGAGTTTGTTGTAGGTGTTCGTCTTCCCATACAGTCCTGATATCCGGGCCAACCAAAGCAACCCATTCGCGACTTACGGATTCGGCAATAAACTCCCCACCCCAATCTGGATTGAAGCGATACACGGCTAGCCGATCGCATTCCAAATGCGATCGCAATTCTGGTAGGGCATTGCGGAAAATCGTATCTAGCTCTTGAACTTGGCGGATTTTTTCTGAAAGCCGTGTCAATGCTCGTTGCCCTTCCGCGGCTCTGGCTAACTCTGCATTCTTCTTCTTGAGCTGTTCGATATACTTAACCTGTTGCAAGCCTATACCCATTTGCACTGCTACTTTTCGCAACAGTTGCACATCCTTGGATTTCCACTCGCGAGGGCCAGTATTTTGGTATGCTCCTAAAAAGCCCCAGAGTTTGTTTCCAATAAAGATCGGAGCGATCGCGTAAGCTTTGGCCTGGATTTTTTCTAATATCTCTAGGTAGCACTGAACGTGACCGACAGTGTAAATATCATTGACAACAAAGGTTTCATGATTGCGATAGCGTCCGCCCTGAGTTTCTTGTAAGTGATCGTCCATCCACATCGTTTTGATGTCGGAACTAGCCAAAGACAGCCATTGATCTTTTACGGATTCAGCAATAAATTCCACACTCCAGTCGGGATGAAAGCAAAATACTGCTAGGCGATCGCACTGTAATTGTTTGCGTAAACTTGGCAGCACATTTAGGAAAATTGTATCTGCCTCTTGAGCTTGGCGAATTTTTTCCACCATCCCTGTCAGCACCTGTTCTTCTTCTGCTGCCCGCGCCAATTCTGCATTCTTCGTTTTCAGTTCTCCGATGTACTCGGCTTGCTGCACGCTTAACCCCAACTGAATGCCCAATTTGGTCAGCAATCGCACCTCTTCGGAATTCCACTGGCGCGGGCCGCTATTTTGGTAAGCTCCTAATAAACCCCAAAGTTTGTTTCCAGCAAAAATAGGGGCGATGGTGTAGGCTTTAGCCTGGAACTGCTCTAACAGGTCGATGTGGCACTGGGCATGGCCAACAGTATAAATATTATTGACGGCAAAAGTTTCATTGTTGCGATAGCGCCCGCCTTCGGTTTGCTGTAGGTGTTCGTCTTCCCATACGGTCTTGATATCGGAACCAACCAAAGGCACCCAGTCACTTCCTACAGATTCAGCAATAAATTCACCGCTCCAGTCAGAGTTGAAGCGATATATTGCTAGGCGATCGCATTTGAACAACTGCCGCAATTCTGCCAAGGTAGTGCGGTAAATCGTTTCTGGCTGTTGGGAATTACGCATTCTATCCGCCATTCGCGCAATGGCGTTTTCTACTTCAGCTACTTGTGTCATTTCGATATTTTTTAATCGTAGCTGTTCGATATATTCAGCTTGCTGGAGGGCAATGCTCAATGGTTCGCTGATCTGCAACAAAGCACCGGTCTCTTCCTCAGTCCATTTCCGAACATCAGAATTCTGATAGGCTGCTAACAAACCCCAAAGATTACCAGCGCGGAAGATGGGAACGATGATGTATGCTTTGGCTTGGAACTTCTCTAATGCTTCTAAATAGCAAGGTGAAAAACCAGCAGCAGAAATATCGTTGACTTTACGAAAGCGCGTTCCTTTGGCATACATTCCACCCTGCGTTTCCTTGAGATAGGTATCGGCATCGGGTTTAACAGGGGAGCCATAATCCTTAACATGGCAACGTTCTGAAGATATCAGACCTGTTTTAATAATGCCGTCTTGTTCCTGCATCTCCACCAGTGACGACCAACCAGCAGCCATAGATTCAGCGATCACTTCTCCACTCCAGTCTGGATGAAATTGATAAACGACAACGCGATCGCATTTTAAAAATCGCCGCAACTCTTGAGTTGTAATGCGGAAAAGGGTGCGAAGATCCGTTGCTTGCCCAATCTTTTCAATGATGCCGAAAACAGTACGTTCTCGTTCAACAAGTTTGGCTGACTCCTCAGAGCGATTATAAAGTTGTTGCTGATATTGCACCTGTTGAATAGCAATACTAGACAGAGATGCAACCTGCACCATTAGTCGAACTTCACTATCTTTCCACTGACGAGCCTGAGAATTTTGATAGGCAGCGAGCAAGCCCCACAACTTTTCTCCCTGGAAGATGGCAACAATAATGTATCCTTTGGCTTGATAGGTTTCTAAAATCTTGATATAGCAGTCAGAAAAACCAGCACTGTAGATATCATTAGTGACTCGATAAATCTGTCCGCGATGGAAATTTTTGCCTTGGGTGTGCTGAATGTAGCTATCTACATTGTGCGATCGCCCTGTTGTGCCGGCCAATCCTCCTTCGTCTGCAAAGTTCCTAACACTGCAATAGTTAACGTTATTGACAATTGCCGGGTTGTTTCGCTGTTCTTCTAATAGAGAAACCCACTCAGATCCAGCAGATTCAGCGACAAATTCCCCACTCCAATCTGGCTGGAAACGATAAATTGCGACGCGATCGCATTTTAATGACTGTCGCACTTCTTGTGTGGCAACGCGAAAGATGGTATCCAAATCTTTGGACTGGAGAATTTTATTCGCTACACCGACAAGGATTTGGTCTTTTTCTACTTCTTGTTGCAACGTAGCCTGAATCACGGCAACTTGCAGTTGCGCTTCTAATTCCTGCTCGATTAATTTTAGTAACCGAATTTCAGCATTTTGCCACTGGCGAGCAGCAGTGCATTGCTGCACTACCAACAAACCCCAAATCTCATCTTTTACTAAGATCGGCAAACTCACACAAGCTCTTACCTGAAACCGATCCACGAGCTGCTTTTGGTAAGGGGACAAACCAGTAGTGTAAGTATCCGCGATCGCGACTAATTTTTCTTGTTGGTAAAGCTTGGCAGAACCTAACCCAAAAGTGACGGCGGGTAGTTTTTCCTTCAGCATTGGGGTAAACCCATCCCTCATCGCCTCCGCAGCAACTATCCCCAGCGTCGGATTTGTAAACTTATACAGCACCACGCGATCAGATTGCAGTGCGCTTTGTACCTCTATCACAGCAGTAGCGAGCAAGGTATCTAGATCGGAAAATTGGCGGATTTTGCTAGCGATCGCCTGTACTTGCTCTACCTCTAATCCATCTCCTCCGGTTTGATATGGCAACACACTTAGCAGTTCTTTTAACTTGCGGATTCTCTCTCGCAATGGCCCTGTTTCCACCCAATCAGCTTGATCCAGTTCAGTTCGCAATTCTTCTAGAGCAGAGGTGATTTGCTGTTTTGCTGGTACATCAACGGTATGCCCGTTATCGGTTTCCTTATAACCGTTGGTGGAATTTGAACGAGGTTGGCTGGGTGTAAGATTTTGTTGCGTTACCATAATCTTTCTTGCTGTGAAGGTTGTCGGAGTTAATAAGTAGAATGCAGAGTAAACTTCTTGCAGAAGTCGGGAAAAGGGTAAGGGGGAAAGGGTAAAGGGATAAGAAAAAACCCTTGCCCTTTTACCTTTACCCTTTCCCCCAAGAGTGCAAAACTATTTTCAAGGCAGGTCTAGTGTTAAAGAGGCTGGAGAGCTTGAATCACAACATGGGTGTCAAGTAACATCAAAGGGCTACCTTGAGAATCCACAAAGTAACCCTGCAAGAACGAGCCTAGTTGGGCAGGTAACATTGATGTCGAAATCGCTAACCGCTCTTGGGGATCATGAACTTCAATGGTATTGACTTGCTCTACCAACAGCCCGACGGTTTGATTCTGGACTTGAACAAGCATCGCCATGCCAGAGTTACGCACACTTTCTCGCCGACACCAGTGTGTTGCTCCCAACAAACCTGCTAAATCAAGAATCCAGATCGCTTCTCCACGCCAATTCATTATGCCTAACAAGAATTCTGCTACCTGCGGTACTGGCAAAATCTCGGTCAGCGCAACTTGAATTACTCCTCGCAAATCAGCTAATGGGAGTAACCCATTTACCTTTCCATTCAACGGAAATCTTAAAAACCTCTGGTTGTTTCCTTGAGGAGAGTTTTCAAGTCGAAATTGGCTATTTATGGGTAGCTCTCTAAAGCTATCATTACCCTGTACCATTGCCCTAGTTTCCTTTAGCGAATAAATTTATTAACAGTCTGGAGCAAGGTATTTTCATCTACAGGTTTAACTAAATAGCCATCGGCACCACTCATATTGCCCCAAGTTCTATCAACATCTGTGTTTTTAGTTGAGCAAATTACTACCGGGATTGCTTTTGTTGTCGGATCGGCTTTCAACTTGCGGCAGAACTCAAATCCACTTTGGCCCGGCAAAATCAAATCTAGTAAGATCAAGTCAGGTTTTTGTTGTTTCAACCTGAGTTGAGCCTCTTCACCACTGCGAACTTCATAAACTGAATATCCTCCTTGCTCTAGGTAACGTGTCATCTTTTCGGATTCTGTAAGGCTATCTTCAACTAAAAGAACTTTTTTCATTTTTTCCTAACTATTTAATCCAGAATTTGAAAAATAATGGTGACAAATAAATTAACACCAACCGAGATATAGAAAGCAATTTCCAATGCAAAATCTGTTTTGAAAATGGATGTAGGGGAGCCACTGTCATAACTACCACTTAAACCTAAACACTTAAATATTTGTGAAGCACATTGAGTACTTTGTCTGCTTCTACAGGTTTACCCAAAAAGTCAGTTGCTCCTACTAATTTTGCTCGCATCCGATCTACTATTCCATCTTTCCCCGTTAAGATGACAACCGGTACATCTTTAAGACTTGGAGTTTTACGGATTTGAGAACAAATTTCATAACCATTTACTTTTGGCATCAATAGATCCAAAAAAATAAAGTCAGGCTTGCTTTTAATTAGGTTTAAAACTGCCGTCAAGGACTCTTGAATGCCCACAAAGCGATAACCTTGATGGGTAAGAATTTCCTCCAAACTGCGACAGATCATCGGACTATCATCCACACAGGCTACTAAAGGTCTTGAGACATCAATAATTGCTTTACTAGTCGCTGGGGGGGCAACTTGTAAAATAGTCTTCTGTTCTGTCTTCAGTAAATAATTAGAGTTATTAACTGCACTGGATGGACTGACAATTTCTTTGTCAGTCACTGGTGGGGCAACTTTATTAAAATTGGGAGCAACTTGTAAAACAGTGTCCTCTTCTGTCTTTAGTGAAGAATTGGAATGATTAACTGCACTGAATGGGTTGCCAGTTTCCTGACTAATACCAATCTGCCTGAGCCTTGGGGTAGGTGAAAAAGCGATCGCTCCTGTTTTTACCAATGGCATCAATAACCGAGTCAAAGCTAAAACATCCCGACCGCTTTTTTGCCCTAGACCTCGTAAAGTTTTTGTTCCATCAACTAGAGCAATAATCTGTTTAGAGGATGCTTGTCCTTGGAGTACCTCAATTTGTTGAATTATCGGAAATAAATTGGGCGAGTAGCTTGCCAGTCCTGCATCTCGCCATTCTTGCCAAGCTTGTGTAGCCCGTTTCAAAACTTCCTCTGTTGGTATTACAGCTAGGAGAACCCCAGGAACTTCACCAACAACGGTAGTATGTGACAACTGCCCTGCTGGATTGTCACCATTTCTTTTGGCTTCAACGTACTGCATTATATCAAACAGGACTTCAGCTATTGAGCTTGCAATCAGGCTCACAAGTTGTTGTTGTTCGATTAATTTTTGTTCTCGCAACTTAGCAAGAATGGAATACTTGCGATAATTTTCTTGGGCAGAAACAAGCTGCTCCAACTGTGTCACATCCACATTAGAACAGTACCGCAACAAGTGTCGTCGCCATCGCTCATCGGCATTAGAACCGCCAGCCTGCCAAATTAATCTTCCTAAACGAAAATATAGCGTCCAAGTCGGCCCATCTCTTGCTTCAAGATTCAGCCTGCCTGTAAATAATTTAGTTTGAAGTTGGTTGATCAATTGATTCACAATGGATCGCACCTCCTTATATATCTAGAGTTTTGCATTTACATTAAAATTGCTCAAACAATCCAGCTTACTAACTTCATCGCGCGATTGCCAATAGCACAGTTCAAAACCTTGATTGAGCTATCCTAGCTTTAATGCTTATCGATTTTGTACTCTGCTGCTTAAGGCGACAGACACAAGCGATCGCATTCTCCTAGTCTGCAAATACAATAAATGAGCTTGAATTAAGTCTGTCTAGAAATTGCTTGTTGCCGAATAAAGTATTGGCGATCGCGTTGTTCTAGTAGCCCTTGCTTGATCAAGGAGCGTAGAATATCTATCGTTTGTACCCGGCTTAAGCCTATCACCTCTTCAATTTCTATCAGAGTAGCTCCTTCAGCTTGCTGAATGTATTGCTGCACTTTAGATTTAGCAGTATCTGCATTCAAGGCAGGCACTTTCTTAGTCATCGTGTTGGCGGAAGGACGAAAACCAGTGGCTTTAATTGCAGAACGAGAGATTGACCATTTGGGAACTGTTACAACTGATTTCTCTTCTTTAGCAGGAGTCGGGGGAACTGGTTGTTCGGGACTGTAATCGCCCCAAACACTGTTATGTAAGATTGACCGGAAATTTTGCAAGTTTTGGAATAATGCCTGAGCCTTTGCTGAACGCTGTTGGCGGTATTCTTGCTGGCGTTGCGAGACATCTGTTTTTATTTGCAATATTTCCAATTGCCGCTCTAGAATCTCTTGCTGAAATTGCTGCTGTTGTAACTTTCTGTTTTTGTCAAGGCTAGTAACAAAACTGCTTAATTCTTGATGAAGCAAATCTGCTTGCAGCTGCAATTCTTGTTGAGTTAGCTGTTTCCATTGGTTGACTTGTTGACGGCGTTCAGCAGTTATTTGCAATCGCTGCGATCGCTCTTGTTCCCATAAATTCTTGAGAGCCATCAGCTGAAATCTCCTATTTTGTTAACTAGAAATATTAAATAGGAGCCGTAAAGACTCCCTTTTTCTAATGTGGTGTTAAGCAGCAGATGGAACAGCAGCCTGAGATGTTAAACCAACTGCTTCGGCATATCTTAAGTAAGTTTCAACTGAAGCAATAACAATCCGAGCTTCTATTGATAGCAGTTCAATACCAACTAAAGAAACACGTACCCAAGCATCAACTACAATTCCTTTGTCCAAAATGCGGTCAATAACTTCAGCCAGACTTGAAGATGAGTTAACTTTTTCAACAGCCATTTTATTTTGCTCTCACTCTAATTATTGATTTCATCCTGCTCTGATTGAGCAGTAGGTAAAACTTACACAATGTGTTTTATTCTTCCTGGGTTTAGTGTTCCCAAAAATATAAGATAAATATAAGAAAATAAAAAAATTAAAGAAAAAATTAGATCGTCTTTATTTTTTCTGGGAAAGTTATAAATATTATTTTTTATGAATTTATATGAAAGTATTTTTTAGAAAATGATAGGGTGGCAGAGGTTCGCTGAGTGCCAATTGCCAGTGCGAGCATTGTACCTGCCAGAGGGAAAACTGCTGCGTACTGACCGTTGAATCGTTACGCTGTGCCAAAAAGTGGATTTGCCGCACATCTGACTGTCGAGTTTCACAGATAACATTTGTATATGTTTTGAGAATTAACTGGTTCAAGAGTTCCAACTGTTCGCATTGTTGTGCTTGAAATGCTTGCTGTGTTTGGTAGCGTTGTTTTTTAGCTAATAAATAGGCTTTTCCCTTAGCATCAATATTGTCAGAATCGTCAAGTAAAGAGCAGGGTATCATTTTTACAGTGTACTCAACTTTGTCTGCTAGCTGAGTTAGAGCTTCTAGATATTGCTCTTGGTGCTTTTCTAGATGATTCAGCAGTTTTTCTATAGAGGTAAAACCCCTCCCAAAGCGTAGGGGAAGAAGGGGAGTTTGTTGAAAAAGTTCTCGAATCACGCGATCGTGGTTTAATACAGCTTGAAGTAAACGCTCATCCGTTACCTGTATTCCCTCCATTGAGATTTCCGGCTCTACGATCGCACCTAAACTAGAAGAGTAAACTAGTTCAATATTCCTTTCCATCCCAAAGGGTAGAACAAGTGGTGATGTGGTGGGGGCTAGAAGAGCATAAGCGTATATTGACATAAATTAAGGATATTAATTAACAGACTATTGGTCTATCGTATTGATGGATTAGGGGTGTTCAGATCCCCGACTTCTTTAAGAAGTCGGGGATCTATAAGCCTTCAATGCGATGAATCACTATTCAGATTGATGCTGATTAGCAAGCATTTGGTATGTAACTTGGAAATCATCATTTGTAATCTGAATCAAGCTGGAGTCAGTCAATCCCTGAGCGCGGTATCGACGAATGGCGCTTAAAGCAGCTTGATTGCTCAACAAAGCCAAGTCTGCTCCATTCCACCCCTCGGTAACTGTCGCCCAAGTTTCTAAATCGACACAAACCAAGGGACGATCTAGATTGTGAACTTGTAAAATCGCTAATCGGCTGGCTCGATCTGGTAGAGCGATTTTGATTTGTAAGTCCAATCTTCCGGCTCTGAGCAAGGCAGGATCAAGTGTTTCTGGACGATTGGTTGCTCCTACTAAAAGTACTTTCGGGCATTCATGCAACCCATCCAGTTCGGTGAGCAGTTGACCGACAACGCGATCGCTAACTCCAGAATCACCAGTGAATCGTCCCCGTGCTGGTGCTAAGGTATCAATTTCATCTATAAACACAACGCAAGGAGCTGCTTGCCGAGCTTTGCGAAAGAGTTCTCGGACTGCCTGTTCTGCTGCTCCTACCCATCGGCTGAGTAATTCCGGGCCATTCACAGCAATAAAGTTGGCTCTAGCCTGGGAAGCGATCGCTTTTGCCAGTAATGTTTTTCCCGTTCCAGGTGGCCCCCACAACAGAATCCCACGGGGAGGCTTGGCTTTGGTTTGCTCGTATAGTTCGGGATAAAGGAGTGCGCCTTCAACAGATTCTTGAAGTTTTTGTTTCACATCATCCAAACCACCAATATCATCCCAACTTACACTAGGTACTTCAACTGCTACATCCCTGAGAACTGAGGGTTTTATCTCCTTAATTGCTTCGAGAAAATCCTGCTGCATGATAATCATGTTCTCAGGAACGGGACTGTTGAGCGAGGGGACTTGACGACGAAGGGCGATATAGGCTGCTTTTTGACAAAGAGCTTTGATATCGGCACCAACAAAACCAAGAGCCAAATCGGCGATCGCTCCTAAATTAATTGAAGTCTCCAAGGGCATGGCACTTGTCAGAATCGTCAGAATTTCCAATCGTCCATTGCGATCGGGAACCCGAAACTGAACTTCGCGATCGAAGCGTCCCGGACGACGAAGCGCCGGATCGAGATAATCGGGACGATTTGTTGCCGCTAATAGAATTACGCCCTCGGTTTTGGCAAACCCATCCATTAACCCAAGCAACTGCGCCACTAGTCTTTTTTCAACTTCACCTTCAACTTGGCTGCGATCTGGAGCAAGGCTGTCAATTTCATCAATAAATATCAAGCAGGGAGCAGAACGAGTTGCTTTCTCAAAAATACTTCGCAAACGAGCTTCTGCTTCGCCGTAATACTTGCTCATCACCTCTGGGCCATTGATGGCAATGTAGTTTAACTCTAACTCTTCTGCCAAAACGCGGGCTGTTAAAGTTTTTCCAGTACCGGGCGGGCCAACTAGCAAAACCCCACTCGGAGGCTCTAACCCTAATTTCACCAATAAATCTGGACGCTTAAGTGGAATTTCAACTAACTCTCTGATTTCTTGGAGAACATCAGCCAAGCCGCCGACATCTTGCCAAGAAGTTTTTGAGTTCGTCTTATCTGATGGGGGAGTGACATCAGTATCATCCATTGGTGTAGTGCCAACGGTGGAATTGGATCTGACTCGGCTGGAATTATTTGTTCTGGGAATATTACCTTGTCGGGGAATACTACTGAGATTATGAGAGCGAATTTGAATAGAAGTTTTTAACTCGCCTTTCTCTACTTTTTCTTCTAAAGCTTTGGCAATTTCTAATAAGTGTTCAAATCCTTTAAATATGTCGTCCATTGATTTTACTTAGAGGTTGTTTGAAAAGTATTTCACTGTGATTTTGGGTACTTTTAGATCCTCCCTTAATTCCCCCTCTTAATCCCCCCTTGTAAAGGGGGAAAACCGGAAAATCTAGTTCCCTCCCCTTTACAAGGGGAGGGTTAGGGAGGGGTAATTCAATGACTGGTAGTGATTCCATAACTTGTGCGTACACCGTAGCTTTACAAGGAAGATTTGGGGGGATCTAGAACGTTTTGCTATCGACAAGAGGACTTTTCAAACATCCTCTTAAATAAAAGGCAGAGAAAAATTTAATTTCCCAAAAAATTAAAAATTTAAATAATTTTTGATTTTCAATTTTTATTGCTATTTAGTTGGAAGTGGTTAATCGAAGACGAGCAAAGTTATACGGGGCAGTGAAATTGTTGTAACGAATTCGCAAACGGTCTTCAAATTGACGATCGAGTGCTTCAACGTGTTCGCTAAATTGTGATTCCGCTTCCCAAGGAATTAGGTAGGCTGAATTGTAAATCATTGTGTCCATTTGGGGAGTATTTTCTACTACTTCGATCGCAATGGAGTTGAGCGTGCTTTGAAATATATCTATGATGCCTTGCTTGCGATCGCTCATTCCCTGTTCGATGGCTTGCCCTATTTGGATTACCCGCTCCATACTCAGGGGTTGACCGACTAGTTTATCCCTTTCGGTTTTCAGATTTGGGTGTTCTGCCAATAATCCTTGAATTTCTGCCTCGGTATCCCAAAAAACTTTGACACTAACTTCTCGGCAACCCGATAACTTTGCAAGCAATTGCGTCAATTCTTCTTGATGAGGACGAATTAATTGCTGTGAAACCGTTTCCCAGCTTGAAACCAAAAGTCCAAATTGCACTGGCAGTAAATAGCGATCGCCTCCTTGCATGATCTCCTCAAGGACTTTTTCATGACTTAGCAGGTTACGACGGCTGGCCAAATAACGTTCTTGCTGTGCTTCCGAGTATATGACTGCAAAATCATCCAAAATTTTAATTTGTACAGGTTGCCGATCTAAGCCCTCTAAATTGAAATTTTGTGGAGCAGGCAAGGTCAAAATTCCATAAATGTAAAAGCCATAACTCATAAAAATGTCTTACCAAGAAGAATGTAGATAAAAAAGTTACAGGGGTTTAGAGGTGAGTACTAGTCTTAATTTGGCATGAACTAAGCTTAACTGAGCCAGTCCTAAGTCCAAGTCACCTTCAACCACAACACCCGTATTTAATAGGCGATCGAGGAGTTCTAAAATAGAGGGTTGACTAGAGGTTTCACCGGGGTAATATCCTCCAGATTGGGGAAGTAAATTTCCCATTTCACCCAAGTTAATATTTAGCTCGGCTGGGTCAATATCAAATATCTCGCAAAGCTGAACAACCTGTTGTTCAAGCTGTTGAAGGCTTTCGGCAGCTCGTTCTAGCTCAGAGTCGTTGAGGGTACCAGCATCCATTCGCCGAATCACCTGAGCTTCCATGAGTTGGCGTATCAGTTCAACAACCGTCAGTAACAATGGTGCTAAACCAGAATCGGAACCTTTTGATTTACTAATCGCCTGCATTCTGATGATTAATAGGATTGAGTGCTTTGAGCGATTGCAGTTCTGTTTCTAGACTAGCAAGACGCTCTTGAAGTTGTTGATTAGTTGCTAATAAGGTGCGAGTTTGACTATTAAGATAGGGATCACTCTCCCACCAGTTAATTCCAATCTCTTTGGCTTTATCAACAGAAGAAATCAACAAACGAATCCGAATGTTGAGCAGTTCTGTAGAGCCTACGGAAATAGAAATATCTCCTGCGATAACAATGCCTTTATCCAGAACCCGTTCTAGAATATCTGCCAAGGTAGAACCTTGAGTTGATGTGGTGATCACTCCTCGGTTAGTATTAGTACTCATTTTTTTATTAAATGACCAGAATCAAAAGCAACTGTCTGTGAGATGTTCGCTGGCTCGGCATTGCCCTGCATTTGTACTAATACTCCCTGCTCCCTGAGAGACTTGAGTACAGCCACAATTTGACTGCGATCGATCCCTAGTTCTACTGCCAATTCAGAGAAACGCCTTCCTGGAGAATTACACAGGTAGTTGTAGACTTCATGCTCGTAAGGTACTCGTTGTTCCAATACAATCTGATCTTGGTTGTTTGGTATTATCTCTGACGGCTGAGATTGAGTATTTGTACTATGACACAATTCACTTAAAACCTCTTCCAGTAACCGAGTTGCTTCCATGAGAGGTTGATTCGTGCGAGAAAGCAGGATATCGGCACAAATATCTTGGAAGTTAGGATCTCCAGGGTTTACAGAAATTTCGTGTTCGTTGCAGATTTTGGCAATCATCAGACAGGAACGCAATCCACCGCCCTGTCCAGAGCCAGATCGACTCCAAAACATCCGTACTACACGAACAATTACTTCTGCTTTCTCGGAATCTATGCCTGTTTTATGAACTACAATTTCCTGCTGAGTTAGTTCATCAGGTGGAGGCATATCAATGGTAATAACACGATCCATCAAAGCATCCTGAGTTGCATGAACTCCACAATACTCTTGAGGATTTGATGTTAAGATTGCCCGAAACTGAGGATGAACCCGGATATACTCGGCTCGATGTTGGTTTGTTGGTAATACTAACAACCTCTCCTCAAGTACGGAGAGTAAAACGTTATTTACCTCCGGCTGCGATCGATTGAATTCGTCGTAAACCAGCGTAAATCCTTCTTTACAAGCTAGGGTTAATCGTGCATCAACCCAGTGTTGTCGAAGTTCATCCTCAACTTTCACAACGCTGTGGATGAAATTATCAACAACCTTTTTGC
This sequence comes from Nostoc sp. ChiVER01, assembly GCF_034531155.1. Classification (NCBI taxonomy): domain Bacteria; kingdom Bacillati; phylum Cyanobacteriota; class Cyanophyceae; order Nostocales; family Nostocaceae; genus Nostoc; species Nostoc sp. ChiVER01. The sequence continues at coordinate 9,220 of NZ_JAVRBS010000037.1, read as the reverse complement.
GGGTATAACCTAATTGATTACCAATTAAGTCTGAGGTTTTAAACTCATCATCTCCAAATAAGAGGATGATAGGCTGGTTGAGCAAATCAGCTAGATGCATTGCCAGAGTAGTTTTTCCGACTCCGGCTGCACCACGTAAGTGTATTGAAAAACCTGACTGTAGATAGCGCAAAGCGCGTTGAGCGACCCGTTGAACAGCAGGTGTATTGACAAATCGCTGGGGAGATGCATTTAATACTGTTGTCAAGCTCTAAGTACCTCGTAAGTAATAATTTTATGTAAAAGTAATTTTTTGCACATCGGGAATATAAAATACAGATGTCAAGAAGCCTTAACTGGACTCAAATCCAACGCATTTTGGCATCAACATAAGACTAAGTAATGTTTTATATAATGTCATCAGCAAGATTACGGTCTTGTGAGACAGCCTTAACAAATCTACATAAGTGTAAATTAATATGGTTCTGCGCTTCTTACTATTACCGATTACTGGCCCATTAATGGGAGTAACGTGGCTTGGGGAAAAAATTTTAGAACAGGCCAATACTGAAATTGATGATAAAGAAAATCTCAGCAAGCAGCTTCTTACACTCCAACTTGCTTTTGATATGGGAGAACTTTCTGAAGAAGAGTTTGAAATTCAGGAAGAAGCTCTTTTATTAGCGATTCTGGAAGCAGAACAGCAGGAACGCGATCGGACACAAGAGTAATACCAATTCTCTAAAAGCCGGCTATAAATAGAACCGCCAAAATATACTGCCTGCGAGCAGCCTGGACAAGTTATGCTCAAGGCTATACCACATCATGCGGTAGCCAGTGGACTAAGCAAGCACTTAATAAAAGGCTAGCAGTGTAAAATTAAATATAAATAAATCAAAAAGAGAGGTAATACCCTCTCTTTTTAATGGTTATTCAATTTTGTAAGTTACTTACACATGAGCTATAAAGACCTAGCGTGGCAAAACTAGCTAGAGCAAAAACTTAAACCTAGTAAATTCGTTATTATTGAAAATTTTGGTTTACCTATTTACGCCTGTTTCAATCATTAAAAATCTACTCTAGCAAGTTTTACCGCTCTAGATAAAGACAACTTGATTTATTTTCTGCTATTACCTAAATTTGTTAGCGCAGAACTTTATCATCTCGAAACCTTGACCTCACCTTAGATTTTGGGCAAGCTTTCCGCTTTTGACCTAATGGTAGGACAAATAGAAAAGGAAGTGTAGAAACGTAGCGGCTGAATTTTAGAACAAGAACTGTTCTCTTAGGATAGTCATTTTGTGTAATGGTTGTATCCGTCCAGTTGTCTAGCCAGTCTCCATCTACATCTTTAACAAATTGGCGAATTCCATCCACGCCGTGGACTCTTCTAGAGTGTCTCAAAGCCCTAGCTCGTTGAAGAGCATCTCTAGCTCTCTAGCTCTGTCAACCCTTTGTTTTTCAAGACCTTTTTGAGTAGACATTACACTTTACTTGTCTATATTAATTAAAGGAACTGCAAAACATGAGGTTTTCTTTTTAGAAGTCCAGACTTTTTATTTGCTATCCAGCGTCTTACCTCATCCAACCTAGAAGCTAGTTTGGGGAAAATAGATTGACTTTCTTCAATTAGTTTATTTAAATCTGCCCTAATCTCATCCGGGTCTCTTTGCACGCTGAGTATATTTTTATATTTTTAAAACGACGAATCATCGTAACACGAGGGTGTGTTTCTATGATGGTCTTTTACTAAGTGCTTAACGTAGTTTTTAGTTCCTCAAGCATTCTGATTAATCAAGGTCAAATCGTTGTAGGCTATGGGTTACAGGGTCTAAGTCTAAAGTCTAGCAATGAAAATCAATCGGCATGGACGTGCTAAGGTTCTTACTCAACAAGAGATGCAGCTAATCTTCAGTCATGGTTTGGACAATGACCGCTATCAAACTTTGTTCGGTGTAATCTCTTCAGCGCTTGCCGAATTCGTGAATGCTGTACCCTGCTAACAGATTTTCTTGTGAAGAATTACTTAGTATTCCAATGTTATGGTGTTGAATTTTGGTTTATTGTCCTCCAAATCAGTATTTGCTTGCTGATGGGTAATGTCCTCTTCAGCAATGATTTGACCATTTAAAATAGCAAGACGCTGCTGAATCTGAGATTGGCGTGCTTCGAGTTTCTTTAGTTCCTGCTCTAAACGCTCTTTTTCCAACATCATTTTGTAAGCATTTAAGTAAACTCTTGCTTGAGAACGTTGAGGAGGCATTGAGCTAAGTTTGGCTTGAATTTGTCCACGTTTTGGAGTGCGGTGCATAATAAATTTATCTTTGGGTATGAAAGTATTTAGTCTAATTAGCCGTTAAAATAAACAGCCGGCTGCTGCTTGGATGCGTTCTGAAGGCTGAACTGAGCGAGGAAGCATTGGTAAGCGAACCATTGTCAAACCTGGAAAATTGCAATTAATGGTTGCTGTAGAAGTAAAGCGGTTGAGAACAAGGTAATTCTGGCTCACACCTATTTCTTGCAGAGATTTGAACAAGCGTTGTTGTTCGGCAAGTACACTAGCTTGGTTAAGCGTAACCCCAATGAACTCTGTTTGTTGTGGGTCTTTTAGCACTTTTTGGGCTTTAACTACGCGCTGTCGCAAAGTTCGTAAACGCCCCATAAACTCTGTACGACCAAGGACATTCTGATACTTAATCCAGAGTTTGAAAATCCAAGCTAGCCAGTCTGCTAGTGCAGTTGGCATTTCTAGAAAACGCAGAAGATGACCTGTAGGGGCAGTATCTAAAATAATCAAGTCTTCTTCTTGTTGCTCTAGCAATTCCATTACCGTTAACAGGGAAAGCATTTCATCAATCCCTGGTAAAGCTTGACCGACTATTTTGCGCCAAGCAACAGGAGCATAAGCCATTTTAATAGTTTCGCTTGTTTGGGTTTCGCCACTCATCATTTCGGCCAGTTCCCACAGGTAATCGGCTCTGAATTGATCGACAATGCGATCGCTATCTACTTCCTGACCTCGAAGATTAGCAGTTATTTGATATGGTTCGTGTCCTAAACTTAGACCAAAGGCATCACCCAAGGAGTGGGCTGGATCGATTGAAACCATGCGAATTTTGCGATCGGGATGTTGTTGAGCCATAGCCCAACCAATGGCAGCTGCTACTGTGGTCTTGCCTACTCCACCTTTACCGCCAATTAGTAACAGGCGACGGCCTTGGGTGAGAAAATCTCCAAAGCTAGGAGGAATTGTTTCCGGCCATTGAACTGGGAGTAGATCGATAGGAAATAGCGGTTCAAGCTGAGGAACATGGATTTGGTCGATAAGATGGCTGAGAGCTAAAATTCCTAAAGGCTCCTTATCTTGCTGTGGCACGATAAAAATCGGCTTTCCGTTAGCAAGATCCGTATACTGACCGATCAGTGGTTGTTGTTCTTGGTAACGATCTGGGTCAGTTGCACTGGCAAGGACTTGGTTGACAAACAATCCTCCCCAAGGAACCTGCATGGTTTGTAAGGCTTCTAGGAATCGTTTTGACTCCAACCAACTCATTGGTTCGGCGATCGCAATTAACAAACAAGCTGTATGCTTAGGATCTTGAAGCAGACGACGACCTTGCGACAGTTCAGCTTTCAGGGTATGCAAAAAATCGTCAGCGCGATCGGGTGTGTAACTTCTAGCAAAGGTCTTGCTAATATACTGATGCTTTTCTTGAAACAGTTCCAGAGAGTGGAGAAAAGTGTCTAAAAAGTCCATCAATCCAAACAAGTTGAGAGTATGACCGCTAGGAGCCATATCTACTACTACTCGATTTACCTGCTGCTCCTGAAAAAGGCGTTGGATTTCTAACAAGCCCATCAACTCGTCCAGTCCAGGCCAATTTAAATCCCAAACTGGAAGCAAATCTTCTCCTTCAACAAAACTACCCCGCTCCACTAACAGTTCTAACACCTGACCATAACGTTCTTTAAACTCTTGTAGCAGACGCTTTGCATCCAACGCCCTTACTAGTAGATTGGGTAGTTCTGCTATGGGACGAGGAATATTATCAACGCTAACTTGTAAGACATCTCCAAGAGAGTGAGCTGGATCGGTTGAGATTAAAAGAATTTGCTCATTGGCAAATTTCTGCGCCCAACGACATGCAAAGGTGCAGGAGATTGTCGTTTTTCCGACTCCACCTTTGCCGCTAAACATAGCAAGGTGTAGGTTATCAAAAAGTTCCATCCCGTTTGTCATTATCCGGCGTTTTAGGATAAAGTTACTACATATTTGTAAAAATTACTTAAGTAATTTTGCTGAATAAACCTATTTAAAACCGAATTTAGGGACTTTAGACCCTTTTGGCAGAGAGCAAGAATTGTATTTTCTTCCTCCTGCCTCCTACCTGGTTGGTGAGCGTACCCCTACGGGGAAGCAAGCTACGCGTAGCGTCTCGCAGAGAAGTCGAACCACTGCCTTTCTTCGGTAATGAATTTTGTTGAGTTACTTACAAAGATTAGCCAAGGAACTATAACTGAGTAAAGATTTAGCCAGAGATGTCCAAAGGTAAGGAGATAAGATGGTTAACAGTTCTGAATGCGATATAAATATTGGGTGTAATGTCCAATGTATTTCTGAATACGACTTTTTTTCTGATAGTAATTTTGAGGACATTCATTGCCGTCCACTCAAAACAGACTCTCCCTACTTAGGATTAAAAACTTTTGAAATTAAAGATAAAGACAAATTTTTTGGTCGGGATAAGTGGATTGCTAATCTGGGCGCTCGCTTAAAAAAAGATAATGTTCTGCTACTTTTAGGAGCATCACACAGTGGCAAATCATCATTAACTCGAGCAGGTTTAATTCCTTATTTAGGATCTCATAAAAATTCGTTAATTAATATAAGTTTTCACCCAGATGAAAATCCTTTTAAATCTCTTTATCAATGTCTTGCTGCTACTTATGGGAAAAAATCATCAATAACAAATATTGTTCGAGAAATAAGAGAAAATACCTTAATTAAAATTGTTACTTTATTAAAACAAGATTATCAGTGCGTTCTGATTTTTATTGACCAATTCGAAGAACTGTTTACAAAAGCTCAAAAACCAGAACGCGATAAATTTGTTGCTAGTCTCTTTCAACTGTTCGAGCAGCAAGATAACTCTGTCAAAATTATTTTAACAATGCGGTCTGATTTTTTGGATAAATTTAGTGAGTATCCCCAACTTGCAAATATCCATGATCGTTATAGTCGTATACTCACTAGAATGAGCGATGCAGAATTAAAGTTAGCGATCGCTGAACCTGCTGCTAGACATGGCGTTATCTTTGAACAAGGATTAGTTGAGCAAATTATTCATGATTTTCACCAACAAAATGATTATTTACCACTTCTGGCATACACCTTAGATATGCTGTGGAAAAGAGAAAATATTGCAAACAGGGTTCTGAAGACAAACACTTATAAAGAACTAAAAGAGCAAACTTTTGGTTCTTTAAGCGAACAAGCTAATCGATTTATTAATGCTAGTGTTGGACGGCACGATTGCCATTTGAGAGAAAAGGAACAAGAGATTCAAAAGTTAAACCTTGCACTGACTGAATTAAAACTGCGCGAGCAATCTGCCAGGGTCTTGAATTTACTTCCTGTCCAACCGCTAGAGGGTTTAGTGCTGGCAATTCAAACAATGGGTGAGAATCTAGAGAAATACCCAAACCAGCTTCTAGCTTCTGTTTTGGGAAGCTTAAAGGAAGCAATGAACACACCAACAGAGACGAATAGCTTGCGCGGACACGAGCAAGAGGTTAATTGTGTAGCCTTTAGTCCTGATGGCAAGTTTATTGCCAGTGGCAGTAGCGATTCTACCGTATGCTTGTGGAATATCATTGGCAATCCTACTGCTCAATTTTTGTGTGGACACGAGCAAGAGGTTAATTGTATAGCTTTTAACCCTGATGGCAAGTTTATTGTTAGTGGCAGTATTGACGGAATTTTGTGTTTATGGGATCTACAAGGTAATCTCATTACTCAACCGTGGCTGGGACATGAGGAAGGAGTTATTTCCGTCGCTTTTAGCCCAAATAGCGATTCTATTGTCAGTGTTGGTTTTGACGGAACGGTATGTTTGTGGGATTTACAAGGTAACACCATCGCTCAACCTTGGCGCGGACACAAGGAAGGAGTTATTTCCGTCGCTTTTAGCCCAAAAGACGATTCTATTATCATTGTTGGTTTTGACGGAACGGTGTGTTTGTGGGATTTACAAGGTAACACCATCACTCAACCCTGGCACAAAAATGAGGCAAAAATTATTTGTGCCGCCTTTAGCCCCGATCGCAAGTTTATTGTCAGTGGTAGCAGTGATTCTACAGTGCGGTTGTGGGACATCCAAGGTAATCCCATCGGTCAACCTTGGCACGGGCATGAAGGACATGTAAATTCTGTAGCGTTTAGCCCTGATGGTAAGTTTATTATTAGTGGTAGCTGCGATCGGACAATACGCTTGTGGAATATCAATGGCAACCCCATCACTCAACCTTGGCGGGGACATGAGGGACAGGTTAATTCCCTAGCCTTTAGCCCCGATGGCAAGTTTATTATTAGTGGTGGCGATAAAACTGTGCGTTTGTGGGAGCTACATCAAATACTACAAGATCGGGTCATCGGGCGATCGCAGCGCAAATATGAAAATTGGGTCAATTCTGTTGCCTTTAGCCCTGATGGTAAGTGGGTTGTCAGTGCCAGCAATGATTCTACAATCCGCTTGTGGGATAGCAACGGCAACCCTATTGGTCAACCTTGGCGCGGACATGAAAAAGAAGTTAATTCTGTTGCCTTTAGCCCTGATGGTAAGTGGATTGTCAGTGCCAGTAATGATTCTACAATCCGCTTGTGGGATAACAACGGCAATCCCACTGGTCAACCTTGGCGCGGACATGAAAAAGAAGTTAATTCTGTTGCCTTTAGCCTTGATGGTAAGTGGGTTGTCAGTGCCAGCAATGATTTTACAATCCGCTTGTGGGATAACAACGGCAACCCCATTGGTCAACCTTGGCGCGGACATGAAAAAGAAGTTAATTCTGTTGCCTTTAGCCCTGATGGTAAATGGGTCGTCAGTGCCAGCAATGATTCTACAATCCGCTTGTGGGATAGCAACGGCAACCCCATTGGTAAACCTTGGCGCGGACATGAAAAAGAAGTTAATTCTGTCGCCTTTAGCCCTGATGGTAAGTGGATTGTCAGTGCCAGCAATGATTCTACAATCCGCTTGTGGGATAGCAACGGCAACCCCATTGGTAAACCTTGGCGCGGACATGAAAAAGAAGTTAATTCTGTCGCCTTTAGCCCTGATGGTAAGTGGATTGTCAGTGCCAGCAATGATTCTACAATCCGCTTGTGGGATAGCAACGGCAACCCCATTGGTAAACCTTGGCGGGGGCATGAGTATTGGGTAAATTCTGCAGCTTTTAGCACTGATGGTAAACTGATTGCCAGCGCTAGTCTTGATGGAACAGTTCGCTTGTGGCAGTGTAGATGGCAAGAATGGTTGCAAGTTTGTTGCAACAGGTTACATTATCATCCCGTCTTTCAAAATCCTGAAAATGGCATTGATATAGAAATTGCCCACCAAACTTGTCAAAAATATGTATGGAATCCACAATGCCCTAAACAGTTGAACAACCAAGTAGAGCTAAAAGAGAAAGCTTTTTCAGTAGCTTTAGAGGACTTTAAGCAAGCAGTTAAACTTAATTTCACATCGCACTGGAAACATCACCTTGCTTGGCAATTAGTACCTACAGAGAACCAACATCAGTGAGAGGTTAATCCCTCTTTTGTTACTTCAGGGAGAGAAAAAATAGTCAGAAATTCAGGTGGCGATGGGGAAACTGATTGGAGAAGCACGAAATTCATTCATGAAACCAATTAATTTCAAAAAGCAACGTTTCATGCCAGGAATGTTAAAGACTGTGAGCCAAGGTTGAATCAAACAGTAAAAAATATATGGTTGAATAATCAATCTTAGGTTATTTAAGGCACTCTTCCATGTAGTGCCGGATTCCCAGTAAGGATGTTTGCTATCCCATAAGCATTTACTGATACTATTCCATTCTCTGTCTTGCCTAAATTTCCAATATATTGACGAGTTACATAATCTGTTGTTTTTCCCTTTTTCTTGTCTCCTGTTTCGTCAATACATAAAATTATTTCTCTTTCTCCAATCAATATTTTTGTTAGCTACAGCCTGATTTCTTTTAACTTTTTGACATCCCACAGTGCATCTCTGGTAAAAATGATGTAGTGATTGACCGTCTTTTAATCCTGATATTTTCGCTATCTCTGGTAGCGATTTATTCCGTATTTCTGAGAGCATTCCCAAGTGTAAATATTTGAATAGTTAAGTGAAGCAATGATTTATGGCTCATTGATTCGTTTGATGGTCAAGCGAATGGTATCTTAAGCTTTTGTTTACGAATCAGCTCTAAGAGTAGACAATGATAACTCAGCATCTACAAACTTCATCGCCTTGATTCGCCTTCGGATAATCTGTTCTATGCCGCAGCATCTGAGCATTAATAGGGTAAGGCAAACCAGCTAATTCACCAGCCGACTCAACAATGGCGATGATCGTATCATGTGCCAACGGGGCAAGTTGAAAAGACTGGAAAATATAGGAACTAACAGGATAATTTAATCAAATAAAATTGCGACATTTTGATATTGATTACTTAATCTTGATAAAGAATTAATAAACTTATCTTATATATTTGCTTAATTTACCTAAATTTCTTAACTTTCCTAAATTCTTAGAATGATTACTTCTTAACTGTCTTAACTAATCTTGAAAATATATTTAATTACTGATATATCTGTAGTTGGAAAAATAATTTCCTTTAAGGAAAACTCTTATGCATAAGAACACAGTCAAAACAGTGGATGTTGGAGCGTTACCATTTTTTGCGCGTTTCTTGTCAGAGCAAGCTACTGAAGGTGAAGGAACAGATGTTCCTTGGACTTACAAGTTTCCTTCAGATTTAGAAGATAAATAACTTAGTCTTATACATCTGAAAGTATTTTTCTAATCGGGAAAATATCTTGTAATTGGATCCACCATCATACATTTAACAGAGTAGCAGTTATCAAATAACTGAAAAATACTCATACAAACGCGATGGCGCAGAGCACCCGCCGTAGGCGATAGACAACGAAAGTATTCCTCTAGTCATCAAAGAAATTGAGGCTAGAGGAGAAAAA
>NZ_JAVRBS010000036.1:0-77358 GCF_034531155.1 Nostoc sp. ChiVER01 | reverse complement strand
GGGGGGTAAAAATGTGATTAAAAGCACAAGATACCACTTTTCAAACATCCTCTAAAACAACAGTTGATATTCTGACTCTTGAGAACGCATCACAATAAATCCATGTCTACACAAAACTACATAATTTCGGTAAAATTGGGTAAAGCAATTTTTGCGCTTGTTAAACAAAGGCATCAGCAAACCCATGCAACTGAAACTCAGTGCATCTAAACTTCCCCTCGCCTCTCTCCTCTTAATTGCCCCCTTTTTCCTATGGGGGACGGCAATGGTAGCCATGAAAGGAGTAATACCCCACACCACACCGCTATTCATGGCAGGTGTGCGTCTGATACCAGCAGGGATGTTAATTCTGATTGCAGCAGCATTTATGGGTAAACCTCAGCCGAAAGGTTGGGCTGCATGGCTGTGGATTACCTTATTTGCCCTCGTAGATGGGACGCTGTTTCAAGGCTTTTTGGCAGAGGGATTAGTTAGAACCAGTGCGGGGTTAGGGTCTGTGATGATTGACTCCCAACCTTTGGCTGTTGCCTTACTATCGTTGTGGCTATTTCAAGAACACATTGGTTTTTGGGGATGGCTGGGGCTGGGCTTGGGTGTAACAGGCATTAGTTTAATTGGCTTACCTGATGAGTTGATTTTACATTTTCTCGACTCAGGTGCAAATATCACAATTGGTAACTGGCAAGATTTGTTTGCTAGTGGTGAGTGGTTGATGTTGTTAGCAGCCCTATCAATGGCAGTAGGAACAGTGTTGATTCGGTTTGTGTGCCGACATGCTGACCCAGTAACCGCTACAGGATGGCACATGATTTTGGGTGGATTGCCACTATGGGGAGTTTCATCAGTTGTCGAATCTCAGCAATGGGAGAATCTAGGAGCATCTGATTTAGTGGCTTTGGGTTATGCTACTGTATTTGGCAGTGCGATCGCCTACGGTTTATTCTTCTACTTTGCCTCTAGTGGCAGTCTCACCAGTCTTAGTTCCCTAACCTTCCTCACACCCGTCTTTGCTCTACTATTCGGCAATCTCTTCCTCTCAGAAGTCCTCAGTCCGTTGCAGTGGGTCGGTGTTTTCTTAACTTTAATCAGCATTTATCTGATTAATCAACGTGATACTTTAGCAGCGCAAAACGATACAGTTACTGTCGGCGAAATAGCTAATATACAGCAGCCGGTTTTAGAAGCATCTGCTAAAAAATTGAACCCCATAACTTTCAGAGTGAGAGAATCGGAACGAGAAATTTTACCCTAACTGGTAATTCGTAATGACGCTCGATGACTCGCTACCGCTACGCTAACGTAATTCGTAATTTGTAATTCAGTAGGGAGAATAACTAATGCCCAATGCTCAATAAAAAAATTACAGTCAACATTTGGTAATTTGTTAATCTTGAAGGTATTGTGGGATTAAATACTTCAAAACCACCTTCAGGCTGAAACTTGCAATATGAGGCTATGCCGTTCCTCAATTTTGATATTTACCTGTTTTTCTTGCATGGGTTTTTACCCAAATCGTGCAAGCACAGCAACACCTAGCCTAGCACCTGAAATTTTAAAACTTGCACAAGCTAGTCCGACAGTGGCTGCTAGTCCGAATGTTTTGAGATATGGTAGTCCAAAATTAGATGTGCAGAGATTACAAACCCAATTAAAGCAGTTGGGATACTACAGTGGCGTGGTAGATGGAGAGTACAACGCCAGTACAGAAATCGCTGTGACTAAATTCCAGAAAGCAAAGGGTTTAAAAGTAGATGGTCTTGCTGGTCTGGCGACTAGAGGAAAACTGCAAGCAGCAATGGTAGCCAAAAATCAGATTGTCACCTCCCCAATAGTTACTGCTCCAATTGTTGCTGCGACTTCCAAACCAACTACAACATCCGAACCAACAGATAAAGGTTTTATCTGGTGGTTAATATTATCCATCGTAGTTCTAGGAAGTATTGGTGTACTTGTTTATCTGCTGAGGTGGCTTCGCCAGAGGGAACAAGTACAATCCAAAATATCAGAAACTAAAAGTTTGAGTGAAGCTAACAAAATCCCTATGCTATCACCCTCTCCAGAGACTGTAACTAATCCGCAAACAGATACGCCACCACCCGCCACAAAATTACTGCTACCAGAAAAAACTTCCCGGCTAACTAAACTCAATATTGTTGAGGAATTAATTCAAGATTTACGCAGTTCTGACCCCACAAAGCGGCGCAAGGCTATTTGGGATTTGGGTCAGCAGGGAGATTCGCGAGCAATTCAGCATCTGGTTGACTTGATGATTGATGCTGATTCTCAAGAAAGCAGCTTAATTTTGGCAGCTTTGGCAGAAATTGGTATCCGCACACTTAAACCAATGAACCGTGGCCTAGCAATCTCACTCCAAGATGAAAGTCCACAAGTAAGGCAAAATGCGATCCGTGATCTAACGCGTGTTTATGACATGATGGGTCAAATGAGTCAGATGTTGCATCATGCATTAGAAGACCCAGATGCCGAGGTGCAAGCAACAGCACGATATGCTTTAACTCAGATGAATCGAATGCGTGGTTTGCCGGAACAACAAAGTCTACCAGAAGATTCACACAACGATTCACCAGAATAAACCTAAAAATATGTCAATTGAATTTGAATCTCAGTGTCCGGGCCTGCTACTAAAAATGCTGCTTCGCTAAATTTGGCCGCTCTTGTGCGAATTTCTGGGTTGCTGGAAAATCCAAAGCCTTCGCTTGGTATACCTAAAGCATTGCTATTGAGAGTGCCGTCGTTATTTTGATCGTGGAAGACAGCAACGGCGTAACTACCTGCTTTCAAGTTCTCAAAGGTAATTGCAAAGGGAGTGCTAGTAATCTTGGTACACTGCTTTTGTAAGCTGCGATCGCCATCGCTAGGAAATCCTTTACTGTTAGCGAATATACTGGCACAGACTTGTCCTTGTTTATTCTTCAATCCATCAATTTCTACGATGAGTTTGCCGTTAAAATTTGCTTTGGCACTAAATGACCACGCCAGATTTCCCACAACTGCCAATAGCAGTATACTAACTCTCAATCCTCTAACCATAAAATTTTCACAAGGTAAAATAAGTATCAACTTTAATTCAGCTCGGGCAGATTCATAGTGGCATTATTCAGTTAATACTTGCAACCATTCGGTTAAGGAATTTCTTGGTTGAGGCAGGTTGGACGCTGTAATTGCAACCAAACCAGCCAAAATACCATTGATAATCTTTAAATTCTGCTGTTGTTGGCCCTGCGGCTGGAGTTTGGGCAACTGCGGCATAACCCTAACCCAACACAATCAGACAAGCTAAAGGTAAGCAAGCTTGCCAACTGGGAGAAAGTCGCTTAATTGCTAGATTAAAGAGCTTGATTTTTATAAAATCGTAGGGCGAACAAACCTAATTTATTAAAAAAAAGAGGGTTTAGAGTACCTGTAATATGGGAGACTTGGCAATATTCCCTATAAATCAGATTCAAGATGACTAAGACGATTTCGGACATCGCAGTTAAGACAATTAACGGTGAGGATAAACAATTAAACGACTATATCGGCAAGGTACTCTTAATTGTGAATGTGGCATCCTACTGCGGTTATACTTCTCAATACGAGGCGTTAGAAAAATTGAACCAGAAGTATAAAGAAGCAGGGTTACGTGTTTTAGGGTTCCCTTGTAATGATTTTGGAGCGCAGGAACCAGGAAGTAATGAAGAGATTGTGAAATTCTGCACGAGTAAATATGGTGTTACCTTTGAACTATTCGATAAAGTTCATGCCAAAGGCTCACAGCAGCATCCACTTTATGAGAGACTTACTAAAGCCGTTGAGCCAACGGGAACTATTGCTTGGAACTTTGAAAAATTTATAGTTAATAAACAAGGTGAAGTAATAGCTAGATTTAATAGTAGTATCCAGCCAAATTCACCAGAAATAATTGCCATAATCGAGAAAGAATTAGCTAAATAGTTATTTAGTCATTTAGGAAAAAATTATGTCCTATTGACTATTGACTGTGAGCTTTGAAGTGTTAAATTGATTTACGTCTATTCCCTTCATTGAGAAAATATTCTCAATGATTAGTTTAATTTATTTGTGTCTAATTTGTCATGAACGTTGCAATCATTGGTTGTGGTTATGTTGGTTATAAAGTTGCTCAATATTGGCATAAAAAAGAGGATTTTGTTGTCAGTGTAACCACAACTTCTTCTGAGCGTGTCCCTGCTCTAAACTCAGTATCTCAAAGAGTTGTAGTTACCCGTGGTAATAACTTAGATAGTCTAAAATCAGTTTTGTACAATCAAGATGTTGTACTTTTGAGCGTTGGTGCAAAAAATGCAGAAGTTTATGAAGAAACTTATCTACAAACTGCCCAAACTTTAGCTTTATCTTTACAGCAGATTCCGAGTATAAAACAATTAATATACACAGGTAGTTATGCCGTATATGGTGATAGAAATGGGGTTTGGGTAGATGAAGAAACACCGCTTGCGCCCGCTAATTTAAATGCACAAATTCTCCGAAAAACAGAGGATGTGCTGCTATCAGCATCTAGCGAAAACCTCCGCGTTTGTATCTTTCGCTTAGGAGGAATTTATGGCCCTGGTAGAGAACTGGTGAAAATCTTTAGCACATATTCTGGTACAACCCGTCCCGGCGGGGAGGATATCACAAATTGGATTCACATTGATGATATTGTTGGTGCGATAGAATTTGCCCGTCACCGTCGTTTACAAGGAATTTATAATTTAGTAGATGATGCACATCTTACCAGTAGAGATTTGCTAGATAACTTATTTGAAAAACATAATTTACCCAAAGTTATATGGGATACTTCTATTAAAAGTACACGCCCATATAATGCTTGGGTATCGAATGAAAAGCTTAAAGAAGCTGGATACCAGTTAATTCATCCACAGATGATTTTTTAGCAAGTATTAACAACTAGGAATTATGCAACCATCTGCTGTAACTAACACAACCAATTTCACAGCACCTCCTAGCCAGTTTTACAGTTGGCGGAATTATCGTTGCGCCTACGAAGTTCATCAACCAACTAACACAACATCAGAGGGTATTCCTTTATTGTTAATTCATCCGATTGGTGTTGGATTGTCGCGGCACTTTTGGCAGCGATTTTGCCGCGAATGGTATAATTCAGGTCAGCGTAATTTAATTTATAACCCTGATTTACTAGGATGTGGCGAAAGTGATATGCCTCATCTGGCTTACACTCCTAATGATTGGGCAGAACAGTTGCAGTACTTTTTACAAACAGTAGTACAAAAACCTGTGATTGTAGTAGTACAAGGTGCTTTATTACCAGTTGCGTTGGCTTTGTCCGCCGCAGGCATCGCATTAGTCGAAAAGCAATCAAACTTAATTGCCAGACTTGTACTCTCTGCGCCTCCAGCGTGGGCTTTGATAACAAGTAAATCACCAGAATGGCGGCAAAAATTTGCTTGGAATCTTTTAGATTCGCCTTTTGGGAGTGCTTTTTATCGCTATGCACGCACCCGAAAGTTTTTACATTCTTTCTCGACTCGTCAACTTTTTGCTTCTGAGAATGCTGTGGATGCAGAGTGGTTGAATACATTGGTTGCAGGTGCAGAAAATCCTGCTAGTCGTTATGCAGTGTTTTCTTTTCTCGCAGGATTTTGGCGACAGGATTATACTAGTTCTATCGCCTCTATTGAGCAACCAACATTAGCGGTTATGGGAGAGACTGCATCAAGTATTAGTCAAAAAGGTAAAAAAGAAACGCCAGACGAACGCTTAACTCACTATCTCGCCTGTTTGCCTCAAGGCCGAGGTATAAAAATAAATGGGCGCAATGTTTTACCCTATGAATCAACTGCTGAATTTGTAGCAGCGATCGCGCCATTTATCAAGGAGAATTCAGAACCCAGGAGTCAGAATTCAGCATGAATCAGTAGAGTCAGACTGGGTAATGAATATTAGTTTAAAACCTTGCCCATTATAGGCGCAATGAAATTCAAAATTCAAATATTCTTCCGGTTATTACTCTATCCCTTGAGAGCAAGATGCTACGTGAACATAGGTAGAGCATTCTGACTTCTGACTTCTGACTCCTGAATTCTGTCTTATTAATGAAGTTTTTTAGCTGATTGACAGTTACATCATACCAGTCTTCCCATGATAGGTTATGACTGGAATTGATTACTAAAGGCAAGCAAAATTATGTTTTCCAATCGCCGAGGAGAAAGAGTTCCTAATGTCACTTTTCATACACGCGTGGGCAACCAGTGGGTGGATGTGACAACCGATCAATTGTTTGCTAATAAGACAGTGGTTGTTTTCTCTTTACCAGGTGCTTATACACCGACTTGTTCATCAACTCACCTCCCTGGTTATAACGAATTAGCTGGGGTTTTCAAAGAAAATGGAGTTGATGACATTATCTGTATTTCTGTCAATGATGCCTTTGTAATGAACGAATGGGCAAAGGATCAAGAAGCAGAAAATATCACACTTATTCCCGATGGTAATGGTGAATTTACTGAAGGAATGGGTATGTTGGTAGACAAATCAGACTTGGGATTTGGGAAGCGATCGTGGCGCTACTCAATGCTGGTAAGAGATGGTGTAATTAACCAAATGTTTATTGAGCCAGACGAGCCAGGAGATCCGTTTAAGGTATCCGATGCTGAGACAATGCTTAGATATATTAACCCTCAAGCAGTGAAGCCCGAACTCGTTTCTCTGTTTGCCAAAGTGGGTTGTCCCTTCTGTGCGCGTGCCAAAGAGATGCTCAAGGAACATAATATTAACTACGAGGAAATTACCTTAGGTAAAGATATCACCACACGTTCCTTACGAGCAGTTACAGGTGCAACAACAGTTCCCCAAGTATTTATCGATGGTAAATTAATTGGTGGTTCTGAGGCATTAGAAGCGTACTTCACTGCTAAATAGTTTTCACTAGGGGCGCACAGATGTCATTAATGTCAATAAAAGCTTAGAAATAGCTTGACTGTTGGCTTGACTCACCCGCCTGGAACTAAAGTTCCAGGCTAATAGATAAAGTTTATTGAAGTAGACTAAAGATTTTTTAGATTATTTAGTCATTTAAAGATGACTAGAGCTATTAGCGAGGAACTTCAGTTCCTTGCAGACATGGCTTTTAAGTTAATTTGACACTTATGCACATCTGTACATATCCACCACGTATTTAAAGATCGCCCTTCTTCTGTTTTGAATTTTAGTAATGGCGATCGCGTTCCAAATCATAAATCACTTTCTCTAAATACCATTCATCCGATTCACCCTGATGCCTCTGGCGCTGCTGTTTGAGCAATCGTTCGGCTGTTGTCCAGCTTTTCACTATTTATCATCTAAAATTGAATTTTCATTTATTAAAAATACAATATGTTTGCTAGAATCCGCCAAATTTTGAACCAATTTTTTAGTACCTCAAGGACAATTAATAACGAACCACTGAATAAAGTAAGTTTGATTGTCATTATTTTAATTGATATTTTTATCTTGATTAATGTTTTTACCGGACTCGATGATATTAGCAGATGGCATATCAGCCCGGCAGAAGCTTATCCATGCTATTCAGAGTGGCAAAATTACCGGACAAAAACCACTCAAGATAAAGACTATGAAATTGTTAAACTTTCATTACCAGATAATCCGAATAATCTACTTAGTTTTCAGAAAAACTATCAACAAGCCGAAACAGGACATCTAGGCAAAGTTTCTAAAACGTGTTTGCAATATGCCGATTACAAGGATAAAATTAACAAGCCTGACAAACAGCAAATCATCAAAAATATTGAGCAGAAACAAGCGAAAATCAGTTCGCTTGAACAATCCAATCGCACTATTAAAGCCCAATATGACTTAACGTTATTAGAAAAAATAGCAGGTCAGGGTCGTGAACAATCAATTAATCAAGTCAGTGCTGAAAAGGCTAAACAGACATTAGAACAAAATAATCGCCAAATTTCTACTCTTAAACAAGAAAATTCTACTCTTAAAAATGAGCTGCTTGCCAAAACGGAAAGTATTAGTTTTCTAGCCTTTCTTAAAGATGATAATCAATTCCGGGAAGTTGACAAAGGCTATCAGCAGGCATCATTCTGGTATCCCAGTATCCAGCTTGCTTTTCAGTCTCTCTTTCTTCTACCGTTGATTCTCATTGCCTTATCAGTTCACAAATTTGCCCAAAGAAGAGGATTTGGACTTGTCTCGCTAATTAGCTGGCATTTACTAGTTATCTTTTTTATCCCACTAATCGTTAAAATATTTGAATTTCTTCAAATTGGGGCAATATTTAAATTTATATTTGATATTATTAGTGCCCTTTTTGGTGGCTTACTTTTTCTAATAAATTATGCTTATATATTATTAATTCCAATTATCGGTTTTGGAATTATTCAGTTTTTTCAAAAATTTGTATTTAATGTCAAAGTCCAGGCGGCTAGCCGAGTCCAAAAATCACGCTGTATAAATTGCGCCAAGAAAATTCGACAGTTTGATACTTATTGTCCGCACTGTGGTTATTATCAAGACATTGAATGTCAAAATTGTCATAATCTGACTTATAAACATTTGCCGTATTGTAAACATTGTGGAGCTTCTCAAAATACTAATATTTTGTAATCGGTGAAGTCGTAAAAGTTTAACCATGCTTGGTTCCAAATAACATTATTAAATTTATTCGGTGTTTATTAGTCAAAGTAACTAAAACTATCTGCTGATAGATGACACTAAGAAACAAATTCTAGTTAATTGATTACAAGAACTTAATATAGAAAAAGTGAAAAAAGCCAATAAAGAGAGTCCGTCGCCTCTTTCTTTTATCAAAAACCTGTTGATTGCCCGTTGGCGATCGCTCTTACTGCTTTTGATAGGAGTATACTTACCTTTGCAGGTTTTTGAAATTCTGACAGTGAAAATATGGGAAAATAAAGCTGGCTTCCCGTGGGATGTGCCTATTTTGTTAGCAGTTCATTCTACAGCAAACCCACAGCTTGATGTTTTAGCCGTAGCGCTAGCGAAAATTGGAGAACCTTGGACGGCGGTACCGATTTTAGGTGCGATCGCACTTATATTATTACTTCAAAAACGCTGGCGATCGCTAGCTTATTTACTCACCGTCTCAGCAGGAAGTGTGATCATCAACCGCACAGCAAAGGAATTAATGCATCGAGTGCGTCCACAATTGTGGCAGTCCATTGCGCCTGAGTCTAGTTTTGCCTTTCCCAGTGGTCATGCAATGACGAGTATAACTGTAGTGGCAATTTTGCTATTTTTAACTTGGGATAGCTCCCGGCGCTGGTTGGTTTTAATCTTTGGTAGCTTATATATAATAGCTATTGGATGGTGTCGTCTCTATCTGGGGGTGCATTTTCCCAGCGATGTTCTCGCGGGTTTGATGGTTGCATTAAGTTGGACAATTGGCGTCAGTTTTATTATCAAACCCTATAGAACTATAGCTAAATCGGTAGATGGCGATCGCCCTGAGGATGAAACTACCTTACTCCCTGAAGAAAGAGAGTTGATAAATAAGGAGTAATATTATGTCCGCTTAGGCTTATTGTTTAGGCTGACGCATAGACACAGACAAAAATCAAACACCCTCTTAGTCGTCTTTAGACGACTTTCGCTGTTAAACTCATAATTCATGAAACATCTCCAAAAAAGAATTGTTTTGACGTAGCAATGCTACGTCTCTACAAGGGTTCTAGGTAACGCATATTTAATTTATCGAGATGTCTATTTTAAGGCGGGCTAGATGAGAATGAAATAGACCTGCTTTTTTTAGTAAATGCATTAATTACTTATGCGTCTACAACCTCTTGCAATGCGTTCAAGATAAAGCAATTCACTTCACCTCTTTTCAAGATTTTAGTCCCAGCTTGATTGAATTAAATCACCCTAGTATCTAGGTTTGGCTTCCAAACTAAGTTACTTCTATTAAAAACTTTAATTACAAAATTACATTGTCTCTCTTTCTCGGAAGTACTGGCGCAATCTTTTGTAAGCCAGTAGTCAACTTGACAATTAAGTTTTCAATGATACAAAAAGAATATTGGCATCTTGATATACATGTAAAAAAAAGAGGAAGTAAATTTGACTATTTTAGAGTTTTCATTATTAATTTGGATTGGTTCATTTAGCGCTGGCTTGTTAGGGGCGCTAACTGGGTTAGGAGGTGGAGTAGTAATTGTTCCCTTATTAACTTCGGTATTTGGCGTTGATATTCGCTATGCCGTTGGTGCTTCACTAGTATCTGTAATTGCAACTTCTTTGGGTGCAGCATCTACCTATATTAAAAAAGGCTATACCAATTTGCGATTAGGAATGTTTTTAGAAGTAGCCACAACCATTGGTGCGATCGCAGGAGCAATGATTGCTACTTTTGTTTCTGTGAAAGCCCTAACTATTGTACTAGCGATCGTCCTCATTTATTCAGCATACCTTTCACAACGTCCCAGAATCGAACATATTGAAAATGAAGTAGCAGATCCCATAGCAAATTATTTGAAACTGAATGGTACTTATCCAACTCCTGATGGAGTAATGTCTTATCAAGTTCATTCAGTACCAATGGGATTTGGTGTGATGTTAATAGCTGGGGTGCTTTCTGGGTTGCTTGGTATTGGTTCCGGGGGATTTAAAGTATTGGCAATGGATCAAACCATGCGGCTACCCTTCAAAGTTTCTACTACCACTAGCAATTTTATGATCGGCGTGACAGCAGCAGCATCAGCTGGAGTTTACCTAGCACGCGGCTATATCGATCCAGGATTATCCATGCCGGTAATGTTGGGGGTATTACCTGGCGCTTTCTTGGGCGCACGAGTTCTTACAGGCGCTAAAACGCAAATTTTGAGAATTCTCTTCAGTGTTGTGCTAGTGGTAATGGCTTTGAAAATGGTCTACAACAGTTTAATAGGGGGGCTGTAAAATGTATAAATTTAATAATACCTTTCGCTGGACATTCCTGGCACAACCTGATATTGAAGTAGTTAAACTAACCTTACCGCAGAAAGATATAGACTCTAATATCGAGCAATTAGAACAGTCCAGTGACACAGTAGCACAATTGCCTAATAAGTGTGAGATTGATGTTAACAAGAATTTGACAAAAACATCAAGTGAGCAGCAATTGGAATATTTGCTCAGTAACCTTATGAGATATGGCGTTTTGATAGCTAGTGCTGTCGTTTTGCTGGGGGGTATACTCTACTTGATTCATCATGGTGCTGAACCTGCTGGATATCACTTTTTTCAGGGAGAACCATCGGAATTTCGCTCACCAACAGGTGTAGTAAAAGCAGTTTTATCAAGTAGCGATGCCTACGGCGGTCTACGCCTACGCGCCATTATTCAACTCGGACTTTTACTATTAATTGCTACCCCAATTGTGCGTGTTTTTATTTCCCTATTGACTTTCCTATTCCAGCGAGAATTTATCTATGTGATTGTTACTTTATTAGTAATGACTAGTTTGATTTACAGTCTTATAGGAGCGTATTATTAGGAGTATTAAAAAAGGGGTAAAATCAAATTTTTACCCTTACAAACAAAAAGCTAATTTTTTAGACCTGTTAGAGGATGTCTGAAAAGTAAGAAAGCCCACGTAACTGTATCCTGTTATTAGAAAAAATACTTAAGTATGACAGAGTTACGAGAGCCATGAATCCATCGTACCCAAGTAATCTGACTTCTGAGCAGTGGGAACTACTATTAGGGCTAATTCCTGCGCCAAAAACAGGTGGTCGAAAACGTAGTGTTGATATGGAAGCGATCGTTAACGCTATCCTCTACATCTTGTGTGCAGGTTGTGCATGGCGAATGCTGCCAAATGACTTTCCCAAGTGGAAAACTGTGTATCATTACTTCCGGCAATGGCGAAAAGATGGAACATGGTTTGAAATTCACGAGCGGTTACGTTTATGGGTAAGGGTAAGTCAAAACCGAGAAGCATCCCCCAGTGAGGCAATTATGGACAGCCAAAGCATTGAAACAGCAACAATGGTATCGCAAGAAGTTGGTTATGACTCTGGCAAAAAGATTAAGGGACGAAAACGCCATATACTTGTTGATACACTTGGTTTACTCATCGTTGTTGTCATCACTGCTGCCAATGTTAGCGAGCAAGCAGGTGCTAAACTAGTTTTTTCCAAACTCGATCAAGTCCGCGTAGGCGTAGCCCGCCGTAGGCATCGCTTCCGTCGTTTAATCACAATTTGGGTTGATGGTGGCTATCGTGGTAAGGGTTTTCAGCATTGGGTGATTGATATCTATCGATGGATTGTAAGTGTTGTCACCCGCCACGAAGAACAGAAGGGTTTTGTTGTATTACCCAAACGCTGGCTTGTTGAGAGGACTTTTGGTTGGTTTAATTGGTGTCGACGATTAAGTAAAGATTATGAAATCTTACCGGAAACGACAGAAACCTTTGTTTACGTTGCGATGATTCGTCTGATGCTCAAACAACTTGCGTGATTAAAATTACCTCTCAAAAACTTTTCAGACATCCTCTTACGAGCCTTGCAAAAGCTCATTTATTGAACTTATACTCTGTTTAATTTGTTCTACCAGAGAAGTTCTTAAGAAGTCAAAGTTGACTGTTGAAATATTGAATAATCCTAAAGCATATAATAGGCTCGAAATCCCAATTAATAGAGCCAAAAATCTGCCAAAACAACCGGGATTAATTTCAATAAAACCTAATTTAGATTGCCCGATGATGGCAATCGTTATAAAAACAATTCCTGCTATTAAAAATGTGCTATTTGGAGTTAAATCTGTCATTTTTCTATTAAGATGCCTCACTAATTTTATTGTAGCTATTATTAATTCAAATTTCTGCTCCAGCTATATGCAAAATAAAAATTATGCTACTCAACATCGACTTACCCCAGTCTAAGCAGGCTTTGGTTGTTGCAGTATCGGTGCTGGATTTCATCGTATGTTATGATTTAAAAAGATATAGTTTGATTTTGAAACCTATTGAGCGACAACTCACGGTGAGCGTCTCAATTGGCTTTAAATCCTTCTATTTAGCTTAGATATCATAGAAAAAACTCAGATTTTACAACATGCGATGTCTACCACACACTCATGCATGTCTAGTATAAATCACCGCACAACAACATCTGAGTTAAACTTCTATTTAGCTTAAACTATCCAGTGGTAATATTTTCAGCATCAAAAAGCCAAAAATTCATCACTTCTGTACTAGACTTTGGTTTAGTTTATATATTAAACTACACTAAGTCGATGAGAATAGTGGGTTTTTATGGAAAGCGTCCAAAACGTCAGCCAAAAGTTGAATGTAGCAAGAGACACAACTCTGGAGGAATCACAACAGTCAACTCCAAAAGAGTTCAAAAAAGACATTTTCAAAAAACTTAGAGGTGGGTTCTTTTTAGTACTGGGATATTTATTGTCACCACTATGTTGGTGGAATGACCTACTATTTAATTTGCCAATAGCTTATGGTTTTGGGTATGCATGTAGTTTACTTTCCCCAAAATTACTTCTACCTTGTTCAATTATAGGATACTGGCTCTCTAATATTGTAGGAATTCTCTTGATGCAATTCGGTTCTAAAGATATTTTTCAAAAAGAACCTCAAGAGCATAATCTGAAAAAAGAATTAGTCACAGGTCTAATTTCTTCAACAGCTTATACAGTGTTGATTATACTATTAATCCAGTTGAAAATTCTTGATTCTCCTATTTTATTCGCCAACGGTTAGGGAACTCCAAAAAATAAATTATCCAATTTCTGGACTTCACTACGACTTCCCGTCCCCCTGCCCCTTGTCCTCTTCATTGACTTTTCACGGTATGTGGAAAAGCTCATTTTAGCGGTTTACTAAACCCTGATTTTTTCCTTAGCTATTTTCATTAACTCAAAGCTATTGATAATTAGAGGATGTTTGAAAAGTCATGATTCATGTATCACATATTTTTTACCCCACCCTAACCCTCCCCTTATAAAGGGGAGGGAACCAGATTTTTCTTGTTTCCCCCCTTTATAAGGGGGGATTAAGGGGGGTAAAAATGTGATTAAAAGCACAAGATACCACTTTTCAAACATCCTCTTAGGCTGTGGAAAAAACCACGCTTTTTCCAGGCTTGAGGACTTACCGTGAAAAGTCAGATTAATACTTATCTACATCATTGCATACGTAGCGTGGCCACTACAACCACCACCGCCTCCTCCAGAAGCATGTGATGTGTTCCCATCTTCGATGTAATCTCCTACCTTGGCGCCAGCTAAAGCACCTGGAAGAATACCACCAGGGCCACCTGTAAAAAATCCTATAACTCCACCGACAACCCCTCCAACAATCCGCCCTAACAAACCACTTCCACTAATAGCAGCAATTTCTTCGGGGGAAAGTTCACTTAAGAGTGAGTTGTCTTGTAATTCCTGAGAGAGGTCTGAAATTGTAATCGTAGCCATTTTTCAATCTCCTAATATTGTTTAGAGGACTAAAATAATTCCATAGCCATAATTTCAGATGAATTTGGTAATTGCAATATTTTTTAAGTGGCAAAGAGACATAAATAGTGCAATTTTTGTATTTATTTTTGTGATAAATTTGCTGAAATTTCAGTTTTTTTTAAATTGAACTTGATATTTTAAAAATAAATTTATAAAATTTTAGCTCATAATTGCTGGACTGGATAAGTATCAGTGTCTTCACTGCTAAAAACCGGGCAGTGAAACCTTTGATTTACCGTAGGGACAATTCATGAATTGCCCCTACATTTCGTACTTGATACGTAAGTCCTATAAATAATTACCTGACTTTTTCCGTTAAGTCTCTAATTAAAACTTTTATGTCCCTAAAAAATACAAAATTTTTTGTTTATACTATTTGGTGATTTGTTTAATCGGAATTTCAATCCAAAATTTTGTACCTAACCCCGGCTGAGAATCACATTTAAACACACCACCGTGTTTATCTACAACAATCTGATAACTTATTGATAACCCCAAGCCAGTGCCTTTCCCCACTGGCTTAGTAGTGAAAAATGGGTCGCAGATTCTTGCTTTTAGGGCTTCGGGTATTCCTGGGCCATTATCTATTATGCGAATTACTACGCTCTTAATATTGCCTTCAAGCTCTCCAAGAGCAGTCCTAATGGTAATTTGACTGGTATCAGGATTTAATTGAGATTCCCTATAATCTTCTAGGGCATCGATCGCATTGCTTAAAACATTCATAAATACCTGATTCAGTGGCCCAGCATAGCACTCTACTAAAGGCAGATCGCTGTACTCTTTGACTAATTTAATCGCCGGACTTTCTGGTTTTGCTTTCAAGCGATGCTGCAAAATTAGCAAGGTGCTATCAATACCCTCGTGAATATTAACTGGCTTCATTTCTGCCTGGTCAAGGCGAGAGAAATTCCGTAAACTCAAGACAATTTGCCGGATGCGATCAATTCCAATTTTCATGGAAGATAGAGTTTTGGGCAAATCTTCGATCAGAAATTCTAAGTCTATCTCGAAGGCGCGATCGCGTATCTCAGGAATGGGATTAGGAGTACTTTGCAAATAGAGGTTTAGTATACTGAGTAAATCTTCGGCGTAATCGTTGACATGATTGATGTTGCCATAAATAAAGTTTACCGGGTTATTAATTTCGTGAGCAATACCAGCTACTAGTTGACCCAGTGAGGACATTTTCTCAGTTTGGATCAGTTGGGTTTGAGTTTGCTTTAAATCATGCAGAGCTTGAGTTAGCTTTTGAGTCTGCTCTTTGGTTTGATTATGCAATTGCGCTTGTTGAAGTGCGACCCCAAGCTGATTGGCAATTTGAGTAATGAACTTAATTTCCGAAGCTTCCCAATGGCGGGGTGCAGAGTTCTGGTAAGCTGCTAGTAAGCCCCATAGCTGTTGCCCGATAAATATAGGTGCGATCGCATAAGCCCTTGCCTGTAATTGCTCCAGAGCCGCAACGTGGCACTCAGAATGATCGGCTTGATAGATGTCATCAACTGCAAAGGTTTCATTATGACGATATCGCCCACCTTGGGTTTCCTGCAAATAGCTATCTTGCCAAACTGTGTTAGTATCAGCTACTAACTTTACCCAGCCATCAACCACAAACTCGGCGATATATTCACCACTCCAATCATCATGAAAGCGGTAAACTGCAACTCTATCCGCTTGTAGTGATTTACAGATTTCTTGGGTAGTTGTCTGAAAAATTGCATCTAGATCAAGAGATTCCCTAACTTTGGCAACAACTTCAAACAATACTCGTTGTTGTTCTGCTGCTTGTTGCAAAATTAACGTCTGTTCTCGTGTCTGAGTGAGTAAATTAGCTTGCTGGAGTGCTACGCCCATTTGAGCCGCAATTTGACTGAGAAAGTTAACTTCAGAGGCTTTCCATTGCCGAGGCCCAGTGTGTTGATAAGTTGCTAACAAACCCCAAAGTTTTTGCCCAACGAAAATCGGAGCCAGCACAAAAGCGTGAATTTGAAACTGTTCTAAATTATCAATATGACACTGAGCAAAGCCCATCTTGTAAATGTCATCGACTGCAAATGTTTCATTGTTCCGGTAGCGTCCTCCCTGTGTATCTTGTAAATAGGTATCATTCCAAACTGTATTAACACCTAGTTCAGACTCATTTGACCAGTAAGGACTAGCAGCCTCAAAATCCCCAACAAATTCACCACCCCAATTAGAATCAAAACGATAAACTGAAACGCGATCGGCTTTGATTAATTGACAAACTTCTTTAGTAGTTGTTTGAAAAATCGTATCTGTATCAAGAGATTCCCGAATCTCGGCAATAACTCTAAAAACAGCCTGTTCTTGTTCAGCTGTCCGTTGTAACTCAACTGTGCGTCTTTTAACTTGTTTTTCTAAATTTTCATTGAAGGTTTGTACTTGTTGGTATAGTTCATACTGCTGAATTGCTGAAGCAAAATGTTTACCAATGTCTGTAGCTAGATCAATTTCTTCGACTGTCCATTTTTGAGCTTGTGCTTTTTTAGATTCGCGCCAAACCTCAAACGATAAACGGGGGTAAAGCTGCCTTTGATCGCTGTCATACTGCCCCGCCCATAGCGTTTCTGTATCTATTTCGTTGCGGAAAATACTTAAATAGCCCAGCAATTGCTGACGATACTGAAGTGGGATCATCAACATGCTACGAATTTTAGTTGCTTGAAAAGCGGGTTGTAAACTTCGCAAGCTAGGAGTTTGATATATATCTGAAATCGCCCAAGTATCGTATTTCCCAGACTTGTAGTGTTCCTGCCAGACGTTATACTGCTCTATCAATGGATATATAGTTTGTTCTGGCATTATAGGCTGCTGTCCACAGAGATAAAGCTTGGCACAAGTGTTTCCAGGCATTAAACATTCTGTTAAGCTGCTCATGTTGCCATTGTGGAAATCAACACCTGCATTTCTAATGCAAAGCCGTCCGCCAACGCCATTAAAGGCAGCAACAGCAGCTTCTAGGGCTGGTTGTAATACAATTGTTGGTAATGAATGTAGTAGGGTAGCAATGCGGTTAATGAGCGCTTCCCGTTCTCCTGTTTTGCGGACTTGAGTGAGCAGAGTACTTTGAGCGATCGCCACTGACAGCTGCTCGACTACCATCTGTATTGCTTCTAATTCATATTCTGAAATCAAACGTGCTTGAGAATTATGAGACACTAGTAGCCCCCAAAGTTGATCTTGATAGATAATGGGCGCTACTACAGAGGACTTTACCCCCATTGCCGTCAAATATTCAAGATGACATGGGTCTACAGGGCGGTAACGGATCTCGTCTGATATAGTTTCTCCATTTTCCAAGTCATGGAGGTGACTTTGACCAATCTTTTGAGTATCAACATTAACAACAGAACGCACCCGTGATTTAATAAATAGTTCCCGAGCAGTGGGTGGAATATCCTCAGCAGGGAAATTCAGCCCCAGTAGTGACGGTAAACGATTTTCGTAAATTGACTCAGCAATGACCTGACCACTACCATCGGCATGAAATTTGTAAATCATCACTCGGTCAGTTTTTAGTAGCGATCGCACTTCTGCCGTCGTCACTGTGATAATTTCTTCAAACTCTAAGCTTCGCCGGATACGGTTTGTAATGCGGCGTAGCAAACTTTCTTCATGACGACATAAGGGTAAATCCGGTTCTAGGTTAGAGGTCATTGCTTATAGCAAAATCAATTAATAATTTGCAAAGTGACATAATTAAATCTAAAGCCATTTTGAAATTTATTTAATCAATTTGTCTTCAGTAAAACTACGGGCAAATCATTAATATAAATATTTATTGACCTTTTATATAAATTCAACTACACATTATAGAAACAGACGCTAAAAAATTGCGTCTGTATTAGCTATAACAAAAAAATCTTCCTTTTTAGTCTTGACTTTTTGTGAAACATTGCCGTAGCAACATTAAACTTTTATATTGCCAGTAAAGCGAATTTTAAGATAATCATCTTCTATCTTTGCCCCTCCTGGTTGTAGTGCTGCTAAGGCTTGCGGTAAAACTAAGTTACGACGGTGGTTGCCAATAGTAATGTTTAATTCGTCTCCATTTTTACTCAGTTGAACTTGGTTTTTCGGAATCCCGGGTAAATAAATTTCTAAGCTGTATTGGTTTTGCTCTTGTACAACTCTCATAGTCGTTTCTTTGTAATAAACCTGAGTCGGATCTTCATCTTTATAAAGAGTTTCTTTCAGGCGTTCTAAGGCAGCTAAACCGCACATTTCCTCAGAAAATAGTGGAACTTCTTTCACCGGTAGAGGGTGGAAATTATCATGAATCTCCTGGCGATATTGCTCCTGACTTTCCTTCCAACGTTGGAAAAATGGGTCTTGGACTTCACGGGGAATAATTCGATTAGCCACAATTAAATCTGTTGCCACATTATACAAACTGAGATAAGCATGGGCCCTTAGAGACTCTTTAATCACCATTTTTTCGGGATTAGTTACCAAACGCACTGAAGTTTGAGTATTGTCTGTTAATACTTTTTCCAGAGCTTCAATTTGTTCATAAAACTCATAAGGTGCATCCATCACCTCTTTATCTGGTAGTGAAAAACCAGCAATTGGTCTAAATAAAGGTTCAACCAGAGGGCGAAGTGCTACAGAGATGTTTTGGAATGGTTTGTAAAAACGGCGCATATACCAACCGCCGACTTCAGGTAAACTTAGCAAGCGCAGTGCAGTGCCTGTGGGGGCTGAGTCAATAATTAAAACATCAAACTCACCTTCATCGTAATGGCGTTTCATCCTTACCAAGCCAAAAATCTCATCCATACCTGGTAAAATTGCCAATTCTTCTGCCTGTATGCCGTCTAAACCCCTTGCCTGTAAAACTTGGGTAATGTAACGTTTCACCGCACCCCAGTTTCCCTCAAGTTCTTGCAGAGCATCCAATTCTGCACCCCACAGATTTGGGCGAATTTTTTGGGGTGCATGTCCCAGTTCTATGTCAAAACTGTCTGCCAACGAATGTGCGGGATCTGTACTTAAAACCAATGTCTGATAGCCTAGTTCCGCACAACGGAGTCCAGTTGCAGCAGCAACGGAAGTTTTGCCGACGCCGCCTTTACCGGTCATTAAAATTACACGCATAGATGCTTTTGTCCTGCCTGAGGATTTTATTACATTTATTTACATTATCGACTGTTTAAGAAAATAAATGCTGCTTCACTCCGTCGAGGCGTGAACAGTTTGAATAGCTTAACTGAAGGCTTGACTCACCCACCTAGAACTTTAGTTCCAGGCGGGACATGACCAGAAGAGGCAGGGGAGCAGGGAGCAGGGAGCAAGGGGGAAAGATTCTAAGTTCTCCTGCTAAGAGGGATTCAGAATAAATAAATTTATTTCGAGGCACGCTGTTCGTGTGAAATAATACGTCCTTGTTCCAGCAGCCCTACATTTATGTATGGGGTTTTCCCCTCGGCCCCCTGCTCCCTGCCTATTTTCCTCTTCATTGACTTTTAGGGTTAGTTTATTTCTTATTCCAGAGATTAATAAATTCTTTATAGATAGCTGGGGTGATCTGACTTTGTAAGTGATTTAGTGCATCACGATGGTTTTGATTATTGTTATCATAATAAGTAAATAGATTTGTCAGCTTGACAATCTCAGGATTTTGATCGTTTGTCCCCCTCCATTTGTTAGTAACTTTGTGCAAAACGTCTTTGGGTAGATTTTGTTGTAAGTTATTTAGAGCTGTACTGTAAGAAGGATTTTGAGGATTCTTTTTGAATTGAGCCAATAAATCTATCAGCTTAATCTGTGATTGTGGCTGCGATTGCGGCTTGTTTGTTAGAGTAGGTTGCTGTAGAATTTGACGCTGTTCAATAGTGGCAATACCATTTTCAGTTAAACCTTGAGATTTCTGAAATTTCTTGACTGCTGTATAAGTGGCTGGCCCATAAAAAGGCTTATCTGAAGGAATTTCGGCATTGGTGGCAAAACCGTGAAACTTCAATCTATTCTGAAGTCCGATGACTGTTTCTTCCATTACACTTCGAGTTGGGGCGTCAGCGTTACCATTAACCTCAAGTTTTTGTGGATACTGTTTCTGAAACTTTTTAATCGCTTCTTCAGTAGGATCATCTGTCAAGGAGTTGTTATTGCGCTTCCAGGGAGCAAATTTAGTCAGATCCGGTTTAGGGTCTATTTCAGGAGCTAAATATCCCAGTCCAATCAATATATGACGGATGACTTCAGGACTACTAACAGCCATACTTTTTGGTTCCTTTGCTACTAAACTACCATTTAATGTATCTTGGTTTACAAAAATTATGTAAGTAGAAATAAAGAAATCTAACATGTTTGTTTACAAATCGTTCCAAACTTTAAGCGATGCGTGACCCAAGGTGCAAGTCTTTGAAGCGTTTAGCTTTGATGAGCGATCGCTTAGGGTTGTTTCTAAATAGCGATCGCATATATTACATGCCATTATAAATTAGGCAGCAATAAGCCGTAAGATCGTCATTTTGGTAGTTTAAGTAGCGCGATCGCACTTGTAGAATTAGTGGTTTGCATATATCGCTGAAGTCTTAAACTTGATAGTAGTGCGATATATTACTAAGTTGAAACTAGTTTAATATTAAATTACGGCAAGAATCTATGCTCTCATAAGTGGTCAAAATGAAGTCAGTTGCAAAGATCCCTTTAGCCGAGTTTCTCTCTCAACCCAACATTGAG
The DNA here is from genome assembly GCF_034531155.1 of Nostoc sp. ChiVER01. NCBI lineage: Bacteria > Bacillati > Cyanobacteriota > Cyanophyceae > Nostocales > Nostocaceae > Nostoc > Nostoc sp. ChiVER01. The sequence goes on along the minus strand of NZ_JAVRBS010000036.1, from coordinate 56,169 downwards.
GCTTCGCCCGCATGGGAGTTAATTAACGGGCAAGCACTGGAAAAACCAATGCCAACCCTTTTTCACTCACGGCTACAACGCAATTTAGTGAATTACATAAATCGTCATACTGAGCGGTTTGAAGCCGTGCAAGAACTGCGTTGTATCGTACCTCCTTACTCCCCAGTACCAGATATTTCCGTTATAGCTTGCGATCGCCTTGACGATAAAGATGGCCCTCTAGAGGGAGCGCCTGACTGGTTAATTGAAATTCGCTCTCCTGACCAAAGTACCCTAGACTTGCAAAACAAAATTCTCCATTGTCTTAGCAACGGAACGCAATTGGCTTGGCTAATAGATATAACTCGTCAACAGATTTGGGTATGGCTTGGAGATGATCTGCCACTGGTTTGTTCCGCAGAAGACATTTTACCAACTTTGGGGGATTTGCCGGAGCTTATGGTTAACGTGGTGATGGCTATGACTCGCAGGCAAAGCTAAAGTAAAAGTAATGTAACTATACACTTTAGAAGTTACTCATTGCTGAGAAAACCAAACTCCGATTTAATATTCCATCGCTTACCGTCGTGAAGCAGTAATGTTAATTTGTCGGCAGTAAACTCAAAATGCAACTGACGCTTTTCAAATTCTGGCCAAGCAACTCTAAAGTTTTGCTTTGTTAAATCTCGAAATGCAACCGTTATATGGGGAGCAAAAGGGCGAGTTTTAGAAACCTTGTCAACGATTCCCAAGTTGCTTTCTGTATAAGTCATTAAATCAGCTTGCAAAGTCAAAAGCTCTTGGCTTTTAACTACATTAATGTATATAACACGAGGTACAAAGGCATCAAATCCCTTGAGGGTAATTGCTACTGGCTGTTGTCTACTAGCAAATTCCTTCAAAGATGCTTCTAGTAGTGGCAAGTTATCATCTGCCCATTCAAAAGGTGGTTGCAGGGTAATATGAGGCGGAGATTTTAGCGCCCCGCTACTAGCATAGCGATCGGCGAAGTATTGCTTAATCTGACTGGCGTAGTCTTGAATGTCTTGTGGTGGTAAAAGGGCGACAAAAAAACGGCTCATTTAGCTTATCTCCAAATTACAACCAATTCCCAATCAACATATAAGTTCGTTGATCTTCAATGAGTATTCCCAAGTAATTTAGTTGCGCTTGGACTAGTGTTGCTGCCAGTCTGATACTCTCCCCTTGCTGCTTATATACTTTAACAGCCTGTTGTAACAGTTCTACCGCCTTGGTAAAGTTTCCGCTATTGTATAAAACTTTGCCCTGCTCTATTAGTGAGGCTGGGTCAGTGACTACAGCCAGCGACGTAAGATTATGAATTGGTAGTTGAGATGATAAATTAATTGAGCTAGGAACTCTTGCTAGTACGAGTGAACCAAGAATCCATAGCAGAGCTATTAGGAAGTACAAAGGCAAGCGGAAAAACTGAGCCAGTGTGGTTTTTTGCCAATGCCCTGGATGCTTTTGCTTTTTAGCTTTTACAGAATTCGCGCCAAAAACGCTAGTTTTTATAGCCATAAGCATGACAGAGGTAACTAATAACCAGGAACGCACAGGATTAACTGTAGGTATTTAGACTACCAGGGTAATGTTACCATTTGTACCATTTCACTAAAATCCTGATACAAATTCTTTCCCCTCTGCTCCCTTGCTCGCCTAAATGTATAAACCTTAAAGTGAAACGGTATTGCATCCATTGCTCATGCCGTAGCTCTGACAATAAAATGCCAAAAACCTGGTCGAGGTTGACCAGGTTTTATCGAGTTTACAGGGTTCAAATTGTTAAACTAAGTTAAGTAATTGAAACTTAATAACTAAGGTTGACTAAACGACGAACAAACTCAGCATTATTGCCTTTTTCCGCTATAGGATTTGGGTTTGCCTTCTATATTCGGCTTTTTACCACTTCATTTGATATGCTGAAATTTGCTTGGGTTGATGACAGGGGACACTAAGTCATTTACCCTTTGAGTTTGGTTTTTTCTTTTCGTGTCCTAGTATTTAATTTATCACTTAATTTGTGAGTTGCAACCCCTAGTTTACTAAAGTTGACGTTTTGTTAGATTTTGCAATTTAGCTTTAGAGATTTGATCCCCGACTATCTTTTTAAGAGATTTGAGGGGATCTTGGAGAGATAAGCATGACTAACCAAACTGCATTGTTACCAATTCCACATAATTGGACTGTTATCCAGATTGTCGGTAACAATACGTCCAATGGCATCAATTTCTGCCAATTGGGCGGCGGAAAGCTTAATTTGAGCGGCTAATGCGTTGTCTTGTGCTTGTTCGGGATAACGCGCCCCGGCAATAGCATTTGTTTGAGGTTGAGCAATTAACCAGGCTAAAGCTAACTGAGCAAGTGTACAATTATGAAGAAGGGCTATGGGACGAAGTTGTTGTAGCGCCTGTTGAGCACGTTCAAAGTTTTCGCCTTGAAACAGTTTATTTTTAGCACGGTTATCTGCTGGGTCAAATTTATGACCATGAGCAAATTTACCTGTTAACAACCCCTGTGCTAAAGACGAATAAGCAAGGATAGAAATATTATTTTCGATACAATAGGGCAATACATCTTGTTCTACCTGTCTCCAGAATAAAGAATAGGGTGGTTGTAAACTATCAATACGTCCATAACTTGCTGCTTCTGCCAACTGGGCGTGGGAAAAATTGGAAACACCAATAGCTCGAATTTTACCTTGTTCTTTGAGCAGGTTAAGAGCGCTCATAGTTTCCTCAATAGGTACTATTTCACTATTGAAAGCACCGGAGGGCCAATGTATTTGGTAAAGATCAATGTAATCAGTTTTCAGGTTCGTTAAGGAATGATCGCAAGCTTCAATGACTTGTTCATACTTTAGATGGTTAGCAAAAACTTTTGTGGCATACTCCACACGATCGCGTACATCAGATAAAGCTTCAGCGACAATTTGCTCAGAGTGTCCTTGACCATAAGCTTCAGCAGTATCAATTGTCGTTATACCAGCTTCATAAGCGGCTCGAATCGTTTTAATTGAGTCAGCATCTTCAACTCCCACCCACATTCTTTTACCAGCTTGCCAAGTTCCCATAAGGATGGGTGTGATTTGGACTTCAGAAGTACCTAGTGTTCGCTTTTCCATAACTGCTTGCTTTCTAATTCATTCCCCTAGATAGTTTCACACGTTATCGGTCTTAGCTTGAAATTAAACCAGAGTTACAGTAGATACTGATGGAATTGACTACAACTTTTCATGCTCTCAAAGAATGGGCAGTCGCCATAAATGCCTTGGAAAGTGGCGAAACAATTATGTTGCTTCGCAAAGGCGGTATCCATGAACGAAATGGACATTTCCAAGTTGCCCACAAGCAAATTTTGCTTTACCCTACTTATGAACATCAACAAGCTTTCATGCTGAAAGCTGAGTATGCTAATCGTGTTTATCCAGTTACATCAGGTTGGCATCCAGAGAAAGTACCCATCGGTAGTTGGGCTGAAATTACAGATATTTTGCCAGTTAGCGATGAGTCTATTGTCAACACATTGCTTCCCTTCCATATTTGGAACGAGCATTTTATTAGCGATCGCCTCAAATGGAAAGCACGCCAGCCGCTTTATATTCTCCTCTTACGGACATATAAACTACCCCAACAAGAAATTCCCTATCACCCTAAATACGGCGGTTGCAAGTCATGGATTGATTTAGATCAACCAATTAACTTGCAAGGAGCAAAACCAGTTTTATCTGACTTTGCATATACTCAACTAGTAGAGACAATTCGCCAGATTGTCGGCGATAAGTTGTATGCTCCCTCTTTCTGATAACCCAAATTACATGTTATCAAAGACCAATTTCTTATTGAATGCGAAGGTACACTAGGAGATAGCGGTTGCGCTAGGCGCAACTGCAACTCCGGTTTAATGAAAAGTCCTCTTGTCGGTAGCAAAAGTTCTAAATTACTTATTAACTTAACAAAGCTTTAACCTGGCTTTGTTTGCTCAATAAAAGCTTAAAGCCATCAAACATAATTGTGAAAGCTTGATACACACGGTTAACGATGCCACAAATTTTTTCTTCTTCATCTTCAGAAAGATGAATACTATTTAAAAATTTTTGCATTTCCTGCTCAAAAAGTTCGTGATTCTTTTCAACATCTAAATGATGTATTGAGAAGTACTTGAGTTTATTAGAATAACCGACTTGTTTCACCAAGCTTGCAGTGTACTGAAAAAAGATGTGACCTGTAGACTCAAGACTCATTATCAGAGCAACTCTTTCAACATCACTACTTGCTCGAAAAACCTCCGATATTATGGCATAAGTTGCATCACGGGTGAAAACATAATCCCGGCTATATAGCAGTTTAAGATTCGGCTCTTCAACTTTCATCTCTTGAAGATCGCTTAAAAACCATTGCTCGTGCCCCATGTCCTCGACTAAATGATGATGAGCAATTTTACGGATTTTACTATCAGTAATTTGCATCTCGTTTATTCGGATTATGTCTTGAAAAGACATAACCCAGAAGCTCAAGTATTGAGCCAACAATCTCATATTTTCTAAAGAATTTTCTTTAGAAATTTGGATGAAAAGTGGGTGTTTAGCTAGTTTAATTTGTTTTTTAATTATATATTTATCGATGGTTTTCATCTTAAATCCAATATTTCCTTAAAATTTATACTAGTGATATCCAATACCTTTGTCCAAAAAAGAGGACGAAGAGAGAGTGTGCATATAAAGTTAAAAAATCAAGCTATGTGACGAAACGTCAAATCACCCAATAGCTTATGCATTGGTTGTTCCACACTTTTGGCAAAACTAAATATACATGGTTTTACCATACAGACTTATCTAGTTTTATAAGTAATTTCCGAGATTGGCAATAGTCTTTATGTATATAATCAGAAAAATAAATCGTCTAATTGCGAACTCCAGCGAAAATAGTAGTGATTGTTACACCCAATCCCAAAAAACGCGGATACATTAGAAAAATCTCACCCGATAAATAAGGTGAGGCAAAGCTGTTTATCTTAGTGTTCTAGCAGATGTATTCCAAGTTATCGCTTGTTAAGTAACTATCTTGAAATGGATAGAACTTAATTACACTTTGTCTAAAGTGTTAGACAAAAAAGTATCCCACAAGGGTGATAATTAGCTTGACAAAAATCTGCTATTATGCATATTACCTAAAAGAACAAGGAGTTTGCAATGCATCGACAAATGTGCTGGTTACCTAAGTCTGGTGGTGACGGAGAGAAAATTTTGTATTTGCAGACAGAACCTAATCAACCTTGGCGTCCTTACACAGCTTTTAGAGGTTTTACAGTCCCAGATTATCAAATACCAGGTGGATCTAAAGGTTGGGCAACTTATCAAAAACTTCTCAAAGCAGGTTGGACACTAGTACCTAGCGCACGGGCAAATGAGTTTGGCAGCAGCAGCTATGTAGAATCAACAGCCCAAAATCAATAGTCATTGATCATTTACTATTTTTAGTGTCTCTGCGTCTTCTTAGTCTCTGACTCGCTCACAAACCTCTGGGAGAACCTTCACCGCGAGGATCAGCGGCCCCTTCTAGAGTTCCATCAGATGTTGCAGCGATCGCATTACCATTACCCCAAGGAATAGTTTCTTTTATTTTGTGTCCCCGACGGCGTAAGTCTTCTACAGTGAGAGCATCCAAACCCCAGGATTCGACGCGCAACTGATCTGGAAGCCATTGATGATGTATGCGTGGAACAGAAACAGCCGCACCAACATCCATGTTGTACTCCAGCACATTTAGGATCACTTGCAAAACCTGGGTGATGATAGTGCTACCACCAGGCGCACCTGCTGCCATGCGGAAATGACCATTTTCTGTGACAATTGTCGGAGTCATGCTGGATAAGGGAGTCTTACGAGGTGCGATCGCATTGGCATCGTTACCAACCAAACCAAAGGCATTAGGCACTCCTGGCGCAGAAGCAAAGTCATCCATTTCATTGTTGAGGACAATCCCAGTTCCCGGTGTCACGACACCAGCACCAAAACCAAGGTTAATCGTGAAAGTCAGACTTACGGCGTTGCGTTCTTCATCCACAACCGTAAGATGGCTGGTTTCAGTAGATTCATGGCGGCTTGTGTTCGTTTGTAGAGACTGAAGCGATGATGGGATGATATTATTTGCTGATTTCTGATTATTAGCTTGACTAAAACGTTGTAGTGTCTCTTTATCTACTGGCTTGACTTCGGTCGAAGGTCTAGCCACTTGCATATTAATTTCTTGACGGCGTTTTTTGGCGTAACCTGGACTAAGCAGTTCTTGCACAGGAACTTTAACAAAATCAGGATCGCCTAAATATTCTGAGCGATCGGCGTAAGCAATCTTCATTGCTTCAACCATTAAATGTATTGCATCGGGATGATGCCATCCCAAAGATTTCAAATCAGTGTCACCAATAATATTTAAAATCTGCAATAGATGAACGCCTCCTGATGACGGTGGTGGCATTGAGCAAATTTTAGCTTTACGAAAATTGCTACAAACAGGAGTCCGCCAGATTGGTTTGTAGGCTTTGAGGTCTTCTAGAGTAATCAAACCACCATTTTTTACCATATCAGAAGCGATCGCCCGAGCAATACTTCCGGTGTAAAAACTTTGGGGATTTTTGGCAATTTCTGCTAAAGTTCGTGCCAAATCACGCTGCACCAGCTTCTCTCCTGGTTGATAAAACTCACCGTTGCGAGTAAAAATTTCTCGCGCTGCTGGATTTTTGAGAATTGCTTCCTTGCGGTTTTCGTATTCTGGGAGGGAACGCCAAGTAATTTGAGGACTGAGGACAAAGCCATTAGCGAGTGCGATCGCAGGTTTCATTACCTCTTGCCAAGGAAGCTTACCATAGCGACGATGCAGTTCATAAAGTCCCGCCACCGTTCCTGGTGTGCCTACTGCCAAATAACCATTAATACTTGCATTGGGACGCACCTTTCCTTTTGCATCTAGATACATATTTCTTGTAGCTTTCAGGGGTGCGCGTTCGCGGAAATCTAACGCTTTCATCTCGCCAGTTTTCTCAGAATGCATCAGCAAAAATCCGCCGCCGCCGATTCCGGCTGAAAAAGGTTCAACTACTGAGATTGCAAAGGTTGTAGCGACAGCTGCATCCACTGCATTACCACCTTTGCGTAACATCAAAATTCCCGCTTCACTTGCTAAGGGATGGGCCGAAACCACCATTCCCTTTTTGCTGCGTAGAGGTAAAGTTAAGGCAGCTGAGGCGACTTGACTGTAAAGCAAGACACTAAAAGAAAAGATTGCCAGCGCAACTCGCTTGGGTTTAGCAACAGTAAGCATTTTTATACTATTTCTCCTAAAATTTTATACTTATTTAGAATCTTGGCGTGAGATCATTGATATGATCTGATTTGAAAATTTTACAGTACTTATAAATGCTATGTTACGAAAAATAAGTAAAACATTTTTCAAAGCTTTAACTATTGGATTATGTATCTCTAGTGGAAGCGTTCTTTCCCAAACATTACCGCTTTCCTCTAACTTAGTAGGTTTTAATACGCCTGAAGGGGAAAAATTATTGCTTCAGAGTAAATCAAATGAAGATTTTTTTCCACTGAGTATACAATTCACCACTCAAAATAATCAGGCATATTGTGGTGTTGCAAGTATGGTTATGGTACTGAATAGTTTACAAATTCCGGCACCAGAAGCACCGCAGTACAAGCCATATCGAATATTTACTCAAGAAAACTTTTTTAGTAATGATAATACAAAAAAAGTGCTAACTCCTGAAGTTGTGTCTCGCCAAGGTATGACTTTAGATCAGTTAGGGCAATTACTAGCCAGCTATGGCGTTAAAGTTAATGTTTACCACGCTGCCGACACTAGTTTAGAGCAGTTCCGCAAACAAGCGGCAGAAAATTTAAAACAACCGCGAAACTTTGTTTTAGTAAACTATTTACGCAAAGAAATAGGTCAAGAAACAGGTGGACATATTTCTCCTTTAGGAGCATATAATGAGCAAACAGATAGATTTTTAATTCTTGATGTTTCTCGTTACAAATATCCACCAGTATGGGTAAAAACAGCAGATTTATGGAAAGCAATGCTTACAACTGATTCCTCAGTAAATAAGAGCCGTGGCTTTGTATTTGTCAGCAAAAGCCTTTGATATAAGAATCTGTTCATTGAGTTCATGAATTCTGCGATCGCCTATCTTCGATGTAAATAATGCGAGCTAATTATGGATACCGTAATTACACCAGAAAGAATCGAGTTACCACCTGGCGCAGTGTTGAAGCTTTTGGGAGACTGGAAAGACTATCAAGTATTGAGTCAGCAACTAGGCGATCGCTCCTCGCCTCGCATTAAATATCGAAGAGGAGAGATTTTACTAATGGCACCGCTACCAGAGCATGGAAGAGATGCGAGTTTGTTGGCATTGATAGTAATAGCTCTACTTGACCACTTAAACCGCATATACGAGTCATTTACGCCTATCACCATGAGCTTGCCAGAAATTAGTGGCATTGAACCAGACTTTTGCTTTTACATTGAAAATTGCAGAGCAGTAGTAGGCAAAAAAAGAATTAATTGGGAGTCAGATCCACCACCAGATTTAGCAATTGAAATAGATGTGACAAGCTACACCGACGTTAATGATTTTTTGCCTTATCGAGTGCCAGAAGTTTGGATATTAAAGAGTAATCAGTTATTAATTTATCGATTCCAGGAAGAAAGTTATGTGCTTACAGAAAGCAACTACTTTCCTAACGTCACAGGAATTGTGCAGCAATGTCTCAAAATGGCAAATGAGCAAACAACAAGCGAAGTAATTAGGTGGTTAAAGAACTTTTTGCGTGAACAGCAGTAATACAATATCTAAACTAGTAATGAAAAGTTTGTAGTAAGGGTTAGGGTGGGGTAAAAACCAGCTTTTTAACTTATTGACGAGCCTGAATCAGAGTAGAAATTACCAAAACCACTATAAGAGAAAGCTTTCAATAAATTAAATATTCATTTAGATGGCAATGATAATCATTATAATTTTCAACCATTCTTTAGTTTTTAACTATTTTAGCCGGGGAAGCTGTCACAGATAAATTCATCAGAGTTTTTTACCTCAAGCTTTGATATCGATCATACCTCTCAAAGCTGAGGAATTATTACAATAATGTAACACAAGCTGTATGCTCAAGTCTGAGTATTCTTCACTGCATAAAACTGAACAATTTACTTGTTTAATTAAAATTTTATATAAGGATATCTAAGTTTTCCCAGCTTAGATATCCAATAGCAACATAACCTAAAGTAAATAGACTATTAACTATATATATCATTTTAAGTCTAATTTTTGTTTTTGAACTATTTCTTTAGGTAGTTTATTTATTCATCCTTAAGTAGGATGAAAATTTAAATGTTATTTTGAAAGCAAATGCATAAATTAGATATGATTTGTAATAGCGCATATATGTGCGTTTATACATTAAGCGGGCGCGTTAAACTGCGTTAACGCACCTTACTTTCTAGGACAATTTAGCAACGCTAGACTTTTCTAAAGTCGCTACTAATTTCACTCCAAATTCTTCCTCAAATACTCCTTTTTTATAGTCTAAGCTCCAAAGTTCTAATGCACAATCATCATCAGGTTGAGATGGAAAAATCAGTAAATTCACCTGCTGAAATTGTTCATAATACTCACATTGGACTTGCGCGATCGCACCAATTTGTCGCCTATCTAATGCTACAGCTAATCTTAAAATTGCACTCAATTGACTGACCATATGTCGCTGGTGTTTATTCAGCAAAATCTGGGAATTTTCATGTTTTTTCTTAGGCGGCGATTTGCGATGATAACGCGCTAAATTGGCTATGATTTCAATCTCAGTTTCTGTATAACCGAGTAATTCACCATTGCGAATTAGATAGTAAGAGTGCTTGTGGTGAGACGAATGGCTGACATAATGACCGCAATTGTGTAATATCGCAGCTGCCCACAGCAATTGTCGCTCGTCTGATCCCCAGTGGTGTAACGTACCTTGAGTTTGGTCAAATAAACTCTCGGCAAATTTTGCCACGCGATCGCTATATTCTAAATTGACGTGGTATTTATTAGCAAGTTTTAAAACATTCCGTTCCCGAACTGAACTTTGGTAGCGCAGCTTATCTTCAATTAAACCGTGGGTTAGCATCCAGTCTACGATTACACCTTCTCGCAGTGAACGCTCACAAACTGTAACCGATTCCGTACCCAAAAGGGTCATTGCTTCCTGTATTATGACTGCACCAGCGAGTATAACTTCAGCCCGCTTCTCTGGCATACCAGGAATTGCAGCTCTTTCTGAGTAACTCAGTTTCCGCAAGCGATTTACCAACTCTTGCAAGTCTTTAAGACTGAACTGGTAGCCATTAAGAATCGAAGGAATAACATCCGATTTTTCTCGTGCATGAATCATCGCCAGTGTTTCAATTGTGCCAGCCGTACCCACCAAACGGGGAGACTCCCCAGACTCTAAATTTGCTAGTACCTCATCCACAGAACGTTCTAACATCCCGCGTGCGTAGGCTTGCAGGTATTGAAACTCAGTGTTGCTGATGGGGTCGGTGTTGATTAACTCGCTAGTTAGTCGCACTGCACCAACTTTGGTACTGGTGAGAGTGCGTGCTTGGTGACTATCGCCCAAAATTAACTCTGTGGAACCACCGCCAATATCAATAATCATGTGGGGTTGGTTGTTAAATTCCATCCCCGACAGCACACCAAGGTAGATTCGTCGCGCTTCTTCTTGACCAGAAATCAAGTCAACGCTTAAACCCAATTCCGTTTTTACTCTGTGCAAAAAATCTTTACCATTGGGTGCTTCTCGCACAGCGCTAGTTGCCACAGCAATGGTACTTTCAGCATTGATAGTTTTGGCAACTTCTTGAAAGCGTCCTAAGGCTGCGATCGCTTTTTCAATGATCTCTGGTTTTAGTTCCCCAGTCTTAAGATTGCGATCGCCTAGTCTGACAGTTTCTTTTTCTCTAGCGATAATGCTGAAAGCTGGTAATGTGGGATCAATCTTGACTACTACCATGTGTAGAGAATTTGTTCCCATGTCAATGGCAGCAATAATCCGGTCTTGCTTAGGTGGTTGAGTTGGAGCACTCTCCCAGCTAGAAGCTAAATTCAGCATCTAGTTTCTCTCTTTATAAGAAATAATGGCAAACGGTGGTATGTCGGGGTAGCTAGCACTGATATTTGTTGCAACACATTAGTACCGAAAGGCGGAAGTCACCCATTTAAAAGTCAAAAAGCTTTAATTTTGGGCTTTCTGGCTGTAATGAAATAGTAGGTTTATTTCCGCCGACCTGTACTAGCTCAAACTAAGTAGTGAGTAATAAGTACTCAGCACACTTCATCTTTGATCGAGGGTAACTGAGCTAAGTATATGCACCCTACTGCTCCTAACCTAGTGACTATTTAAAAATATTTAAAGTTGCCACTTGAGGTTATGTTTTTACAAATAACAAATAACGTTATTCTATAGATGTAAAGAAGTGTAAATTAGGGAATAGAGAATAGGAACTAGAGAAAAGTTTTCTTAATAGGCAATCCCAAATAAACAATGCCCTCTTTGCACTCCCTATACCCTACTCCCCATTCCCCACTCCCCACTCTCCATTCTTATGTTAAGGACGCCAGAACGCCCCCAGAAACCAGTTTGGCTTGTAATTGTCCGGCTTTTGCGCTGGCATAAACCAGAAGGACGGTTAATTTTAATGATTCCTGCCCTTTGGGCTGTTTTTTTGGCAGCTTCTGGGAAACCGCCTTTACCTCTGGTTGGTGTGATTATATTAGGTACTCTGGCTACGAGTGCCGCCGGATGTGTAGTCAATGATTTGTGGGATCGGGATATAGATCCAGAAGTGGAGAGAACACGCGATCGCCCTCTCGCTTCTCGCGCCTTATCCGTGAAAGTTGGCATTGTAGTTGCGATCGTCTCCCTAGCATGTGCAGCTATTTTGGCATTTTATCTTAACCCCCTGAGTTTCTGGTTATGCGTGGCAGCAGTGCCGGTAATTTTGCTTTATCCAGGTGCAAAGCGGGTGTTTCCTGTACCGCAACTGGTACTTTCAATTGCTTGGGGTTTCGGCGTGTTGATTAGCTGGAGTGCAGTCACACAAACCATTTCCCAAGCAACTTGGTTACTTTGGGGCGCGACTGTACTATGGACATTGGGATTTGATACAGTTTATGCTATGAGCGACAAGGAAGACGATCGCCGCATTGGTATTAATTCTAGCGCCCTCTTTTTTGGGAATTATGCCCCTGTAGCTATTGGAATTTTCTTTGCTGGCACAATCTTGTTATTGGCTTGGTTGGGTGTACTCATACATCTGCACTTAGCCTTCTGGATTAGCCTTGCAGTTGCTACTATCGGATGGGTTTGGCAATCTGTGCGATTAACACAGCGAGACTTACCTAATCCTGTTTATGGTCAAATGTTCCGCCAAAACGTCTGGATTGGTTTTATTTTACTTGCTGGGATGATTGCTGGCTCTTTTTAAATTGAAGCTTATATCAAGTTCGCGTAATTAGTTATACCCCACCCCTAACCTCTCCCCGGAGGCGGGGTGGGGTTCTTAAGGTTTAATAAGTAATCAAGCGGACATGATATTACTCTTAAGTAGAAGCGAATGCGTGTCTATAGCTGAAACAAAAAATATTTATGAGTTTTTGTATGCGTACATTCTTTGATTGTTTTACTCTCTTATTTCAGTATCTACGTACTTGGACAGCAATAAGTTTACTAGTTTTGGTTGTTACCTGGTCATTTCCTGCACAAGCTGCTAGCCGCATTGATCCACAATTTGAACAGCAAGTATTACAAGTTATCCGTGACCATCCAGAGGCAATTATCGAATCTGTTCAAGCCTATCAACAGCTACAACAACAGAAAGTCAAGCAAGAACAGCAAGGATTTTTACAGGATTTAAAGACAAATCCTCAAACCGTGATTGGTGACTCTCCCACTACAGGTTCAACTAAATCAAAAACTTTGCTAATAGAATTTTCAGATTTTCAATGTCCTTACTGTGCTGAGGCGCATAAAACATTGAAAGAATTGTTAGCAAAATATCCAGATAAGATAAGATTAGTTTATAAGAATTTACCATTAGTTTCAATTCATGCTGAAGCATTACCAGCTGCAACAGCAGCTTGGGCGGCATATCAGCAAGGCAAATTCTGGGAATATCATGATGCGCTATTTACTAATCAAAAGCAACTAGGTAAGGCATTATATTTAGATATTGCTAAAAAGCTCAACCTAGATTTGGGTAAATTTAAACGCGACCTGACTCTTGCTAATACCGCAATTACAAAAGATATTCAACTAGCTGAGAAATTGGCTGTTTCTGGCACACCTTTTTTTGTAATTAATAGTCCAAATTTTTCAGGAGTGGTGCAGCTAGCAGATATCGAAAGTATATTGAATAGTGCTAAGTAAATTGGTGTGTTTGAAAATAGCCCTCATCGTTTCAACAGCTAGACGCAAATAAATTGAAGTTTGTAGTAAGGATTTTAGTCCTGATAAATCCTATGAGCTATTCATCGCTCACTACGAACTAGAATTTTATTGTATTACCTTAAAAAGGCTTGCTCTAGTTCCCTCCTTTTTAAGGAGGGTTAGGGAGGATAAAGTCTTAATACCATTTCTTTGTGAGGCTGCGCCAAACCCTCTTAAATTCTTTCTTTTTTTGTGTCCTACCCTGCGGGAAGCCACTTCGTGTCTATGCGTCCTTTGTGGTTCGTTTTTCTTTCTTGTACTTAAATATGGTTGAGCGCATCTTCATGCAAAATTGGTATAACTCAAGCGTATTACTTTATAAAGAGTCTTTCAAATTCTCTTTTTGATGCTCGAAATATTTATTCTGTAATTCCTCTGGAATAGGAATAGGACGACTATTTTGTAAACTAACAAAAGCGCCTTTTTGGGTAGCTACTGCTGCTAACTTATTGTTAGATAAAATCTCCGCTTGTACAGTCCACTTTAACCGTCCTAAATTACTCAACCATAAACGTCCAATTACTTGATCGATAATCTTTATCGGACGTTTATATTCAATTTCAGTTCCAGCTAAAACAGGCGCATATCCTTGCTCCATTTGTTGATTGAGTTGCCAGTGTTCATCTAAAAACTTTAAACGTAAATCCTCTAGCCATCTGATATAAACAATATTACTGACGATTCCCATAAAATCAATGTCGTATGTTTTTACAGGAATTTCTAATATTACTTCTAATGGTCTATGCAAGTTATTATTTAGCAGCATTATTTTCTATACCTTAATTTTTGGCATACATTATTAGGTGAGTCTCTAAATATTCATTCAAGTGATTAATGACCCTGTGCATGTGAATTGAATCTCCATAAAGCTTGCTCATCATTACTGCTCCTTCCAATGTTGCAATTATGATAGTAGCGATTTCATCAACACTAACTTCAGGGCGAACTTCACCCTTTTTAATTCCCGTTTCAACAATTCGACGAATCAGATGCAGCCAAGAATTCATCGCTTGTTGAGCGCGTTCCCGCAACGCCGGATGAGCATCATCACTCTCCACAGCAGTATTCAGAAGTGGACATCCTCCCTTGATAGGTGGATTTTCTGTAAAGGTACTAAATATGCCAATGATTGCTTGTAGACGTTCTACAGCGTGGCGTTTGCTTCGTAATGCTAATCTAGTATGCTGATGGATACGAGCGATCGCAAAGTCAAAAGCTTGTAACGCGAGATCATCTTTGCTTTGGAAGTGATTGTAAATTCCTCCTTTCTGCAATCCCGTCACACGCATGATGTCTGACATTGATGAGCCTGCATATCCCTGTTGGTTAAACAGTTCGGCTGCTTGGTGGAGAATTCTGCTTTTTGTCTCTTCGCCTTTGGACATTACAGCGATTTCTAGATGAATGGACTATGAGAAGTGGGAATTAAATTGAAAATTGCTGTAAATAAAATATTACCGACCGAATGGTTTGTTTTAACTTAGCGCGATAAGTCCTTTAAAGTCAAGTATTTTTCAGTACTGAGTTATTAACTACGCATTGGGCATGGGAAAGAGGACTTGGGGACTCTTGAGAATTGGGGACAAGGGGAAAGACTTGTTGGAAGCTCTAAACTTTTGTTACCTTGTCCCCTTGTCCCCTTGTCCCCCTGCTCCCCACTCCCCACTCCCCATTCCCTCTTTATCCAGATATTTCGCAAGATACAACACAAATACGCTGGACGTTTGCTCATGCTTACAAGTAAAATACGGTAAGTGCATCGCCTTACCGGCTTTTACATGTAAAACCGCAAAAAACCAGTTATAAGTTGAATTTAGCAGAGCAACTGACCCATAAGCAGTTATCACAGCCTGTTTCAGCTAAGTGCCAGTTCTCATGCTACCAAAAACTTCCAGCCAGGTTTTAAGTTGTCCAGGAATCCTCTGCTCTAACTTTTAGCTGGATAAACTTTGTGTAACTCATCCCTAGAGAAACACAGTAACTTGCCATCACTAGCTCTATATACGACTGGGCTATAGTTTGGCACAATTACTGCTCTTTCGCAGTGAAGCTTTAGCTGATTTTCAGTTATAGCTGCTCCTAGTTAAGTCAGTGAACAGTTATTAAGGCTTTGTTTGGAGATTTAAACCCTATGTTGCTCACTTAATAGAAGTGGGAGACTCAACAGGACTTTGATAACTCATAACTGATTGTTGAAACCCCCGAAGAGTATGGAATATTTATTACTACCGTTCTTGAGCTTTTTTGTTGGCATCATAGTTGGTTTGACGGGAATTGGTGGAGCCTCTCTCATCACCCCAATGTTGATTTTTGTTTTTCAGGTTCCGCCTTCTATCGCTGTAAGTTCTGATGTTGTAGCTGCCACATTGATGAAAATTGTTGGTAGCGTCAAGCATTGGGAACAGAAAACCCTTGACACAACAGTTGTTAAATGGCTGGCTTTTGGGAGTGTTCCAGGCTCACTGTTCGGCGTGGGGATTTTGCACTTTCTTAAACGTACAGGTGAATATAGCCTGGATAACATCTTGCTGCGTTTGCTTGGTGTGATGATTTTGCTAGTCACAGTATTAGCACTAGTGCAATTGCTACTATTAACTTTTTTCCCCAAATTTAATTTACCTGAACTGCCAAAATTAGACTTAGAAACTAACTCTGGTAGGTGTATAACAATCACTTTGGGAGCAATTTTAGGCTGTTTAGTTGGTTTAACTAGTGTCTCATCAGGTTCAATGTTTGCCCTGGTGCTGATTGGGTTTTTCCGGCTTGATGCACGGAAGTTGGTAGGTACAGATATTTCACACGCAGCAATTTTACTACTGTTTACTGCCCTCGGCCACCTCAGCCTGGGAACAGTTGATTGGAGTCTGGTAGTACCTATATGGCTAGGCTCTGTTCCAGGGGTGTTAGTAGGCGCTAAAATCTGCCAGGTAGCTCCGCAACGCCCACTACGGTTTATAATTTATACCATCTTAATGATGGTGAGTTGGAAATTAGTTCATCAAGTGTAACCAATTTTAGATTTTCAATCCCAAATCCAGCATCCAACATCCAACATTGATTAACTTTTCACCCAAGGTAGTAGAGTGAATGTACCTCGCTCATACATAATGAACAGACCCAAGCCAATTAATACAAAAGGTACGACAGCTTTGCCGTAGCGACTTAAAATATTAGCAATGGTAGGTTGACGGCTTAAAAAATAAGCGATCGCACACCAAACCCCTACCATGATAAAAAATATACTTAGAATAACTCCCAAGCTGGTAATATCGTGACCAGCGAATAAAGGGATATATATACTAATATTGTCACCACCATTAGCGATCGTTACTGCCGCTACTTTATAGGTTTGGGGGTGTAAAATACTCAAAATAAAAGATAATACAGGATTACTAGGTGTAGACTGCGTAAAATCACTACTGACTGTCTGAACTGTTGTAGTTTCTTCTTTTCTAGATACTAATTGTTGAATTCCAATTACTATTGGTAGCAGTCCCAGCAATCCTATCCATTCTCGCTGTACGACTAAGCCACCAAAAAATCCTGGTAAGCTAGCGATGATAATGGCTGTGAAACCCAGATATTGACCGAGTAAGATATGCCGTCGCCGAAAATTAACATCTACCTGTGAAAAAAATATTAACAATATAATGATGTCATCTATGTTAGTGGCGATGAAGGCAATTATCCCTTCACTGAAGGCTGTACCTATCTTACTCATCCTGGATTTTTAGAACTTATGATTTATCACCATATCAAATTCACTAATCGGTAATTCAGTTTAAATCCCCCACCAAATTATATTTTTTGGTGGTTTATAAGAAAGTTGGCATCTAAATTCCCAACTCATTTCATTACGAATTATTTTAACCTTCTGACACAACTAAGCTTTAAGATGACAAAGTAATTATTTTCAATGAGAAAAGTTGTCAATGCCTAGACTTACGGTTCCATTTAATTTCATCGGGACTTCTAGTATCGATACTATTGTCGCAGAAGAGTCAAATGCATCTGTGGCGATTGGTATTGATATTTTAAATGGAGGTGTGATTAGTACATTTTCAGGAAACGACAGTATTACTGGTACTGGTAAGCCTAACACAGGTGGTAAGCCTAAGAAACCTGTTACTGGCATCGGCATCAATAATAGTGGTACTCTCAATGCAGGGGATGGAAGTGACATTATCACTGGCATCGGCACTGGCTTGAAATTTATAGGCACTGGCATCAATAACAGTAGTAGTCTCAATGCAGGGAGTGGAATTGGCATTAGCAACAGTGGCAGTTTTGATGCAGGGAACGGAAATGACACTATCACTGGTACTAACGCTACTACAATCGGCATCAGCAACAGTGGCAGTTTTGATGCAGGGGACGGAAATGATACTATCACAGGCATTGCTACTAGTAGCATTCGCATCCGTATACTGGGTATTGTAAAGGATGTTAAAGACGGTAAAGGCGCTACTAGAACGGGCATCAGCAACAGTGGCAGTTTTGATGCAGGGCATGGAAATGACACTATCACAGGCATTGGTACTGGCGGTATTGGTGTCACGGACGGCTATCAGGCAGGCGATGTTTCTAATGTTTCTAAAGCTGGCGACGGCGGTGCTGGAATCGGTATCAGCAACAGTAGTAGTTTTGATGCAGGGCATGGAAATGACACTATCACAGGCATTGGTACTGGTGGTAATGGTCGCCAAGGTAGCCCCTATATCGGTGTTGGTTTTTTAAGTTACAGCACCAAAAGTGGCGATGGCGGTGCTGGAATCGGCATCAGCAACAGTGGCAGTTTTGATGTAGGGGACGGAAATGATACTATCAGTGGCACTGGTACTGGTGGTACTGGTGGTACTGGTTCTGCCTATGGCACTACTTCTGATTACATTATCAATGGCGAAAACGGCGACGGCGGTGCTGGAATCGGTATCAGCAACAGTGGCAAACTAAATACTGGCACAGGAGAAGATACGCTCATTGGTATTGCTACTGTCGGCAGCAGGGGCAAATATACAATTTATCCTATACCTGGGCTTATTAATCTTGGGTCTGGCCAGCTTATTAAAGATGACACTATCCCCATTGCACAGAGCATCAGCCCTACTAGCATTAGCAGCCAGAACAAGAACATCGAAAACGCCACCATCATCACAGAACCGAGCAAAAGCAGCATAGGCACTACTACCATCGGTATCCAGAACATTAAAAAAGCTGTTATCACAACTGGTGAAAACAAGGACACGATTAAGGGTTCTGCAAACAGCTTGGAAGCAAACACCCTAGCCTATGGCATCTTCAATGACGGCATCATTGATACTGGTAATGACCATGACATCCTCACCGGACAAGCAACAACCACAATTGGTGGTACTGCTTATGGCATTTATGGGCAAGGAATCATCAGAACTGGCGATGGAAATGACAAAGTTATCGCTACCAGTCATATTGATAAAGTTCAACAAAAAGTCACTATTGGTGGCGGTATCCGCTTTGAACTAGGGACTGGAAATGACTATTTCAAAGGATTCGGGTCAGCAATTGTTGATGGCGGGAGTGGTTTTGACACCCTTAATGTGAAGGCTTTCAAGCGTTCTGAAGTTAGTGTATCTGGTATTATTTCTGGCAAGAGTCTAAACCCTGCCAACATTACCTTCAACAACAATGGAAATCTGATTACCCTTTTGACAACTGGCTTTGAAAATTTTATCTTTGCAGATAGCTCTTTTTCTTACAGCAGTTTGGCCTGAAACAAGAATTACCACAATTCAATTACACATCTAGTAAAAAAGAATGTAGAGAGGCAGCAGTGCTACGTCTCTACAAGCGTTCTGGATAATGTATATTTAATTTCTAGAAATGTCTAGAGTGAGATGCTCCCTGCAAGATAAAAGCATATCTATGTTTATCTTAAAATATGAACGAGTTAGTTACTGCAATTACTACTGGGACAATTGCGTTCATTGCCACTAATATTGATGATATTGTCATTCTATTGTTGCTTTTTTCTCAAATAAATGCTACCTTCCGCCGTAGGCATGTAGTTGTCGGTCAGTTTCTAGGTTTTACAGTTTTGTTAATTCTTAGCCTTTCGGGTTTATTTGGTGGGTTAGTTTTATCAAAAAACTGGATTGGATTACTTGGTTTACTACCAATTGCTATAGGTATCAGCAGCTTAGTTAATAAAGAAGAAGATGCATCGGAGGAGGTTGTAGCTACAACTGAAGAATCTGAGGCATCAAACATTACTATCCTATCTCCTCAAACTTACAGCGTAGCAGCCATTACAGTTGCAAATGGTAGTGACAATATTAGTGTCTATGTGCCGTTATTTGCTAGCAGTAACTTAGAGAGTTTTGTGATAATTATTGGATTATTTTTTCTACTGCTAGGAGTATGGTGTTATGCGGCATACAAATTAATTAACTACAAAGTAATAGCCGATGTATTAACTCGCTATGGTAATAATATTGTACCTTTTGTTCTTATAGGATTAGGCGCTTTTATTGTATTAAAAAGCGGAGCTATGAACTTAATAAAGCTAGCTGCTAGTTGTTTCTGTTTGATGATTTTGGTGAAAAATAATGAAAGTACTGATGAAATTGGCGAAAATTCTAGTAGATAATCAAGCCAATTTTAGACTTTTCATCAAAATCTAAAAAATCGGTTTCACGAAAAACGATTGCTCCTTGGGTAATATAAGGTGGGCATTACCCACCTTACAAGCTTTAACAAGTGGTGGGGGTTTAATATCATGTCCGCACAATTAGTTATGCTAATCATAGTCACTACACCCCATCCCCAATCCCTCCCCGCTTGCGGGGAAGGGAGACAAAGCGTAGCTTTGGCGGGGTGAGGTTATTCGAGTTTAATAAGCAATTAAGCGGACATGATATAAGTTCCTAGCAATACCGTTTCACTTTAAGGTTGATACATTTAGGCAAGCAGGGGAGCAGAGGGGAAAGAATTTGTATCAGGATTTTAGTGAAATGGTACAAGACAGGTAGTAGGTTTTGTGTCGCGGTTAAATCTCCATTACAAAAGGTAATTGCGTTCGCTTTTAGCGTCTCGTAGAGAGCATTATTACGAATTAGTTCACTCAGCACCTTCAATTGGTGCAAAACCTTGGCGTTGAATATTTTCTGTTACCGCGCGTGGTTCGAGGAATTGCAAGAGGTAATCAGGGCCGCCTGCTTTAGAACCGACTCCAGAAAGTTTGAATCCACCAAAGGGTTGCCGCCCCACGATCGCTCCTGTAATATTGCGGTTAATGTACAAATTCCCAACTTCAAACTCTTCCTGCGCCTGCTGAATGTGCGAAGGTGTTCTAGAATAAAGTCCTCCAGTTAAGGCGAAGTTTGTCCCGTTGGCGACTGCTAACGCTTCTTGGAAATCTTTGACTCTAATTACCGCCAGCACAGGGCCAAAAATTTCTTCCTGGGAAATTACCGCATTTGGCGATATTTCACTAAAGATTACAGGGCCGATAAAATATCCTTGTTCGGGTGCTGGCAATTCCAAGGCTAATTGTGCTTCTGCCTTACCCTTCTCAATATACTCGCGGATGCGATCGCGGGCATTAGCATCAATCACTGGCCCAACTTGTGTACTCGGTAACTCTGCTTCCCCAATATTCAACGATTTTGTCGCTTCTACCAACCGTTGCACAAAGGCATCATAAATCGGTTGCAGCACAATCACCCTAGAAGCAGCAGAACATTTTTGTCCACTGTAACCAAATGCCGACTGCACTACGCCCACAACAGCTTGGTCTAAATCAGCACTTTCATCCACAATAATTGCATTCTTGCCACCCATTTCAGCAATCACTCGTTTCATGTGCTTTTGTCCGGGTTTTAAGATTGCTGCCTCTGCGTAAATTCTACAGCCGACTTCTTGGGAACCCGTAAAAGCGATTACATGAGTATCTGGATGATTTACCAAATAAGCGCCGACTTGTGAACCCTTGCCAGGTACGTATTGAAATACACCTTTAGGAAAACCAGCATCTACCAAAATTTCTGTGAGTTTTGCCGCAATTACAGAAGATGTTTCCGCAGGTTTTAGGAGAGTACAATTGCCTGAAACCAAAGCTGCAACAGTCATTCCACAAGCGATCGCTAGCGGAAAATTCCAAGGGGAAATCACTACAGCAATACCGCGTGGTTGATAGATATAATGATTAGTTTCGCCAGGTATGTCATAATTCACACCTTTATCTAACCGTTCTATCTCATCAGCGTAGTACCGACAGAAATCTATCGCTTCCGAAACCTCTCCATCAGCTTCCTTAACAGGTTTCCCAACTTCCAACACTATCCAAGCTGAAAGTTCGGCGCGGCGGAGTTCCATTAAATCACCCGCTTTCCGCAAAATATCAGCGCGTTGTTTAGCTGGTGTTTTCCGCCACCCAGGAAAAGCAGCTTTAGCTGCTTGCATCGCCTGTTCTGCTTGTTCAACGCTAATCAACCCAACCTTACCAACTACCTCACTGAAATTAGAAGGATTGAGAGAATCAACAAATTCCGGTGGATTAACATACTCGCCATTAATTAGGGGTAAATAAGTTTTACCAAGTTGTTGACGAACACTTTGAAAAGCTTGCGCCATCTTTGTTCTTACCTCTTCTTCAGCATAATCGGTATCAGCAGCACCGAGGAAATGAGAGTTGGGAATGGAGTTAGGAGTTAGGAGTGAGGAGTTAGGAGTTAAAGAGTTTTCTTCTTTAATAATTGGCGGCGCTAATAATTCTTCAATTGGTCGATTTTCGAGATTTTGCCGTAAAAAAGAACTATTAGCTGTATTTTCTAACAATCGACGAATTAAATACGCCATTCCAGGTAATAATTCACCGTAGGGACAGTAAACTCTGACTCGATAACCCTTGTCAACCAATGCCTTGGCAACTTTATCACCCATGCCGTAGAGGACTTGCAATTCAAAGCGACGGCGGGGGACATTTAAACTTTCAGCGATGGCAATGGCGCGAGAGTGCGATCGCACGTTATGGCTACCAATGGCAGAATACACATATTGATGATTTTCTAACAACAACTGAGTGATGGTTTCAAAATTAGCATCAGTTGCCGCTTTGTCGTTGTAAACTGGCTGTGGCCAATGCTTCTGTGCTGCTTTGATAGTTTCTTGATCCCAATATGCGCCTTTTACTAAGCGGATTGTCAGGGGACAACCACGTTCTTTCAACCAGGAAATTACGTCTTTAGTATCTTGCTCACTATCACGCAGATATGCTTGAATAGTTATCCCAATGTCTGTGCGTTGCCGAAACTCTTCTTCTAAGAGCAGTTTTTTCAGGATGCTAAGAGTTATGTCTTTATAGGCATACTGTTCCATATCAAAATGGACAGCCGCGCCCAATTCTTTAGCACGACGTAAGAGAATCCGAATGCGATCGCTAACTCGCTCTTCACTACCTTTAGCATCTAATGGGTCAAATTGGGAATAAAACGCCGTTAACTTAACAGAAACCTGAACTTTTGGGATTGCTTCGCCATCAGCCTCATCAATAGCCGGGATAGCTGCCCAATTCTTCGATGCTTCCACCAATTGTTGCATTAATTCTAGATAGCGTTCTAGATAAGACTGCGCTTCGGGTTCAGTAATTACTGCTTCACCAAGTAAATCGATGGTGAAAGCCATTTTCTCTTTTCGCAGTCGTTCAACTGTTTTGATGACTTGTTTAATATTTTCCCCAGAAATATATTTATGAGCAAGAGTTTCAACGGCTGTACCAACGGTTGTAGCAGCAACTTGTCCTGGCATTGAGTCGGGATTAGCAAAGTTTAGCATTCCCTTTAAAGCTGCCGGTAATTCTACAGACTCATCTCCTAAATATTCTTGTAAATGTGAGGCAATTTCTGATTTACTGTGTAAAGCAGGTAGCGTATCTATAAACCGAAATAGTTGCACCCGTAACCCAGGATTACTCATCGCCCAAGCTAGTAATTTATCATCCCAGCGCATTTGATCCCGCAGGGAAGAAAAAAACGAACGATTTTCCTGCGTTGCTGCTAGAAGTTGTTTAGCAATTTCTTGGGTTTTAGCTTCGTAGGTGCTTGTCTGTACTTGTAATACCACTGATATAAACTCCTTAATTAAGGCAAGGCTTTTGTACAAAGCCTGTGTCTTCTATTTTGACGCTTTCATATATCTAGTGGGGAGTGGAGAGTGGGGAGTGAGAGCAGGGGAGCAGGGGAACAAGGGGACAAGGGGACAAAAGTTTAGAGCTTCCAACAAGTCTTTCTCCTTGTCCCCAATTCTCAAGAGTCCCCAAGTCCTCTTTCCCATGCCCAATGCCCAATTCAATAACAAGTGTTATCCTTTTGTTGATCTATTTCTAACTTGATTAGACAGATGTTGCAGTACAAGAGATTAGCTCAGTCATACTAAGAGTGTGAATACTACATTTATGCCTACAGAAAACCTCACGCATATCTTATTTTCTAACTGGCAACACACACTCCAACCCTTTGGTGTTGACCAGGTAGCGGCTGAGAAAGCTTTTGATGATTTGATTGCAGCTTACTCTACCCCTGGTCGCTATTACCATACACTCAAACACATTGATCGCGTTTTCAAAACAATTGAGATTTTGCAAGGCTACACTACCAATCTAGCTGCTGTTCAACTAGCTGCCTGGTTTCATGATGTAGTATACGACACTCAAGCTCAAGATAATGAACAACGAAGCGCAGACTATGCTTTTGATCTGCTGAGTAATTTGGGTATTCCAGAAAGTACCATAACTATTGTCACTCGTATAATTCTGAACACTAAAGACCACCAAGCTGCGGTAGATGACTATGATAGCCAAGTTCTACTTGATGCCGATTTAGCGATTTTGGCTACTAACCAAGTGCACTATGGAGAATACGCCCATGCCATTCGCCAGGAATATGGCTGGATGGCAGAGGCGGATTATATTACAGGTCGTCAGCAGGTTTTAGAACGATTTTTACAGCGATCGCATATCTACTTTACGCCTTTAATGTCAGAGTTCGCTGAACCATGTGCCCGTGGCAATATCCAGGGAGAAATTCAAAGTCTCTCTGCTTTTGAAAGAGAGAAATAAAAGTGAGGTTTTCCAGATACTGTGAAAAGTCAGCTATGCACTCTACGACAGACTTGTATTCCATCAATTAGAATCGGCTATAAATTTTGAATTTTTTACCGTCTGCTATCGCCACGATGAGCTACTTCAGTATCTTGTAGTTTCATTTTAGGTGCAAAGACTTCTTGATGTTGTTGCAGCTGTTGCGGCTGAATTTTTTCTTGTGCAAACTTGACACGGGTGCGAACTCCAAGATCAACATCTGTATCGAGCATGTGTTGAAGTTGATTTTTAATCCGCGACGCTTGATCGGGTAAAGTAGCTGCTATGGCGATGGCTAGTGTTTCTAAACTTGTCACTGCTGCATAGCGCACCACCCACTCTGGATCTTGAGAAATTAGTAATAGCGCCTCTAATACCTGAGTTTGAGTAGATTCTAGTTTCTCAGGCGGTACTTGCTGCCAACGCAAAGTGCCTAATCCCCTAGCCGCTGCCCGCCGCACACTCAAAGAAAAATCGGTCTTTGCTGCCTCTAACAAGGTATCGAGCGCCCGGACATCGCCAATTCCCGCTAAGGCACGAATAGCCCAGGCTCTAGCACCATAGTTGTAGCCATCAATTAGTTGTAATAGTGGCTGCACTGCGGCTTCCCCGATCGCAATCAGCCCATCTACCGCCGCCACTGCTGCCCCTGGATTGTTGTAGCCCAAAGCTGCAATTAGTGTAGGAACACCTTCTTCCATACCAGATGCTGCTAACTCCTGAACTGCGTCTAATAACCGATCCGAGGAATCTGCTTCTTCTACAGCACGGATCAATATTTGGGCCAGATCGCTGTTATTCATAATAATTTTTCTTCAGTAATGAGTCGTCAGCCAATTGTAGCTTAAGCTATCCGTAGTTGACATCATACATAAACCCCCTAGCCATGATTTTACAGTTAGCTTGGGGGTTGATTTGTAGTAAAAATTTGGTTTTAACGTATTAATAACAACCGATTATGTAGAATTTATGACTACAACAGCGAGTCCATCAAATTCATCACTTTAATTGCACCTTCTGAGAAAGTGCTTGGCGTTATGTGATTTACTTGATGTTCTAGTAATCCTTTAAGAGAAATTAGCTTGAGACTATTTTCAGCAAGAGTCTGTGCGATCGCATCTGCTGCGGGTAGATATCCAATCGCTCCCAAATCTGCTAACACTGCTCGACGCAACTGCAATTTCTCTCCAACCAGAGCTTGTACCAGCCGTTCTCCATAAAGTGGCTCTTGGGTTAATTGATACATGGCTCGTGCAGCCGAATATTGCACCAATTCAATCGGATGTTCTAAGAATGCCTTTACCAAAGGGGCAAATTCAGTCGCCCTCAATGTTCCCAAGGCTTCTAAGATGGCGTCGTAGGGTTGAGATAAATCAGGCCGTGATATGAGCTGCTCTCCCTGCAAGCCGACTGCTAGTAGCTTGATTAGCGCCGGAATACAAACCGGATCACCCAGCATCTCTAAGGATTGTACCGCCGCTTCCCGTACATAAAAATCTGAGCAGTCTAAACACTTAATCAGAGGTGATACTGCCTGGCGATCGCCAAGTTTCCCTAATGCTCTAGCTGCGTTTCGCCGCAGAGGATATCCGCCTTCTGGTGTCCTGTCGGCTTCATCCTCTAAGGCTTTGATCAGTGCTGTAACCGCAGCTGGTTCATTTATACGAAACCTGCCCAACCACCAGGCAGCATAAAATCGCAGACCTAAATCTGCACTTTCAAGATTAGCTAGAGCCTGCTCTACAGTTAAAGATCCACTGTCGGCATTGTCAACTGTCACTGACAAATCTTTAATGTTCTCCAGACTGGGATTCATGGTTGTGTTTGCTATGTGTTGTATCAGCGTTCAATGCCTGAATGCTGACTATTTTGCCACCTAAGCGAGTAATGCGCTGCATTTCCTGATTCATTCGGTTCTCAGGCACTGTGTAAAACACACTAGCACTCGAACGAATGGGATAGGCGACTTTTTCTGTTTCTTCGCTTTGGCGCAGACCGACTACTTCATAGCGGAAGGAACGGTTACTAGTTATACCATTAATTTGTCCTAGCATAAATCAATTCCAAATTTATAAATTAAAGTTTTCATTAGTCCTTGGTCTATAATTAATGACCAATGACTAATGACCAATGACACTAAAGTGGCTTCACACTAGCGATTTTGCCACCTTGTTTTACCACTCTCTGGAAGTAAGCAGATAGTCCTTCATAAGGTACAATCACAGCTTGATTGACCCGGCGTGTGCTAGGATACCCAGCTCCAAAAACGCCTGCCACCTCAATGCGGTAGAGTCTGCCTTCTTGTCCGAAAGTTCCTGCACCTCCGAAAGTGCTGTTGGGGGTAACGCCTTTTTCAGGAGCAACATAGGAAAAGCCGGAAGGGCCACCAGATGGAGGAACAACAACAGATGCACTGTTGCGACCTAGTTCAACGGCAAGGCGAGGGGAATTACCTTTAAGTTGGGAGGTATCGCTACTGGCATAGCCGCGATAAAGTTGGAATATCCGGCTAAATCCGACAGTTTTTTGACCTGTTTGGGTTTCAAAGCCGCGATAGAAAGGCACAATATTTTCACCAAAGCTACTTTGATATTCTGCCGAATCAATATATGAATCAATATCGGCTTCATATCCTTTGGTTTGATATAAGTCTAAGTGATACACGACCTCAGACTCATCATAGGGAGCGCGACCCAACAAATGTTTATAGTTCAGTTCAATAACGCGAGTTTGAAAACTGTTGTAGAAAAACTTGGATTTGTACAGTTCTGATTTAGCTACTTGACGCACAAACTCTTGTACTGTACTTTTCCCATCGCGCAGAATAGATTCAGCACTTGTGAGCCGCTCAGATTTCATTAAGTAATCGTTGCCCAACAGCTGACGATAGACGGCACTAATTACCCGCTCTATGTCTTCTTTAGTTGCATTTGGGCGCAATTCTACAGGAGCATTATCACTAAAAGCTTCTGTTCCCAAACGGGATGCTGCTGTTGTAATAGCCATTGGTAATTTTCCTTTTGTAATTGGTATTTGGGAAAAGTTAGGAGTTAAGAGTTAAGAGTAGGGGTAGAGTTAGGAATTGCAAACTCATAACTCCTGCACAGACGCGATTAATCGCGTCTCTACTCCTAACTCCTCACTTAATTCCCGATTCCCTAATTTATACGGCTGTGATACTAATCACCTTGCTGCCTTTACGATTAAGCTGCTGCAACTTGCTAGAAAGTTGCTCGTAGGGTACGAGAAATTCTGCACTACTGCGTCGCACTACAGATGAGTTTGGAGAAGCTGCTTGTAGTACCCTAATGCGGTATGTTTCTCCTCTGCCACCTGATGAGAGACCCGTCAAGGCTCCTGAAGAGACTGGGTAGATGGGTGAAGCTAGATTTTTAGCTATTTCCCAAGTTAGGCGTCCTTGTTTTTTCCCTTGAGCGCGATCGCTATTGGCATAACCCCGATACAGTTGGAAAAGTCGGCCATAGCCAACGTTTTTCTGTCCTACTGGGCTATTAAAACCACGATAGTATGGTACTATGTTTTCGCCAAAGTTTTCTTGATATTCTAGTGAGTCAATGTATGAGTTAATCTCAGCTTCGTAACCTTGTGAACTGTAAAGCTCAACGTGGTACGAAATCTCTGACTCATCTTCTGGGGCGCGACCCAACAAATGCTTATAATTCAACTCAATAAAGCGAGTTTGCGAGTTGGAATGGAAAAACTTATTCCGATAGAGTTCCGACTGAGCAATGGCTAACACAAATCCCCTAACTGAAATATCGCCTTGCTGCAACAGTGATTCAGCACTGACAAGACGCTCTGATTCCATTAGGTATGCATTACCCAAAACCTGACGGTAAGCTGCCCGGATGATCACTTCCACATCCATTTGCGTTCTATCGGGACGTAGTTCTGCCAGTCCTGAGTTTTCAAAGGCTCCAATTCCTAGCCTTGTTGTTTGTCCCAAAGCTGCCATCTTTAAACCTCCTCAGTTTTAACTGGAAAACTGAAAACTTTTTAGAAAATTTTTTTCTAGTTTTTTAAAAGAAAGAACTTAGGAGCCAGGAGCCAGAATTTAGAATTTAAATCTATGCGACTGGTGAGGCAGTGCGCCCTTGCGGTTCCCCGACTTGTTCGCGCAGCGTCTCCCCTTGGGAGAAGCAACTGTCGAACCCGAAGGGTGGATAACACAGCGCAAAAGAGTCCAGAAATGTCTGAATCAACGGTGAAACACCACCCTAAATATGCAATAGTAGTTGATTTTAGTAGTGGTGGGTCTGAATCCCACACTCAAATATTTCTAAATTCTGTGTTCCTAATTCTGCATTCTTCTTTAACGAACTTGGGGGGTTTAAGCCCCCTGCCTAAGAAGGGCAGCCCGTTTTGGTTCGGGATCTAAATCCCCGTTGCAAAATCGTAATTGCGTTAGCGTAGCGGTAGCGAGTCCGCGAGCGTCATTGCGAATTGTTTTAACAGTCTTTTGAAAATAAAACTGCCCAGAAAGGTAAACCAACTCCTAGCTATTTGCTAACAGAGCTTGTTTTCCTTTCCGGGCTAAATACACTCTCTAGCTTAGAGAGTTAATTGCATAGTCGATGTAGGAATTAGCTTCTACAGCAGGGTCGCCACTTAGACCGTGGTTAGCCTTGATGTACTTGAGAGCTTCAACGTACCAGCTAGGAGATAGATCAAAGGTGCGGTTGATTTCAGCTAAACCAGAAATCAAGAAGTCATCCAAGGGGCCTGTACCACCCACAACTAAAGAGTAGGTAACAATCCGCAGGTAGTAGCCGATGTCACGCGCACACTTTTCTTTACCAGTGTTGGTAGAAGCGAAGTTAGGGCCTTGTTGTTGAGTGGTGTAGGGAAACTTGTTGTATACCGCTTGAGCTGCGCCTTCTGTCAAACGTTGGGCATTGGCAGTCAAGCTTTTTGCTGCTTCCATGCTAGCAGGAGCTTGACGGAAACGACCAAAAGCGACTTGAATTTCGGTGCTGGAGAGAAAGCGACCTTGAGAATCTGCTGCTGCAACTGCTTCGGTAAGAGGTGTCTTCATCGGTTTGGTATCTCCCTATTTACAATCTTGTTGAAATTTGTTTTGTTTAACTGACAGTTGTCAGTCAATACTCTTAAAGCGGGTTTAGTTTAACCTACTGCTGCGGCTGCACGATCAAAGTAGCTAGCAACTTCAGATGATATAGCACTGCAATCGCCTCTGGTGATACCGTTGGGGTCGTTAACAAGAGCCAAAGCTGCGTCCTTCATTTTTTGTACGCCAACTGCTACAGAAGCACCAGGAGTTCCTAGAGCCAAGTAGGTTTCGCGCAGACCGTTCAAACAACGATCATCTAACACACTTGCATCACCAGCAAAGATTGCGTATGTAACATAGCGTAAGATGATTTCCATGTCACGCAAGCAAGCAGCATTTCGGCGGCTGGTGTAAGCATTACCACCAGGAGCAATCAACTGAGGTTGTTCTGCGAACAAAGCGCGAGCTGCATTGGCAACAATTGCTGAGGAGTTGCTGGTAATCCGGTTTACGGTATCTGCACGCTTGTTGCCATCTTTAACGAGGGCAGTTAGAGCGTCCAACTGAGCAGCGCTGAGATATTCACCGCGTGCATCAGCTTGGGTGATTACTTTTGCAAATGCATCTAAAACCATTGCTTTTGTCTCCTAGTTTGCTTGGTTAAGAATAATTGGACTCAAAACTGAATGGTTCAGTTTATTTTTGATGTCAGTACTGCCTGACGAGTTACGAAAGGTTTAAAACAGACATCCACGGAATAAGTTTACGATCTCCAGGCTTTCAGATTAAAACTTTTGTTAAAAAACTTAAAACTTCTGTAAACGACTGGAAAACCTGATTAAGATGTTGTTTTTTCCTTCTAAGTTATCTTTATACAATGCTGTTGCGTCATTATTTATTACAAATTATTGTTATGTTTGTTAATTTCGTTTACATAACTTTACATTTTTTGGTAAATCTAGGAAATCCGTTTAAGCGTGCGTAGGCGTGACCTGCCGCAGGCATCACACATTTAAGTTCGGTATTATTGGCTACTTTCTAGCGCGTATCTTTGGTAGTAGTTAACTATGCAACCGACAGACTTGGGAGCCTTGCAAAAATAACTTGAACAATTTTGATGGGGAAGTTAAGCTCACAAGTCGTTCCAGATTAAATTTGTACAACTTATTTTTACATGATGCCTTAGGATTATTAGTCCGGCGAAGCTATAGGTTTGCAATAGATATCTCCAGAAATTAATTATGCGTTAACTAAAACCCTTATAGAGATGTTGCAATGCAACATCTCTACATTCATTTTCACTCCTATGTCTAATTTCTCTTCACCATGCCCAATGCCTCTTGAGTTAAGTCAGTAGGGATGAACACAATTTGTTTTCAAGTTCGATTTCGCGTTCTTGGGTGGCGACAATAGCCTGAGTGATGACGCGCTGGCTGTCAAAACCGACTGCGTGTAATTGCAACCACTGTTGAGCTTCATTGCCTTCGCGGAGGATTTTGTGCAAAGGAGAAAGGAAACAACTAAAGCCTTGTTGTTTAGCGATCGCCCAAACATCCTGATACATTTCAGAAATCCAATCTCTGGCTAGGATACTTCTACCATCTTGCCAATGCCTCAAATGAGCATCGAGACTACCAGTAGCAGCAGCAGCTTCGTTCTCAGCAGTCAGGGTGACGAGTTCTTGAGGAGAGAAGGTACTCTGAGTTAAGGGATCGATGCTGGGATTTTCGATTATTTGTAACAAACGCGCTTCTAATAAGGCAGTAATGGCTAGCAAAGCAATTGGATCTGTGACTAAATCGCAAATTCTCAATTCTAGGCGATTTAGATCGTAAGGACGGCGATCGCCATTTGGTCGTACTGATGCCCACAAATGCCGCACGTTTTGCATGGTTCCGGCAAGGAGTTGATCTTCCACCCACTGAATATGTTCGGCGTGGCTGGCAAATAAAGGTACATGGCTAGGCGTTTGCGGAAATACGCCCCAACGAGTGGAGTGATAGCCAGTAGCTTTGCCATCTAGGAAGGGAGAAGAGGCGCTGAGGGCGAGAAATAGAGGTGCTTCCATACGGATGACTCGACAGGCCCGCATCAATACTTCTGGGTCGCTGATGCCGACATTGATGTGTACGCTGGCGGTGACTACTTTTGTTCCGTAGGTATTCTCAATGTAGTCATGATAGGGGTTTGCTGGGTCGGAGCGGAGAAAGCGATCGCTCCCACCCAAAGATAAAGTACTCCCCGGTATCAGGGTATAATCGCCCAAACGATTGAGGTAGTTTCGCAATACCCGCCTCGGACGTAGTAAGGCACATAATAAATTTTCGTAATTATGGGATGGTTCGGTTATATATTCCACGTTGCGGCTATCTGGCTCTCGCATAAATCCATCCAAATCCGCAACAATTTTATCGGAGAGACCAACGATTTCACCTTGAGGCGTGCCAGTGTAAATCTCAATCTCAAAGCCTTTTAATAAAACCACCTTGTTCTCCTCGGCTTTCTCTGCTTATAAATTGTATCGAATAACACGAATCTCTGGATCTATCTTTAAGCTAATCAAAAGTTAAGAATCATTTTGTTGATAATTCATACCAAATCAGGACGACGGATTGATTCGCTGTCTTTTGGAGAATTATTACTTCCTACTAAAGCATGAAAAATATGCTAGTACTGCAAGGCGGAAGTTAAAAGGAAAAATTAAACCAATTCGCAATTACGTGTTGTACTGTTAAAATATTCTCACCTTAAACCTCTATCCTTTTATAGATAGAGTATTCTGACTCCTGGTTTATTTTAGGTATATTGCGAAATAAACTGATCAGGTGAATCACTCTTTTGGGTAATACTGAGGCGGATAAACTGCACCCAGACTTCATCACTAAGTAAATTGAAAGCAGTTTTGGGATTATTAATTGCGATCGCACCTATAACTTTACGCCAGCCCTGTTGCAATTCCTCAATAAAAGGTTCTTCAACAGAAATCTGATTCAGCAATGAAAGTGCAGTTTTAAAACTTTTTGATTCACCTGCCAAATTTTCCGATTTTAATCCCTGTAGTGCTACATTCAACCATATAGGCAAAAGTTCCAACCAATTATTTTTCTCTATCTCTTTGAGTGCAATATCTTCCATACCTAGCGCACCCCATACACATAAAGACTCTGTAGCCAGTTGAGAATTATGGTTTTCTAAAGCATTTTCCCATAATTTTTGAGCGTGATTTTGGAAGCGATTAGCAAGAAATTCATAAGCTTCTTGAACTTGGTGTGGAATTGTAACTTTATAAACTGACTCACCTTGTGGTAGGTAATCGCCGCGATAGGATAACCAGTTATGAGAGCCGCAAAGATGGATTTGTTTATCAGCTATTACTTCTTTTACATGGGAGTCTCCCAACCAAAAAACCTGTACAGATGGTAAACCATCAGGTGTTTTTATCGCTCGAAGTTTTTTCTCTACCTCTGGTGGAATTGGTTTATTTTCATCTTCTTGTCGCCGCCCAATTCCATGTCCAATTAAAATCCGAACTCCGCGATTAGCTAATTTCTGTAATAAATTTATAAATTTTTCATTGACAACTGCCTGATTAATCCAAGGAGCATAGATTAGAATCTGATTTTCAGCCGAATTTAAAACTTCTGAAAAAGCTAGGCTAATTTGTCCATCGCGTAACTGTACAGCTTCACCTAACGCTTTATGGTTATCTCCATCACCAGTAGCTTTTGTAGCAGCTTCTAGCGCCTTTTGGCGAATCTTTTCAAGTCTAGCTTCTATTTCAGTATTTTTCTGCTTCAGAATGGCTTCACGTTGAAAATTGATGGTTTCAGTTGACAATTTACATAATACTTGCAAAGATATTTTACCTTCATTATGTAGCAGTTCTAACCAATTTGATGCTGACTCTAAAATTTGCTTTCCATTTCTTATTTGAATAGTCAATTTATCTTCAAGAGCATCAAAGATAACGAAAAGTGATATTTTTCTCCAGATTTTTTGAGTCGAAGCTAGTACCTTATAGGAAGTGACAATTTTTCCCTCTTCTGGTACATGAAGTGCTAAACCTGAAACTTGAATACTTTTTTGGATTTCCTCAAGGGGTAAGGAAGCAATATCAGCAATTGTATGATCAATAGTGATAAAGTCTGCCAAATCAGGCAAACTTATCGTTGTCTCATTTAAGGATTCAGATTGGAAAGTTATCTTGTCACTTAAAGGATCTGTAATAGCATAAATTTGTATAGGATATGGCGGCTGTGGTACAGACCCTTTTTCATAAAATGAGCGACCTTCAGCAGTAACAGTAAGTGGTGATGTTGGTGATAGAGTTTGTAAGGAACGAAGAGTTGTAGTAGTAGTTTTAATAAAAACAGAATCAAGCCCAAGTACAAAGGCTAATTCATCCTCTGTTGGCGGAGGTTGAAATTCAATAGCGGCGCGGATAATAAATTCTTCGAGTACGTTAAACTGGCGAGGTTCCTTGATATTTACTTCTATAGGAGTTTGGCGCAAACTATAACGGAATTCACGCGCTGCTAAAACTGATAAACTAGGACTTTGCGCTTCTATTTCGTCTACCAATTTTTTGAGATTGTCATCAATTGGTTTAGCTGAAGAGGCGAGAAACATCAACGAAACCTCCATGTAGACGCACGATATCTGAATAAAGTCTTCGTGTCGAGCATGGGTGGTAATTAGAATATCCGTATAGCATTGGTGTCAATTTAAGCTTAAATGCTTACCCGACATACGTTTTACCTCCCTTAATCCCCCCGTTTATTGGGGGAAAAGAAATACAGTTCCCTCCCCTTTATAAGGGCAGGGCTAGAGTGGGGTGACGCCAATCAGCCAGAGAACTGAATATCACGTCTTGACAAGGGTTTCACGTTAAGTTTACACCTATGAGCCGTATAGTCACCCCTACAATTAGCAAGTAATCATCGCTAATAAATTTAACTTTTTCTGATCTTCTTTAAAAATTGGGATGCTCCCTCAAAAAACAAACCCTCAGATCATCACTGGGGGTTTTTGCATTATTCTGGTTTACTTTTAGAATTGGTTTAGCTCAAATCCCGTAATTTTCACTGGTGGGGTTCCTACGTCATTACCATTACCCCCCCAGACTACATTACCCCCATTCACCTGCATAATTTCTTCGTCTGATAAATCGACCAACTCTATTTCCTCTGCCAGGTTTGTTATTGACTGGATTTTGGCTCGTTTCTTATCTTCCTTGTTGATTTTCATTTGAGTTCTCGGATTTATTGCTATTAGAAGCTTACATTAAAAGCTTTACAAAAAATCCCAAAGTTCATTATTCTTTGTTATCCATATTCAATTTTATTTTGATGTACAGCCAATAAAGTTTTGAATCACCACGGTTAGCGTCTGACTTTTCACCAATAAGCTTTAAAATTCTCACTACAAAAAAAATCCTTAATGTCACGAACTCAAACCAGTGGCAGTTTTTCAGTCTAAGTGAGCAAGCCAACAGAGAATAGTGATTAGTCAGGAGACGCAAGAATTGGCATTATCTAAATATATATGCCTTAAGTCGTCGCGTAGGCGTAGCCCGCCGCAGGCATCGCCTTCAGTTGGCTTTCTTAATTTTCCTATCCAATCTTGAACAAAATACTGATAAAGTCAAAATAACTTTTCAGAAGTTAATAGTGGATGTAACTCAATTAGTCAAAGTTTCAATTATTCTCTTGCTGCTTGCTACGGGTGTAGCTCTGCTATCCCGGCGGTTGAGAATTCCTTATGTTGTGGGTTTAGTATTAGCAGGTTTGCCCATCACTGAGCTATTGTCTCGTCCGATTGGTTTAAATCCAACTCTTGTTTTGGAGCTTTTCCTGCCAATTCTCCTCTTTGAAGCTGGTATTAATACAGATGTCAGCCGCCTACGCAGCACCTTTAAACCAATTGCTCTACTTGCTGGGCCAGGGGCTGTGCTTTCCAGTGCGATTATTGCAGTACTTTTGAAATTTGGGCTGGGACTGAGTTGGATACCTGCCTTATTTGTAGGAGTAATGCTAGCAAACACTGATACAGTTTCAATGATTGCCGTCTTTAAGGAAATACCAGTACCCTCGCGCCTTTCCACCATCGTTGAAGGAGAAACCCTATTTAACGATGCTGCTGCCCTGGTTATGTTCAACCTGATTGTGCAAGTATATTTAACAGGTTCACTCACATTTATAGAGGGAATCCAACAACTGCTAGTTATCTCTCTAGGAGGCTGCCTGGTGGGGTTAGTCTTGGGCTACTTGAGTATACCTGTCTTCGCCCGTTTAGATGATGCTCTTAGCAGTCTTTTATTGACAGTCGCAGTTGCATTAGGAACTTTTCAGGTTGGACAACTTCTCGGTGTATCAGGTGCGGTGGCTGTAGTCGTCGCAGGATTAATTTTCGGGAATTTAGGGCTTTCTCGCAATACTTCTGCTTCTAATCGCATCACCTTATTGAGTTTTTGGGAATATGCTAGTTTTACCGTCAACACCTTTATTTTTCTACTGATTGGTGTAGAAATAAACTTGGTAACACTGTGGAAAACTTTACCTGCAATTCTACTTGCAGTTTTGGCTTATCAAGTCGGACGAGTTCTTACAGTCTATCCTCTACTAGCAGGCCTTCGGTGGATTGACCGCCCAATTCCCCCACGCTGGCAACATTTACTGTTTTTAGGCAATATCAAAGGTTCACTCTCAATGGCTCTGGCGTTGAGCTTACCTACGACACTGCCAGGGCGAGAAGTTTTGATAGCTATAGTTTTCGGCTGTGTGCTGGTGTCGTTAGTGGGACAGGGTTTAAGTTTGCCCTGGGTGGTAAAACGCTTAAAATTATCTAAATTTTCAGAAGCTCAACAACAGGTTGAAGAATTGCAAGCCCAGTTGATGACGGGTAAAGCAGCACAAGATGAATTAGATAGTCTGTTGAAATCAGGGGTTTTACCAAAAGCTGTTTATGAAGAGATGCGGTCAGCTTATCAGGTGCGAATTGCTGGTGCAGAAAAGATACTGCGAGAATTATATAATCGTCGCCCTGATGAGGTGGAAGGTGGAAGTGGCAAGAGCAGTAAGCTGGAAGCCATTCGTCGGCGTTTACTCTTGGCAGAAAAAGGAGCACTCAATGAGGCAATGCGGAAGCGAATTCTCTCGGAAGAAATTGTGCGCGGACGGATACAAAATCTTGATGAACAATTATTGAAGCTTGAAGATGATTAGGGATTGGGCATATTCTGAGCTTCGTGAGTGAACCTCTGAGTTTTGACTGATTAGAATTTGATGCCTCTAGTTTAGATATTGAGTCTCTGACTCAATGAATGCATTCCCATACTGAGCATGAGAACGAGGAAATTTAATGATTGCATTCCTATGCGAGTATGGGAACAAGAAAACGAAGAAAAACTTAATTACGAATTACGAATTATTTTAAAGGCGATCGCTTATCGTTATTTCGATTTTTAATGGCCCTACCAGGACTGATAAAAGAAATTCCTTGTTGAAAATCAGTACCAATCATGACTGCCTCCACTATCGGTTCGGATATTTCTGTTTGGGCTACCCACTCTACAATAAAGTTTGCACCTAAACCTCCAGTGGTGTCATTTCTATTTATAAAAAAGTCTGTAGAAGCTAGGGCATCAAGTTGAATAGGACGGTCCAAATATTCTTTAACTAGTTTCCCTTCTGAGTTATAGTAGCGCACAGAAGTAATAACGATCGGATTAGTCAAATCTGTATTCCGAATACTTAGCGTAACTGCTAACTCAAAAATCTCCTGCCGATTGTGATGATAGATATGAGAGTAGACAGGAACATAAACAGTTTGACCGCTTGCTATCTTAAAATTCTTATCCAGTGTCACGATTTTTTGGGATGGGGTTGCTGGAATGGCATCGGGTTGTGACTTTGATGGAATTTCGGGTGATTGACAAGATGCAAGAAAAACAACAGCGATCGCTAAATAAATATATCGATACAGTTTCATCAAAACTATTTACACCACTTTTTTATATGTGTAGCTAAGAGACTTCCAGAAAATAAATTATCCAATTTACTCAGATCATATTTTTCTTTTTCCCCTGCCCCCTGCCCATACCACGATAGGATATTTTTTTAGTTGGAAGTCTCTTAGCTAGAAACTACGCTCAACATTTTTGTTCAATAAAATCAATAACTTGATGTAAACATCCTGGTTTAGTCACAATCAGCACAGTTGAATGAGGTTCCAGTATTGTACTACCGTTAGGAATCATCAAATCTTCGTGGGGATGGGGTTGATAGCCAATAATTAGCGAACCACTAGGAAATTGGGAATCCTGAGCAATTTCGGCAACGCTACGACCAGCAACATAGCAATTGTTGGGGATGGAAAGTTTCAGAACCTCAATCTGTCCCTGCTCAAAATGCATCATTGATTCCACTTGCGGATATTCAATGGCATTCACCATTGTTGAAACTGATAGTTCAACAGTACTGACAATATGGTTAGCTCCAGCAATACGTAACGGTTCAGCAAAATCGGGATGGCGCATCCGACTTAAAATATGGGTGACACCGTAGTGTTTTGCAAGAGTCACCATTGCCAAGTTTAAGGCATCACTTCTCAGAACAGCTGCCAAGGAACCGGCTTTGCGAATCCCTGCTTCTAGCAATACTTCTGTACTTACAGCACTACCTTCAAAAGCCATTGCTCCTACTTGTTCACGGGCATAGCGGCAAGCGATAGGGTCAATGTCAATTACGGCAACAGTATGTCCCAGTTCTACCAGTTTTTGCGCCAAACTTAAGCCCACTAAGCCTGCACCACCAATTAGTACGTACATATATATTCTTGATGCTCTCTTCGACTTCCTATTCCACTTTACAAGTTAGTACAGGAATGAAAGTGTAGCTTGTATAGAAATACTTTCAACCACTGGACAATCAGACAGGCTATAAATTGCCCTAGGAATGGCGATTGTAGGACTATTTAGCAGCGTAGGTGTAGAAGCGATCGCCAAAGTCCCATTTGAAATTCCTACTTCTACTGTAATTGCCGTAACAATGGCTTGCTCTAAAGCTCTCTTATACATCCAGTCGCACAGAATCCAGAATGAATTCTAGCTCTTGAATTTTCAATTATTCTTCGGTAATTAATGGGTTTAGCTGAAATCACCAGCTATTTCTGAAGCGCCTGCTGAAAAGTCTTGATAGCATCAACATGATTCACCATATTGATGCAGCGCAACAATAAATCCAGATCGATACCCTTAACCTCCTCACTACTAGAAACCCTTTCATACTGAAGTGCGTTACCTTCTTTTTGCAAGTGATAAACTTCTAACACTCCATCTTCCCAGAACCACACTTCTGGAATCAACAGCCGCTTATATGCCTCCAGTTTGTTGATACCACCACTGGTAAATACTACCTCGATCGCTAAATCGGGACGCACTCGACCAGGGGCAAGTTTATAAGATTTATCTGCTTCTCGCTTGACAGCACCCGATTCACTTTCTAAGGTCATTGACCCAGTTGGAGTAAAGTCAAACCCTGCCATGAGCAAGTAAAGTTCTAACAATGCGCCGAGTCTTTCCTTAACGGTTTCGTGTGGTTCTCCAGGCATTCTTCGGATCTCCAAAACGCCATCCAGGAAAGACAGCCGATATCCTGGACGGTCTAATAATTGCTCAACTACTTTGAATTCTCTCCAAGTAAGTCCTTCAAACAAAAGGGGTGATTCTTTTGTGGGTGTAGCGATCGCTGCTGGGGTCATAAAAGTCTCCAGTCTGTTTCTAAATGAGAAATAATCAGTTTAGGAGGGCAGTTTGTTAATTTTAACTTCTTTCTAGGATCTGAAAAATTACTTTTTCTCACTTTTTTAGATTTGCTGTTTCTCACCTAAGCCTTTAATTCACAACAAAAGCACTTTTTAAATGATTTGAGAAACATCAACGAAACCTCCATGAAGACTGACAATATTTGAAACTTCAGAATACATACTTCCGACTTTACCTGATTGATGGGTAAACAAATTATGACAACCCACAATTATCAGTAGTTCTTGAGCGCGAGAAAATGCAACATTTACTCGTTCTGGCTTCTTAGCAAATCCTACGTCTCCTTTGCTATTGTTGCGAACCATACTAACAATTACAACAGGTCTTTCCATACCTTGAAATCTATCTACTGTACCAGTACGAATTTCTAATGAAGGAAAAAGTTCAGATTGTAGACGTTCATCAATCTTTCTTAATTGAGCGCCATAAAATGTAATTACAGCAATTTCTTTTTTCGGTTCACCATTAGCAACTTTAGAAGCCCAAGTTGTCTCGAACTGCTGACACAGACGTTCAATTGCATCAATTTCTTGAGTATTAAAGTAAGAAGTTCCATTTCTTTGTTCTAAAAACTGATTTTCTATAGGCGTTTTTACCCAAATAAGATGCTGAGATTTTTGGATGATTTCGCCTGCTAGATGATGTGCGCGTTTTGTATCAGGCTCCAAAATACCAGATTCTAGCTTACCATCATAAAACTGATTGATTGCTCCCATAATAAATGGATGCATTCGATATTGTGTCGTTAGCATTTGTTTGATGCTTTCATCAGCAGATTCAAACTGGCTTTTAAATAGTGATTCTTCTAAAAATTGTAATTCATCTCTTGTATTACCCATTGTTTGAGCAACTTCTTCTACAGTGCTAGTATCAAGCATGGGTGGTAATTGCCGATGATCGCCTACCATTACTAACTTTTTGCCTTTCAATGCTGGGATTAGTAACTCTGGTGGAGTACACTTACTAACCTCATCAATGATGACGACATCAAAAGATTTGAATTCTTCCGAAAAACCTTTATTTGCAGCTTGAACGCAGGTGATACCGACGACGTTAGCATTATCTAAATATATTCGCCTTAAATCATCGCGATCGCGTTCATTTGGCTGTCTTAATTTTTCTATCCAATCTTGGACAAAATTCTGATATTTCTTGAGATAAGC
This sequence comes from Nostoc sp. ChiVER01, assembly GCF_034531155.1. Taxonomy (NCBI): domain Bacteria; kingdom Bacillati; phylum Cyanobacteriota; class Cyanophyceae; order Nostocales; family Nostocaceae; genus Nostoc; species Nostoc sp. ChiVER01. Next base: position 15,507 of record NZ_JAVRBS010000036.1, on the reverse strand, counting down.
TTCATCTTTTTGTAGTTGCTGTTGCCAAGATTCAAAGCTGATATTTATACTGCGTAATAACTCTATATTAAACAAGTCATTAATAAACTTTTCTGGTTTAAATTTATCCGGTATTGTTTGCCACTCTGTCAACCACCAGCTTCTTTCTTCTATTAAGCTTTCAGATGGCTGCGGTTGTGATTTTTGTTCTATTTCGTGTAGGCTAATTTGTAATTTTTGAAGCTGCTGTAGGGAAGTTTCAGTTTCTTGTTGTAGCTTTGATGAATTCTCATGCAGAGAATTTTTAATCATCTCCAACACAGCAAAGGGTTCTAATAATGAAATTAAGGTTTCAAGGTGAATGATACAAGTTTCCCAAGAATGAACTTGATTTGAAAATTCTTGCGGCTGCTGCCAAATCTTTGATTGTGTTGCGAGATATTGTTCAGTTAGAATGCGTAATTGAGCAGTAATATTTTGTTGATTAAGTTCTTGCAAAATATTTATAACTCTTTCAAGCTGCAAATGAGCATCTTGCTGTGCTTTTTCGGCTTCAGCTTGAGTAATGGATATTTGCTGTTGGCTAACTTCATTTTTTTGAAGTTCATTTAATTGGCGTTGCAGATGCTGAAGCTGTTGATCGGTTTCTGTTTTTACTTTTAAAACACATTGACGTGCATTTGCAAGGATTGTATCTAGCAATTCTTGTGTAATTCGGGTGAGAGTAGAGTCGATATTATTCCATTCCCATGATGCGCCATAAATCCGTTGTATTCTAATTAAGAAAACTTGAGTATTTTCAACTAGTAATTTTCGCTGTTTTGGGTTGAGTAGCTGATAATTATTAAACTGCTGATAAGTTTGCTCCCATTGGGTGCGATCGCTTTTTGATAGCACCATTGGAATCTGACTAAAATTTTGTTGTAAAAAATAACTAAAATTATGCTGTTTACCCTGCCGATCAGTAAAATTACCGTCTATTTCATAAGCGATCGCTTTTGTCAATAATTCCCATTCTGGCAGGTTAATTTTGTAAATTCTTGGTACTATTGGTAACTTTAATGTATTAGCAAACATCAACAAACCTAGCGGCAAGTCCACTAAATTCTCTGTTAGTGTTAAACCTGATTGATGACATTCTTTTAAAGTTTGATAGAGAAAAGAAGGTGCTGTAGATTTCCATTCCTTAACTGCTGAGATAATATAATCTATTTCGCGTTTGCGATTTTCCCATATCTGGATTGTTTGCTGGATGTTTTGCAGTTTAGCAATATATTTCTGATAATCTGGTTGTAGCTGATTTAATGAGGCAAAATTTTGTTGGACAATCTCTACTGATGCTGCAACTTCTAATATAGCTTTACTTGCATTTTTAGCAGAACTCAAAGCTGTTTTAAATCCAGAAATTTCTCTTGCTACAGTTTCACGCAACCAAACCGCTAAACCAAAAGCACCAAGCGCCGGACGTACAAACCCAAGTTCATCAGTATATTTAATAGTTTGACGAACATTTGCTAAAAATTCTTCTACTAAGCTATTACCTTCTGTGTATGGCTTAAGAAGCGGCAAAAACTCTGTAACTTCTGGAGCTTCCCAGTTTATATTTGGTGCAGTATTTAGTATATTTTCTAGTCCTACAATTAGAGATTCAACTTCGTTCTGTTGTTCTAAAGTTTCTTTGTAAGATTTCTCTTGATTTTTGAAGTCAATCTCTAATTTTAACTTATTTTTATTGAATTTAATTTGTTGCTGATTGAATTCTTCCTCTGCTTGAAAGTAGGCTGTAAATCTTTGTGATGATGCGAGTAATTGACTGAAAATTTGGATATTTTCAAGCCGTTGAGTAAGATTGTTTTCACAATCAGAAGCTGTATTTTCTAGCCATCTACCAATTACTTGGTCTTCTAAAAATGGCTGTCCTTCCTCCCCAACTTTCTCGGCTCTACCTTTTCGTACAGCACGAATCACAGGGTTGTGAACTAATCGACTTAAAGCGTTATCTACTGCTAAATTGGCTTGAGATGCAATTAAGGTACGTCCACCGCGAAGTGCAATTTGATAGCAAATCTCGGCAATTACGGTAGTTTTACCAGTACCTGGTGGCCCTTGAATAAGAACAAGATCCTTAGCGGCAAGTACCTTTTCTACTGCTGATTTCTGACCAGGATTTGCAGAAGATAGTAACAAATCATGTGGTTGAAGTTCAACAGTTGTTTTGATTTTTCTAGCCTGAGAAGCATCGAATAAAAAGTTACCCAAATATGGATTTTGGGTGTAACCATTATTCAAATCATCTAAAGCTTTTTTCTTGCGCTGAATCTGCTGAATATCACCAACTGCTTCAAAACACAAAAATCCTGTATCTGGCAACTTATAACGCTCTGTTGCCATGAATTCAGCTAAGTCACGTTCTAATCTAAGGCTAATAATACAACGGTTGGGATCAACTTCTTCAACAGTGCCTAATTGACGACCACTAATCCAATTTTTGCCGACGGGAGCAGTTTCAAAAAGCTTTAAATCTTCGTTTTTTGTGTGTCTTGCTCGCTCCCAAAAGTTTTCTACATCGAGGGAATTTTGATAAAAACCATCAAGAGTGGCTGAAGCTACATCTATTTCAAAACTGATTCGTCTTTTGAAATTATAGTTATGACTTACGTAACGCACACAAAACTGACGTGCTTTAGCGATTTTTTCCTCAATCTGCAAAAATGCTTTCCAAGCTTTAAGCTGATCTTCTGTAGGCACATTTTCGCCACAAACTGGCGCGGCTGCGATGCGTTTTAATGTTGCGGGTGGAATGTCGAGATGATGCTGATGATTAGGTAGCAAACGCAAGCGACAAGGTATAGCATAGCTATCAGCGTGTCCCCGTGAGGGTTGTAACAACTGAGCCGAAAGTATTTTTATCCCGTCGCGTCCATCTTTTGGTACAGCTGCTCTAAATCCTAATGTTTTTCTTAGCTTCTCAAGTCTTGCAGGTAATGGAAAATCATCGGAGTCTGTTGCTATTGTCAAATCCCAAATTTCTTCTCTTGCTTCTTTCCCTGCGCCTTTGCGACGCACATAAAATAGAGAAGGTTTTTTACCGACACATTCCAACATTAACTGATTGGCGCGATCGCGCCGTTCCCTAAATTCAGGATATGTTTTTAAAACAGCTTCACCTTCAAGATGGCGGACGAAACTATCAATTGCTGAAGCTATAAACATATAGCCCCAATCCTCAGAGTTTGTTTTAGCTTTTGAGGATTTTGCTGTTAGTTTATTTGCTACTGCACGAATACGTTCTGCATCGGATTCTGAGATTGAACTGGTATGGCTTTTAACTAAAATTTTGAGCTTTTCGCAAATTAATAATAGCTTTTTGCTATCCAAATTCAATTCTTTTGCTAGTTCGTATAATCTGAGTTTACCGTTGTTCATCCAGTTAACTATTGAAGGTTGAAATTTAAACGCAAAAGGGCATAGAGGGAAGCGCAGAGGAGCGCAAAGTTTATTTTAATCCCATTTGCTACTAATTAAATTTGGCAATACTCTGCGTACCTTTGCGTTTACTTTACGTTCCTCTGCCTTTAAAAACTGATATGACTATAATTTGTACTGACGGTAAACTTCGCTAGCGGCACGATGCAACAGAGAATGCCGCCAAACTAAAGATTTCATATCATCAGCATAACCACCACCAATGACGCAGGCGACTGGATAACCACTACTCATACAGGTACTCAAAACCTGCATTTCTCGGCGAAAAATCCCAGCATCTGTTAAGGCTAATTTGCCCAAGCGATCGCCTATATGAGGGTCAACTCCTGCATCATAAAATACTAGGTCTGGCTTGACTTTAGATAATAAATCTGCTAGATAATTCGCTAAAGTTTGTAAATAAGCATCATCTTCCATTCCCACCGGCAAAGGAACATCCAAATCGCTGTTTTGTTTAGTACCGGGAAAATTGACTTCGCAGTGCATAGAAAAAGTAAAAACGCTGTCGTCGTCTTTAAAGATAAAAGCGGTGCCGTCTCCTTGATGCACATCCAAATCTACAATTAGGATTTTTTGGACAAGTCCGAATTTCTGTAAAACGCGACAGGCGATCGCTAAATCGTTGAAAATACAAAAACCAGATCCATAACTAGGAAAAGCATGATGAGTTCCACCAGCCGTATTACAAGCTAAACCCTGACTTAGTGCCAGTTTCGCAGTGAGTATCGTACCACCTACAGCTACACAAGTACGATTTGCTAATGCTGGACTCCAAGGCAAACCAATGCGACGCTGTGCTTTGGGATCTAAGGTTCCTTCACAGTAAGCTTTAACGTAGTTTGGGGTGTGGACTAATTCTATCAACTCTAACGGTGGACGTTTGGGGCTGTGAAATTGTTCTTGATTGGCTACACCATCAGCTAACAGCAATTCGTAGAGTTGCCGGAATTTAGACATCGGGAAACGATGTCCTTCAGGTAGTGGGGCAACGTAATCTGGGTGGTAAATAATTGGCAAGTCCATAAGGAAAGAAAATCTCAATCAGCAAGCACGGATTACAATTCCCTTTCCCATCAGAGAACTTTATCAGATTGGTAGCTTATATTATATTAATAAAAATTTGGACTAACTCTTTTAGGACTTACGCAAAATATCTCTTAAACTCTTATTTCTCCGTGTCGCGCCAGTTGCTACCCTGCGGGTTCCGTTTTAGCAGTACAAGTCGGGGAACCGCAAGGGCGCACTGGCTTCTTTGCGCCTCTGTGGTTGGTTATTCCGTAACTCTTACGTAATATCTTTCTAAGGAAGATGCTTTGTAGAAACGAGAGGGAGACGGCGTTTATACCGTCCTTGCAGGTTCTTGGTGAGCAAGACACAGGCAAATATAGCGGTTGAAAGTAGCACCACACTGGCTCCAGAGGCAATATCGAGGTAGTAGCTGAAATAGATACCCACAAAGGAAATCGCAGTTCCTAAAATCCCGGAAATAATCATCAGATAACCAAAGCGATCGCTGATTAATCGCGCAACTGATGCCGGAATCACCACTGCTGAAATAATCAAAGTCACCCCCAATACATTCAATGTAGCCACCAATAAAGTTGCTAACATCAAAGCAAATAAAGTATCCATTGCAAAAACGGGTACGCCATGAACTTGAGCAACTTCCCGGTCAAAACACCAAAATAGCAACGGGCGATAAAACAAGAAAACGAGACTGAGTAAGACAATCGTTACACCAGTCACCACCCATAAATCATTAGGGGAAACCCCCAACACATTACCAAACAAAGCAGCTTCAAAGTTTTGGCTAAACTTGCGATAGCTACTGATCACAGCTACTCCTAAAGCAAAGCTAGCAGTTGTCACAATCCCAATAGCTGCATCCGAGTAAATTTTCCGTCCGGTCAAATATTGAATCAACAGAGCAGCTGCAAAACCCCAAATTCCAGAGCCAATATAGAAATTCAAGCCCAGTACATAACTCAACACGGCTCCCCCTAAAATCGCATGAGATAAACCGTGGGCTATGTAACTCATTCTGCGAGTTGTAATATAAACTCCCATAATGCCGCATAATAGCCCCGCCATCATGCCTACTAGAATCGCACGGCTAAAAAATTCGTAGCGAAAGGGTGCTAGTAAAAGATCCATATACAGTTAAATTAAGCAGATTTCGACGAGTTGGAGGGGCGCAATATTTGGGGCAAGTTATCTTGCATTTGATGGCGTAGAGATGTACCACCGCTAGCAATCAAAATTCGGTCTTGTTGGTAGAAAACTACCATTTCTCCACCAAAAGTTTGCTCAAGATTTGCGGGAGTGAAGACATCAATAGGTTGACCTTGACAAATTAAACCGTGGTTGAAACACACTACCCAAGGTAAATGAGTCGCCACCGAATTGAGGTCATGGGTAGAGAGAATAATTGTCAAGCCCTGTTGATTCAAATCAGCCAATAGGTGCAATAGTTCGTGTTGAACGTGCAAGTCGGAACTGCTGGTAGGTTCATCTAGAAGAACAATTTCCGGCTCTCCTACTAAAGCACGAGCAATAAAAACCCTTTGCTGTTGTCCACCAGATAGATTACCAATGGGTTGATGGGCAACATGGGCAACTCCAACGCGCTCTAGGAGTTCCCTAGCAACTTGGCGATCGCGCCGCGAAGACCAAGGCAACATCTTTTGCTTTTGGTAACGCCCCATCATCACTACTTCCAATGCCGTAACTGGAAAAGTCCAATCTACCGTTTCCACCTGGGGCACATAGCCAACCAAAGGCGGTGCTACTCCTGGCTTTAAACGCCTTCCTCGAAACCAAATCTCTCCAGTCCAAGGACGAACCAGCCCTAAAATAGCTCTGATTAAAGTGCTTTTACCACTACCAGAAGGCCCCACCAAACCAGTAAGTTGACCTGGATAAAGCGTCAGATTGAGATCGGTAAACACTGGCTGGGTTTGATAACCACAGGTTAAATTTCTAACTTCGAGTATTGGTTGCATGTACTTATTCTATTGATCCTATTTGGTTGCTGTTGGCCCAACAACATTACCAGTGTTTAAATTCTTCACCAAATCAGGATTTCCTCCCAAATTAGAGGCGATAATCTGCATATTGTTAGCCATCATGCCAATATAGGTATGCTCAGGATTAGTATTATCCATTGCATTAGCTGAACCTTTACCTGGTAATTCATCGTCGGCAGTGTTGGCTGTTTTTACCTTCGCTTCGCGGGCAATTTGTTCTTCTACTTTGCTGGGGTAAACCTCAGAACCAAAAATGGCTGGAACACCTACTTTCCGAATTTGGTCAATTAGCTTTGCCACATCTTGAGCGGATGGTTCTTTGAAATCTGAAGGTTGAATCGCACCAATTACTTGGAAACCATACTCTCTAGCCCAATACGCCCAAGAATCGTGGTATGTCAATAGTTTACGGTTTTTAGCGGGAATACTGGCTACGATTTCTCGTGTTGCCTTGTCTAGGGCATCCAGACGTTGTAAATAATTTTTGAGATTAGTCGCGTAGTAGTCTTTGCCAGCAGGATCTAAGGCGGTTAACTGTTGGGCGGCTAGTTTGGCGTAAGCTTCAGCATATTTGGGATTGACCCACAGATGAGGATTGGGATCGCCCTTTTCTTTAGGAAAGCTGAAGTCGAAAAGCCATTGGTCTTGGGTAATGGTATTACTGCCTAGTTCAAAGATTTTAGTTTCTTTGGGAATTGAAGCTTTAGCTAGTTTTTCTGTCGGGGATTCTAAATGTAACCCATTGGCAACGATCAGATTAGCTTTGGATAGGATATCGGCATCGCTGGGACGAGGCTCAAAGGTATGAGAGTCGGTTCCCTCTGGAATAATGCCTTTGACTTCTAAGCGATCGCCTGCAATGTTACTTACAATATTTGTTAAAGGAGCAACTGTCGTTACAACTAAAAGCTTATTCTGTGTCTTTTGCTCTCCTGCTTGAACCGGAGTACTAGTTACTTCGGGATTAGAAGACACCGTTTTATCCTGAGAGGGACTGCAAGCTCCTACCATGAAGCTCAGTATAAATAGCAATCCAAGGAGGGTCTTCATTAAAGTCAAGCCTTCTAAATTCAAGAATCAATCTTTGATTAGACCTTTTCGTATTATTAAAATGCAATGCCCCCTCAGGGTATTTTCGGTTGATTTTTAGATTTTTTTACCTAATATCTCACTTAAGTGATATTGGGATAGTTGGGGAGTATAGCAATTATCAGCATTGCTAAATTGAAGGATAAATTCTTTGCATCTTTGCGCCTACCCTACAAATTGCCTTGAGGCGCTGTAGAGGAGTAGTTACTGCGCGTCGATACGTGAATTCATATTCAGATTTAAATTGCTAATGCTCGTTTTTCTAATGGTAGTTCAAAGCGATCGCCTGGTTTTGGCTCAAGTATCCGCGTCGAAAGATTGTTTTTCTCAAGTAACGAACGAAATTCTTCAGCACTTCCTTTAGTCTGAATCAATTTCATCAGCAATCCCTCAAACGCCACATCACCACCAGCCGCCGTAGGTAATATTACTTGAGGTTGTAACGATTTTACTACTTCTAAAGCGCTATTTTGTCCCTTAATAATCGACCCAAGCAAAGGCAATGTCATGTCAATAAACGGTGTAATTACTACATCTATAGGTGCAGCTTGTTTAAGTTCTGGGGAATGATACCCATGAGGCTCGTAGTATACAGTTAAACCACTCTCCAACTCTTTGAGGAGATAACTATTTTCTACCAGAGTGGGGCCAATTGGAGAGCCAGGGAAAGCCTTAATTTCAACTTGATTATTTAAAGTGAAAGTTTCACCATGAGCCAATACTGTTACTTGGGTGTAACCTAACTGCTGTACAACCTTGGCAGCATTGGGAGAAGCTACAACCTTGATGTTGCGATCAAGTAATTTAAGCGTTGGTGGATGAGCGTGGTCTTCTAAACCTTGAGATAGCAGAATCAGATCAATGTTATCTGGTATTGGGCGATTTTGCGATCGCGAACCTTTGAATAACCAATCCAAATTGCTGAAAATCAACGAACCAACCAACCAAGGGTCAATTAGTATTCGTTTTGTACCGATTTCCAGCAGCCAAGAGTTACTGTCTAACCAAGTTAAAAACATAAATTTTGTGAAGATAACGCCTACCTTCATTATCAATGGTGTCACCTTTCTTAGTAAGCACTAAGGCCAGCACCTACATTTGTCCTGTCAAGTTTACCACGGAGTTTTTTTATGTCTGATCTTGGTTTTACTCACATTGCACTTGCAGTCAGTGATGTTGATGCAAGTATCTCATTTTATGCAAAGTATGCCCAGATGACAGTTGTGCATCATCGCATTGATCAAGCGACTCAATCAGATGTTGCTTGGATTAGTGACCTAACTAGACCTTTTATAATTGTCCTTATTAAAGTACCTAAAGTAGAAAGCGCACTATTACCACAATCCCATCTTGGGGTAGCTTATCAGAATCGTGGGGAAATTGATCGCCTGTGCAATGAAGCACGCACTGAGGGAATACTGTCAGCTGGGCCAAATGACTGGGGTCATCCGGTCGGTTACTGGGCTTATCTGCGAGACCCAGATGGTCATACACTGGAAATTTCCTATGGTCAGGAAATTAGTTTTACAGTTGAGCAAGCTAGAGACGCGATTAATCACGTCTGTACGGATTAGGGAGTTATGAAGTCAGAGACCTTACTATATTTGAAGAAACACTTTATGAATCTTATTAATGACTGTAACTACACAACAGCTTCCAACTCAAGACGCCTTTGAAAAATTCATTTGGACTTGGCGGGGCTATAAAATCCAGTACACTGTCATGGGCACAGGACGCCCTCTGGTACTGGTTCACGGCTTCGGTGCTTCCATTGGACACTGGCGTAAAAATATCCCAGTTTTAGCTAATGCTGGCTACCAGGTATTTGCTATAGACCTTTTAGGTTTTGGTGGTTCTGATAAAGCAACCATTGATTACACTGTGGAAGTTTGGGTGGAACTGCTAAAAGATTTCTGCACAGCACACATACACGAACCTGCTGTATTTATTGGCAACTCAATCGGCGCACTTTTGAGCTTGATTGTACTGGTAGAACATCCAGAAATTGCTGCTGGTGGTATTTTAATTAACTCTGCGGGTGGCTTGAGTCATCGTCCCCACGAATTGAACCCACCGCTACGGATGGTGATGGCAGCTTTTAATCGGTTTGTGCGATCGCCAATTACAGGTAAATTTGTCTATAACCGCATCCGTCAAAAAGCCCAAATTCGCCGCACCCTCTACCAAGTTTACAAAAAGCGTGAAGCCGTCACTGATGAATTAGTTGATTTACTTTATACTCCCTCTTGCGACCCAGGAGCGCAACAAGTTTTCGCTTCCATTCTCACCGCCCCTCCTGGCCCAAGTCCAGAGGAACTTTTGCCCAAAGTAGAACGTCCTCTATTAGTAATTTGGGGTGCTGATGATCCTTGGACACCAATTACTGGGGCAAAGATTTACGAAAAGGCGCGTGAGAATGGCAAAGAAATCAAAATTGTTCCCATTCCCAATGCCGGTCATTGTCCCCACGATGAAGTTCCAGATATTGTTAATGCTCAGATTGTCGATTGGCTAGCGCAAAGTTAAGAATTTCCCGCCAAGACGCAAATGCAAAGACACTTTCAGCCAATGCGCCTTGGCTTATGCCGGGTAAAAATGGCGCTAGCAATCTGGGTGACTCAAATTTTGGATTTTAAATTTTAGATTTTAGATTAATTATTAGCACGCCAATTGCTCTACTTGGGAGATACCTTAACACTAAACTTTTCCTTTCGGAGAAGACTACAGTGGGTTATAAATGCAGGGCTGCTCGAGCAAAAATTTTTAGTTTTGCATCTTTTAATCCAAAATCCAAAATTTAAAATTCGTTAATCTTTATAATTGCACCTTAACAGAATCAAACTCGTATGGTATTCAATGGAGCTTGATGTGCGTAATGGACATAAAGGGGTAATTCCCTTAAATCACCATCCAGATTTTTCCAAACAAGGCTATCAAGTGATTAGCGAACTAGGACGCAACCAAGAAGGAGGACGCATTACTTACTTAGCTAATGTCCTTAATTCTAAGCAACAAGTAGTGATTAAAGAATTTTGTTTTGCTCGTGCGGATGCTGATTTATCAGGTGTGAAAGCATATCAGCGCGAAATCGAGATTTTGCAGCAACTCAATCATTCTCGCATCCCTCGCTATGTAGATTCTTTTGAAATACCAGGGGCTTTTTATCTAGTTCAGGAATATAAAAAGGCCCCACCTTTAAGCTTAACGAACAGCTTTAATCCAGAAGAAATAAAGCAAATTGCTTTGTCACTTTTAGAGATTTTGGTTTATCTACAAAAGCAAATTCCGCCAATTATTCATCGTGATATTAAGCCAGAGAATATTTTAATTGATGAGCAACTAAATGCTTATCTAGTTGATTTTGGTTTGGCTAGGATACAGGGTGCAAAAGTAGCTCTGAGTAGCTTTGTAGCAGGAACTCCAGGTTTTATGCCACCAGAAGAACAGTTTGGTCATTCTCTAACTGAGGCATCAGATTTATATAGTTTAGGAGCAACATTGATTTGCTTACTTACTAATACCCGTTCTGTTGATATTGGAAAATTAATTGATGAAAACTATCGCTTTAATTTTCAGCAATTAGTTCCTCAAATTAGTCCGCGTTTTCGGTCGTGGTTGATGAAAATGGTAGAACGGAAACGGAAACGTCGTTATGCTAATGCGGCTATTGCTTTGGAAGCACTTAGACCAATTCAGGTTGTTGGTACTGCCACCAGGATAGATACTTTAATCAGGACAATAATAATTAGAAAAAGAGCTACTTTGTTGGGATTAGCTACTGTTGTTACACTGGCTGCAATGGAGGTCACTTTGATTAGTTGTCAGTCTAATAATCCGGTTAGGCAATTACTAGAAGCTACAGAATGTCAAAATTTTCATTTAAATGCAAGTTGCCAAGAAAAAACCGGAGATTAAATTAAGATTAATTAGGGTAGCTTAAGGAATGACCTAATTATTAATTTCTAGTAACCCAGGCGGCGGCGTAATTTCAATCCGATTGAATTTTAAGTCTACTACTGGTGCGATCGCTTCCACAAATGGAATTAAAACAGTCTTTTGTTTTTTGTCATTTGTTGTTTGTTCGTCAGTGTCAAAAGATGGGTGCAATTTTACTTCTAACAAATCATTGCCAGCCGGGATGATGTCTACCACCGTACCCACGAGTTCGCCAGATGTTTGCATGAAGACTTCCAAGCCAATCAAATCGAGGACATGATATTCATCTTCGCCTAGTTGGGGGCGATCGCTTGCTGGAACCATTAACTTACAACCGCGCAACACCTCGGCCTGATCGCAATTTTCTACGCCAGCTAATTTGATCACATACAAGTTTTTATTACTGATGTAACGTCCTCTTAATAATTCGATTGGTTGCGGTTCTGTGTCACTTGAACGCAACAACCAACGTTTCCCCGCCACCTCAAATCTTTCGGGGAAGTCAGATACAGGATAAACCCGTAATTCTCCAGATAACCCTTGAGGGGAAACAATCGTACCAATTTCTAGCCAATTATCGAGATTGGGGGCTGGTGATTGGGTACTCGGAACTACGGGCTGGGCATTAGGGGCTGGAGATTGGACATTTTGAATTTTTGAATTTCCTCCTACTCTCTTGCCCCTTTGCCTCTCTGCTCCTTTACCTCCAATGTCTTTATTAGCTTCTTCGTGTTTCATTTCCATTTTTACTACTAGTACAACACGGCGGAAATAAACCACCTATTCCAAATCAATGAAATGCTTACACTGTATTCATTTTTAATTTTTAGTTTTTAATTTTCAATTCCGTCTTGCGGTACTAGGCAGTCACCGCCGCACCTTTATAAGCTTCCTCAGCCACTTTTGCTAAACGTTGCATAGCAGTGGCAATCTCTTCATCGGTGCCTGTAAGGCTGATGCGGAAGCATTGGTGTTTGTGGGCCCACTCTTCCTCTAAACCGGGGAAGAAGGTACTTCCAGGGACAATAATCACACCTACTTGCTTGAGTTGCTGGTAAAATTCCCAGTCACTGATGGGTAAATCTTGTAACCACAACCAAGCAAAAATTGCTCCTTCACCACGATGGAGGAACCAAGGCAAATTCTTGGGCATCGCTTGTTCTAAGCTGGTTTCTAAAACAGTAAACTTATTTTGGTAAAAGGGACGGATGACAGTGTGAGAAATTTCCACTAAAGCGCCAGAGTTAATTGCAAGAGCTGCGATCGCTTGGCCATAACGTGAAGAATGAAGACCAATATTTGCTTGAAAACACTCCAGCACTTCAATCCACTTTTCATCCCCAATGGCAATACCAACTCTTTCTCCCGGTAATCCTGCTTTTGATAAACTCATGCAGTGTAAGATATTATCGCCAAACACTGGTGTCATTTCGGTAAAATTCAATGCCGGGAAAGGAGGCGCATAAGCGGAATCAATTAATACGGGCAGATTGTAAGGCGCAGCTAGGGCGGCAATCTTTTTCACCTCATCATCAGTGAGGACATTACCAGTTGGATTACAAGGGCGAGAGAACAGGACACAACCTGTATCTTCTGTAATCGACAGTTGGCTGAAGTCGGGGCGATATTTAAATCGGTGGGCGGCTTCATCAATATCAAGAGTCGGTTTGTAAGCAATTAAAGCTTTTGGAACTAAGCAGATACCGCCGTAACCCGTGTAGTCAGGGCTGAGAGGCAAAACGATTTGTTTTAACTTGCCGCTAGGGGTGTAGCCACCGTAGCTATTCACAGCGTAGAAGTAGAGGGTTTGACTACCGGGGGTAATGAGGATATTGCGTTCGCTTAAGTTTAACCCGTAGCGTTTGTTAAAGTCGTTAGCGATCGCTTCAACTAAGGGTGCATAGCCCTGACTTGAGCCGTAGCGACAAACTACCTCACCATATTCTGGGCTAGCCAAAAGCTGTGCAGTACAATCCCGCCATAATTGTTCTACCTCTGGCAAAATCAACGGATTACCAGCACTCAAATTAATAAACTGCTGCCCTGCACCCGCTCGTAATGTTTCGATAATATCCTTCATGATTGCTCTTACGCCAGTCAGGTTGGACATTTGAGCGCCAATTTGAGTTAGGGCAGGGTTCATAAGCTGTGACAAAATATATTAATTGAGGGTGGACAAATTATTTGGGGATTGCTGCTGACATCCAGTTTACATCGTTGTCAAAACAGCTGTTGCCGCCTTTAACCAATCTAGCTAGAGAATGATATTTTAACAAAGTAATATTTATCGTTATAGGGACGATCATCCTTAGTAAATAGGATTAAGTGAGACAAAAGTGTATCATACGCTCAATGGCTAAAGGGTACTAGTAGTGTACTAACCCAAAATTGCTACGTGGAGGTAAGCAAGGGAGCAGGGGAGAACAATTGCAGTAAGTCTTTCCCCCCTGCCCCTCTGCCCCTCCGCTCCTCTGCTGACCACAATGCTTGCGTTTCCTTGGCAGACTACTAGGGAAAAACCAGAGAGCATGGGAGGATGAGGGAGATAAGGCGAATAACCAATGCCCAATGCCCAATAACAAAACTATACAGGAGGGCTGATGTTGCAAGTTAAAGCAGCAGTAGCTTACAGCGCAGGTAAGCCATTGACAATTGAAACCGTTCAACTATCTGGGCCAAAAGCAGGCGAAGTGTTAGTTGAGGTGAAAGCTACCGGAGTTTGTCATACTGACGCTTTTACTCTATCTGGTGACGATCCTGAAGGTTTGTTTCCGGCAATTTTGGGGCATGAAGGTGCTGGTGTCGTAGTGGAGGTAGGCGCTGGTGTCACCAGTCTCAAACCAGGGGATCATGTAATTCCCCTATACACTCCCGAATGCCGTCAGTGCGAATATTGTTTGAGCTTCAAAACAAATCTTTGTCAAGCAATTCGTTTAACTCAAGGACGCGGTGTAATGCCCGATGGCACTAGTCGCTTTAGCATTGATGGACAAATGATTCATCATTATATGGGTACATCAACTTTTGCTAACTATACGGTGCTTCCAGAAATCGCCCTAGCAAAAATTCGGGAAGATGCCCCATTTGATAAGGTTTGTTACATTGGCTGTGGTGTGACTACTGGTGTTGGTGCAGTCATAAATACTGCCAAAGTGGAACCGGGAGCAAATGTTGTGGTTTTTGGCTTGGGTGGTATTGGTTTAAATGTCATCCAAGCGGCGCGGATGGTAGGGGCAAACATGATTGTCGGGGTGGATATTAATGCCAACAAACGCGCTTTAGCAGAAAAGTTTGGCATGACGCACTTTGTCAATCCCCAGGAAGTAGAGGGGGATTTAGTTCCCTATTTGGTTGATTTAACAAAAGGCGGTGCTGATTACAGTTTTGAATGTATCGGTAATGTCAAAATTATGCGTCAAGCATTAGAATGCTGCCATAAAGGTTGGGGTGTTAGTGTGATTATTGGTGTTGCTGGTGCTGGACAGGAAATCAGTACTCGTCCTTTTCAATTAGTAACTGGGCGCGTTTGGAAAGGTTCAGCATTCGGTGGTGCTAGAGGACGTACAGATGTGCCAAAAATTGTTGATTGGTATATGGAAGGTAAGATAAACATTGATGATTTAATTACCCATGTAATGCCCATTGAGCAAATTAATGATGCTTTTGAATTAATGCACAAAGGTGAATCAATTCGGAGTGTGCTGACTTTTTAGCTAATTGTCTTGGGAACATTGCACACACTTGGATCAATTAAGTAAGACACAAGCTCAAACAGGTTCTTGATTCTATTTCTGTCGAAGCGATGCCTACGGCGGTAAACTACGCATCAATTTGTAGATGGGATTACATCATCTCCTCATTTAAGTGCAACTTCATAGAGAATTGGTATAACCTCGTTTTACCTTTAAATAATAAAAACTAATAACGTATATCAGATTTACTGAAGTAATAAAACTTGATTAAAAAATGTAAAGCATTGTAAAGTAGTTTC
>NZ_JAVRBS010000035.1:53598-88581 GCF_034531155.1 Nostoc sp. ChiVER01 | reverse complement strand
GCTGCTGGTGATGTTGCTCCTGTCGCTTTGAGCGCTCCTGCTATCAACGGTTAATTCTAAGCTCTAGCTAAATTAAAAAGCGCTCTCCTAATAAGGAGGGCGCTTTTTAGTATTAACGATAATAGCGTTTAGGAACTTCCAGAAAATAAATTATCCAATTTACTCAGATCATATTTTTCTTTCTCCCCTTGCCTACACCACGATAGAATATTTTTTTAGTTAGAAGTCCCTTAATTCTGGCAGCGCATACTCAACTGAGAATGCGGTAGTTTAAAAACAACTGACTTCCAACCTGACGAGTTTCAACGAGTTGGAGATGAGGAGCAGCTTGGGGAAGAAAACCCTCTCCCTCCACTGGGGTAGAGGCGTGCTTTCCTCCATAAATGATGGGCCAAATTGTCAACCACCAATCATTAATTCGCCCTGCCTTTAGTAAAGCAGCTGTTAAAGCGCCGCCTCCTAAAACAATGACTTTGTGAATACCCCGCTCTGCCATTAAGTTGTAGGCTCGATCCCAGTCTAAGTCTGTTTCTCCCAAATCGATTAATTCAGCTAGCTTTTGCAAGCTCGTTGCATCAGAATTACGCTTCAAACCAGTGCGTGTTGTAAATATCCATCGCTCAATGTCCTGACTTAAAAAAGGTAAGTCCAGCGATAGGTCAAGGGAACCTGAGACAACGCAGGTAATAGGCTGGGGAGACTGACCTCGAACCTTACGTGCTGCCAAAAGTTCGGGATTACGAATTGTATAGGTTCCTCCCTCAGCCCGAATCGTCCCTGCTCCTACCAAGACTAAATCGGCAAGGGAGGCTTGATACTCTAGGTGTGCTTGATCAACTGGATCGGCATCACGAGGCGCTTTAGGATCTACGGCACTAATTTTTCCATCGGCCGTCATCGCAAGAACCACAGTTGTTTGGATAGCTGACATGATTACATTCTGACGGTTCTTTATAATTTTACCTTTTTGAATTCTTTACTATGAATACTTGTTGCATTGTGCTTTAGCTCACTTTCTAAACTATGGCTCTAGGTGCTAAAAGAATTGTGGTTGGATGATTGTCTCTACACAAGAGTCTAACAAAAGTCAATTTTTTACATTTAAGAGATGGTCATGCCAAAATACATATCTATATCTGCAATCGTATTTGTCTTAATTTTAATTTTAGGGTTTGCATCTCCAACTCAAGCCGCCACTCCCCGTTCAACTTGGGTAGAGAATGAAATTTATCAATATAATCATCCCTTTGCTTCTCAATTGCCTCAAGAACTGGCAACAAAAATGCAAAAGATGAAGGCTAGCCCTTTCGCCTTTTATCGGGGAACAGATCACATTTTTTATCGTGATATGCAGACCTTGCCAAGTTCAGGATTTGTGAATTCTTCAACCTCAGCTATCTGGTTAGAGGGAGATATGCATCTGCAAAATCTTGGAGGGATGAGAGATAGCAACGACAACAACGTTTTTGACACCACCGATTTTGATGAAGGCTATCTTGGCCCCTACGTTTGGGATTTGCGACGAATGGCAGTCTCTATCTTGTTGACAGCTAAAGAGAACGGTCTTAACTCAAGTGATGCTCAAGATATTGTTCGGAATTTCTTGGATACTTACTTGAACAAGATGAGTGACTTTAAGGGAACTAACGACGAACTTTCATACCGTTTGGAATCTGGCAATACAAACGGTGTGGTCAAAGATTTAATTCAAAAGGCATCAGATAACAGCCGTTCTAGCTTGCTAAATAAATACACGCAGTTAAATAACACTAACAATCGAGTATTCCAGACTACTTCAGAACTTCAGCCTGTATCCAGCAGCACCTATTCCGACATTGCTGGGGCTATAAGCAATTATATTGCCTCAATTCCTAGCAGTAAACGCTATAGCAATAGTTATTATGCTCTCAAAGACATTCGACTAAAATTAGGTTCAGGTACTGGTAGTCTTGGTAAGTACCGATATTACTTACTGATTGAGGGGCCAACAGGAACCGACGACGATCGCATTTTGGAGATGAAGCAGGAAGGTAGTAGTGCAGTTGCGATCGCAGTTCCAGGTCTGCTGCCAACTTCAGTTTACAGCAATCAAGAAGGGGCGAGGGTGGCAATCGCCACTAAAGCAATGCTTTCCAATACTGACCCTCTGGTTGGCTACACTACGGTCAATGCTATCCCATTTATGGTACATGAAAAATCACCCTACCAAGTGGACTTTGACTATACATTGCTAACCACTAAATCAAAATTCATGGATGCGATGGGGTATGCGGGGAAGGTTGTTGCCAAGAACCATGCAATCTCTGATAAAGACTATGATGCTGCGATTATTCCCGTAAGCGTTGACAAAGAAGTGACTGATATTGTTAGCGGTAACAAGGCTGTATTCAAAGACGAAATTGTTAACTTTGCGGTGGACTATGCAACTCAAGTTGAGTACGACTACACGAGTTTTGTAAATGCCTACAACCAAGGGGTGATACTCTACTAGAACATCGATTCAATATTTAGAGATTATCTGCTATTCCAACCCTAAGGAATAAATTTATAATGTTTCGTCTGCTAATAGCCTTCGCGCAGCGACTCGTGCGGAGTATCGCTTTTGTAATATTGCTAACTTTGATTAATAGTTTAATACTTCCTACCGCAGCTTGGGCTACCTCTTCTGCTTTGGGAGTTAATAATGGTCATCTTAGTTCATGTCCGGCTTCAAACAACTGTGTTGTGAGTCAAGATGGCGATCCTAAACATGCCATTGACCCAATTGCCTATCATATAGACCGTGATGCAGCACGAAAAACTTTACTAAAAACTCTTACCGTCGTTCCCCGCACAGAAGTTATAGAACAAACAGATAATTACATCCACGCTCTTTCTAAAAGCCGCATCTTCAAATTTATTGATGATGTAGAGTTTTATTTCCCTCCCAATGAATCAGTAATTCATGTGCGATCGGCAGCTCGCGTGGGAGAGTCGGATCTTGGTGTTAATCGCAGGCGTTTGGAGCAAATTCGTCTGGCTCTGCGCGATCTAAATATTTGATTTTAGCTAATTTCCTTTCTCAATAATTCTGGAATCTGAGAAGGACGTTCAGCTACTGGAACTTCCGCTTCTTTTAAAGCTGCTAATTTACTTTGAGCCGTGCCAAAGTTAGGATCGCGTCCGATAACTGTTGCTAAAGTCCCTGTTTGACGCCAAGTTTTTCCTGGTGGTGCAAGTCTACCTGCAATGTAGGCAATTACTGGTTTATCAATTGCCTCGGTAATGTACCGGGCTGCTGCTTCTTCACTACCACCGCCAGGTTGACCAACTAAAACGATCGCCTCTGTAGTTTCATCCTCATCGAGAATTTGCAACCATTGGAGAAAGGAGGAACCAACGATCGCATCACTACCAATACTGACACTAATCGACTGCCCCAAACCTGCTTTTGTTAATTCGTAGGCGATTTCGTAGGTAAGGGTGCTACTACGACTAACGATCCCTACTCTGCCAGGAGTATAAAATTCGCTTGGTTGAGTACCTAAAAGAATTTTCCCCGGCACAATGATCCCCGGACTATTTGGCCCGATTACCAAAGTTTCACAGGCTTCAGCTTTGCGGAGTAGTTGCACCATATCCAAAGGTGGCACACCAGCAGTGATAATAATGATCTGGCGAATATGAGATGCGATCGCTTCTAATGCCGCATCTAGCACATCGTAAGGGTCTACACAGATAATTGTTGTGTCAATTACCCCAAATTGTTCTATTACTTCCTCTACTAAGTCAAAAACTGGCAATCCATGCAGTTCCTGTCCGCCACATCCAGGATTGACACCGGCTACTAAGTTCGTACCATAAGCTTTCATTTGAGCAACATGAGTGCCTGAGATAAATTCACAAAAGCCTTGAATTAATACTTTACTGTCTGGCGTTAGGTTCATAAAAAATTACCGTAAGTTTAGCAACCCAGTCGTCTATGGCACTGGGCATAAAAAAGACATATTTATAGTGTCGGATTAAATTAATTTTTTTGAATTTTGAATTTGAAGAATGTAACACTCATTACCTTTTATTAGCCGTTGGTTTAGCCAGACGAACTGCTGCCGCTACTGCCTCATCTAAATTTTCCACTACAAGGAGCGCATTGCTGGGGGTTTTTAGTGTTGCTAAATACTTTCTCGCATCATCAAATTCTGAACCAGCAAGACGGACAACTAAGGGTGAAAAATTCTGCTCTTGCCGACTTTTACTACCATTAGAATGCACAACCTGTGAGTTAAGTTCGCTGTTGTCTTGCTCCACAACTCTGGCTATAACTTCAATCACTTCTTCTGTTTGAGGAATGCTACCTAGAAAGTTAATTAATATTACTTGAATGCTGTTATCACCCTCTAGGATTTTTAGACCTGTTTCTAAGCGATCGCGGAAAGTAGTTGGTTTAGTGTCTGTAACGTAAGCATGACGTAGATTCAAACAAACACCTGGATTGCCACCAGCATTAGCTACTAAATCCAAAGTTGCCATTACTGAACCAGTACCATTACCTAAAATACCGATTTTACCGTGCATTTTCACTCCATCCCAGTCGCCCAATATACCATTAATTTCAGTACTGGTATGACGACTGATGATTTTTGCCGCCATCTCGGTGAGGTCAGGATGACGCTTGATTGACCGTTCGTTGACCCTGACTTTACCATTAAGAGCCATAACTTGACCAGTAGCACTGACTGCCAAGGGATTGATTTCGACTAAATCTAGGTCTTTTTGCACAAATAAGTGGTACATCTTCTGGACAACGCAGCTTACCGACTGCATCAGCGTCCCCTGCAAACCCATTTTCAAAGCCAGTCGTCGCGCATAAAATGGCGAGAATTCTTGTTCCACGACAACATAGTGCATTCTTTCCCCAGCCGATTCCCAATCAATGTCTGCTTCCTTGCAACCTAAAAGAACTGGTCGGCAAACAGCAGTATCTAAAACCACCGCCAGATAAAATTCCTGGTTGGCATCGTATTGGGATTCTGCCAGCACAACTTCTGGCAATTCGCCCCATATTGGTAAACTAAAGATATTTTGGGCAGCTGCGATCGCATCAATTGTAGTCTCCGCAAATCTGACTCCACCTGCTTTTGCCCGTTCCGCTCCATGTACTTGAGATTTCAGTACAATTGGAAAGCGAATTTTTAAACGTTTCAAATCTGTGGGATGGTCAATTCGTTGGGAAGGCAATACAGGAATGCCTATCTTGCCAAACCACTCTTTAACTTGATACTCTAATAAATCCATTGATACACCTTGTATTTACACTTTCCCAGCCTTTGCTTAATGCTGTTTTAATATTTTGCAGCACTTTTATTTTAAAATTAAGCTTTTAGCAGCTATAAAAATTTATTTTTCACCAGTCAATTTTATCGATTTCAGCCAATGAGGCAGATTAATTTTGATAGCCAACCTGTTGGTGCTAGAGTCACAACATGTAATTTATCTCTTCAGTAAGTTTCCTAGCATAGAAGATAACTACCATTTCTGTCAAAACCCTCTGACTTAGCATAGTTTCCTTAACCTTTGGATAAATTTGTGACAACTGCTCTACAACTCCGATTTTGCAGAACATTAGCTCCTGTGTATTTTATTGTCCCGAAATAATGCAGTTAAAATACTCAAAAATTCTATTATTCCCATTTTTTATTTGTAATTTACATCTAAAGACAGATAATTTGATTTTGCATCTGGCATTGTAAAAATGTAACAACGCGAACAATAATTACTTTTTTGATTTTTGGTGAAAAGTCTGAATGTGTGTTAGAACGTTGGTCGTTCAGATTTTCAGGCTGTGGTTGGTTAAACTGTGCATTTGCATTCAACAAACCTAAAAAGTTCATTTCATTCTCTTAAAGATAATCAAAACAATATAGAAATTAAGCGGGAAAGCTCTATGAAAGTAGCAGTCCAGCAGGAAGATTTACAGCTTTTAGCCAAAACTTTGCAGGAACAATTACTTGCAGAAGTCTCAACGGCTGAAGTCTTCAAGGTTAAGTGTGCCGTCAATAAAGACGGGTTAATGATTTTAACCCAACACGAATCAGATGTAATAGTTGATACTCAAACAATCTTTGCAGTAATTGAGGAAGTACTTCAGTCTCTAGCACCCCACAGAGAACGGCGAGTGCAATGTTTCCTCAGAGTTTTTGGTGAACAACTCCCTTATGCAAAATGTTTCTTGCCTCTGAGAGAGATGGGGGGAGGGGGAGATGAGGCAGGGGAGGCAGAGGAGGCAGAGGGAGCAGGGGGCGCAGGGGAGGCAGGGGGGGCAGGGGGGCAATACTTTTCTACCCTTTCTTCATCAGCTATTACCTATTCTCCATCAATCGATAAGATTGAGGAGGAACTGTTTGACCCGTTGGCAGATGCGCCGAATTTGCAGACTTCAAAGCCAGCATCTCAAATCAAATCCATTTTACTGGGTGCAGCTTTGGTGGGAGTTATAGTTTTAGGCGGCGGTGCTTACTTATTGACTCGCCCTTGTGTGATGTCTGAGTGTAAAGAAATACAAAACGCCGAGCAATTAAAAACAGAATCCCCGCAACTTTTGCGCCGCGCCAAGTCTGAAAAAGAATTAGTAGCTATACAACAACAACTTACGGCAGCTAGTGCAGCCTTGAATGCAATTCCTAGTTGGTCGCCTCGTTACCAGATATCAGAAGAACTAAGAGCAAGTTTGTCTGGACGGTCAGAAAAAATCAGCCAGGTGGTCAAGGCTTTGCAGATGGGATCTTTGGCTACACAAAAAGTTCAAACTCCTGCATCTAGCCTAGAGGAATTACAAGCTAGGCAACACTTATGGCGACAGGCTATAGCCCCACTAGAAACTATAAGTTCCAGTAATGAACTCTATGGACTGGTGCAAGGAAAATTACTTAATTATCGTGTCCGTTTGCACGCTGTAAATCAGCAGATAGTTACGGAGGAAAAATGGCTAAAAAAACTAACGGCAGCAAAAGCTGTAGCTAGTGCAGCCGAGAATCGGCAAGCTACTGCTAAATCTTTGAATGACTGGCAAAAGGTTCAGTCTACTTGGCTGGTGGCTATTAATGCTTTGAATAGCATTCCCATAACTAGCCTTGGATACCAAGAAGCCGAAAAGCTGTTGGTAGATTATAAACCTAAGTTAGTAGCGGCACGCGATCGCGCTACTAAAGAACGATTAGCTGTGAAAGCATACCAACAAGCCGTTAGCGCTGCCAAGCAAGCCAAAGTATATGAGCAACAAAACCAATGGCTTGCAGCAACGACATACTGGGATCAAGCTTTGCAAACTGCTAAAAAGATTTCCCAAGATAGCTTGTACTACACTCAGGCTCAGTCTCTCATTGAACCCTACTCAATAGCTCTCAAACAAGCACAAGAAAAAGTACAAGTTATTAGTAGTTTGCAACAAACTCGCACTGACTTGGATAAAACTTGTATTAATGGAATTCGGATTTGCACCTTTAGCATAGACAATGCAGGAATTATTGTCCGGCTAACTCCTGAGTATGATCAAATAAGGCAAAATAACCTAGCTACTCCTTATTCTAAAAATTCGGATACTGCTGTTGACGTTACCAATCACTTGCAAATATTACGAGAAGCTTTAGCTGTAATTAGTGATAATGCCAGCTTGTCTCTTTTCCTCTATGATTCCCAAGGTCAGGTAATTTATACACGGACTTTAGGCGGGTAGAAAAGTTAGGAGTGAAGAGTTAATCTAAAAATTTTGTGTATAAATTTTAAAATCTCTCTCTGCTTTTGAGAGAGGTTTATTATATAGTTGACGACTTCGTGAACATCCTTTAATTTCATCGGTAAAATACACAATACTATTGTTTTTGTATTTTTAATTCACATTCTTGAAAAATATAATTAACTGCCGCAAATAATTTATCTAAATCTTGAATTACATACAAATTTCTATTCCGAGTAAAAACATCAGCAATCAATTTTCCGAATTGCCATATTTTACCGTTAGAAACAATCCCAAAAATATCACTGACAAAATCATCATTAATTCGCTGCACTGCGATCATTTCAGCTAAACACTGACCCCAGCCTTCTTCAAATTTGTCTTGTTTAGCTTCAACTGTCAAAAAATAAGGTTTATCAAAAACAATCGTGCCTAGAGGATTTCGCTGTGTTACCGTATAATCTGGAACGCCTGATAAATCTTCATCGTAAGCTAATGTTTCATGACTCCAAAGTGTTAATTTACTTCGGTAATTTTTCCATACTTCTTTCAATACTGGATAGATGAGATTTTCACAAATAGCATCTTCAGAATTATCAATAACTCCATCTGTAAATAGCAAATCTAATTCTTCTTTAAAAGACTGTTTAACTGGAAAATCCACTTCTAATATAAAATTAGACTGTACATATTTTATTTGAAATTTTTTAATTACTGCGCTGATACTTTTGTAATTACTAAATGCCATTTTAATTTACCTTTTATTAAAAATGTCATTACCTGACTAACTGCGCGGCAGAATTGAAAAATTGACGACACAACCCCTTTGTGACTAAAAGTGTTGTCAACAAATTAGCGAAAGCAACCATAAATATAATTAAAATTTCGTATGATATAGCATCCAGTGGTTTCACACCAGCTAATAGCTGTCCGGTGGTAATTCCTGGTATTGCCACCATACCGATGAGGAGCATTTGATTGAGAGTCGGAATCAATCCGGCTCTGATGGCATCTTTGCGATACTGGCTAACTGCTTGCTGGGGCGTTGCACCTAAGCTCAAATGGGTTTCGATTTCAAGATGGCTGGAATTAATGGTGCTGACAAGACGTTCGCCTGCGATCGCAGCTGCATTGGTAGCATTACCTAAGACTATTCCTGCTAGGGGAATTACATACTGTGGTTCGTACCATCTTTGTGGTTGAACGATCAAGAAGTTGGTGTAAAGCACTGTCAGGGCGGTACTAATTAAAATTGCACCCCACACCAAAGGCAATACATAAGGAATTTTTTGGCTGATCCGATTTCGTGCGACAATCGCCGTAATTGTCAGCATTATTGTTAATATCGCCAAAACTGCCCAAGCATTGTCCAAAGCCAAGATGAAATCTAAAATGTATCCCAATACAAGTAGTTGTAAGATGGTTCTCCCAGTAGCAAGGGCTAAGTTTAACTCTAGTCCTAATTTTTCCCAGGCAGATAAACCAATAGCGATCGCCATCAATCCCACAGCAATAGCTAAATCCACAAAATCCAGCTTGATCAACTCCTGCATAAGTTTTCTATCTCCATCTCCTGGTATTTCCTTTTCAAAGCAGCCCACACATCTGGAACTTTGATCCGATGTGTTGGATCTTGGTTGATATATATCACCTTTATCAATTCAAAATTTCAAAATGGTACAACCTTAACATGGCAAACACCTAGTACCGCAAGGCGGAAGTCAAAAGTCAAAAGTCAAAAGTCAAAAGTATTATGGAATCAGCTTTTTAGGAATTTTAAATGGTTGCTCTATTTCCGCCGTGGCGTACTAGTATGCTTATTATCTGTAAATTAAATGTGCGGTAGTTTCTGGCGCCTTAATTTAAGTAAAAACCCTAATAGATGCGTATCTTGGACGATAGTCTTTTAGTAGCTCCTTTTTGATTAACAATTCAATTAGCAAAAATTGACTCTCGAAGTGCATCCTTTGTATCTCCCAATAAAATAAGAACTCATGATCCAAAGTGTAAATCCTATCCCTGCCTTTGATATCAAGCAGCAATACACCACCATCGAAGCAGAAGTAAGTGCAGCTGTCTTAGAGGTTTTGGCTTCTGGCCGCTATATCGGTGGCCCCTTAGTCGAAGGCTTTGAGCAACAGTTTGCTGCTTATAATACTGTTACTCAATGTGTAGCTTGTAATTCTGGTACTGATGCGCTCTACTTAGCGTTACGAGTGTTGGACATTGGTGCAGGCGATGAAGTGATTACAACTCCTTTCACTTTTATTGCTACATCTGAAGTAATTAGCGCCGTGGGTGCAAAGCCTGTTTTCGTTGATATTGACGCTACTACCTTGAATTTGGATGTCGAGCAAGTAACGGCGGCGATTACACCCAAAACTAAAGCGATTATCCCGGTGCACCTATTTGGACAACCTGTGGATATGACATCATTGATGGCGATCGCTCAGTCTTACAATTTGGCAATCATTGAAGATTGCGCTCAGTCTACAGGTGCAAGGTGGGCTGATCAAAAAGTCGGAAGCATTGGACATATTGGTTGCTTTAGTTTCTACCCTACCAAAAATCTTGGTGGTTGCGGTGATGGCGGGGCAATAACGACTAATGACCCTGCGATCGCCACTAAACTGCGAATACTACGAGATCATGGCAGTAGAATTAGATATTTACATGAGGAAATCGGTGTAAATAGTCGCTTGGATGCTCTCCAAGCAGCTATTTTGCAAATTAAGCTACGTTATTTAGATATTTGGAATAATCGCCGACGAGATATCGCCAACTATTACTATCAGTTCCTTAGTCAAGTTCCGGGAATTGTCCCACCGCAAGAATTACCTGAGGGTGTTGGAGTATGGAATCAATATACTATTCGCATCTCAGGCGAAGAGCGAAATGGTTCTAGCGCCAAATATCGAGATTGGGTGCGTAGTCAATTGCAAGAACAGGGCGTGAGTTCCATGATTTACTACCCTCACCCTTTACATTTACAACCAGTTTATCAAAGCCTGGGCTATCAAATTGGGGACTTACCGATAGCAGAGCAAGCTTGCCATGAAGTTATATCCTTGCCTATGTACCCAGAACTGACACAAAAACAGCAAGATCAGGTGATTTATGCGTTGAAGGATTGTTTGGGGTGAGGGGAGTAGGTAGAGACGCGATTAATCGCGTCTGTACTGAATAGGGAAGAGGGAATTTTTATATTCACCACTCCCCACTCCCGATTAAAAACTAAGCGATCGCCCGGTTGCTAGCAGTCGCTAAGGCTTCTACTAAGCCACGTACAGCCGCAATCATTGCTACTTCGCTATTGAGTTGGTTGATGGCAGAACCAACACCAACACCAGCAGCACCAGCCGCGATCGCTAATGGTGCAGTAACGTTAGAAATGCCTGAAGCACACAATACTGGTACTGACACCACACGGGAAATCTCAAAAGCTGCTGCCAAGGTGGGAGCAGCTTTTTCAATTAATCCTAAAGTTCCAGGGTGAACTGGGTTACTGCTAGTACCGCCTTCGGTTTGGATAATATCTGCTCCAGCTTTCACCAGTTCCTCTGCTAAGTGTACCTGTTGATCTAGTTCCAAGATGTGGGGAACAGTGACAGATAGGGTAATTTCCGGGAGGAGAGCGCGGGTTTGCTGAGTCAGAGCTAGCACTTCTAGAGCTTCAAAGCGGCGTCCTTGAGAATAGAAGGAATCGAAATTCCCGATTTCAATTAAATCAGCACCAGCTGCGACAGCTTGCACAAATTTTTCTGGTTCTACTGCTGATATACAAATTGGTAAATTTGTCAAACTTTTAGCTAGCTTTACCAAAGCTGGATCTGCGGCAATATCGACAAAAGTAGCACCGCCAAATTCAGCAGCTTTAACAGTAGCAGCGACGCTAGCGGCGTCGAAGTTATTCAAGCCGCTAATCACTTTCAGGACGCGGCGGTTAGTAAATGCACGTTGGAGTGTGGAATGCATCGTCATAGTTTGGCTTTTGAAGCTACGAAAATTAGGTATATTCTACCGTTCCTCGGCTGATCGGGGACTAAATCACTATCGCAGTTGCCAAATTTTGATAGTTTTATCCTTTTTCTCGGATTAGCGTAGTTTACCGCCGCAGGCATCGCTATATTGTAAAATTTTGCTCTTGGAGTTTACTCTCACAATTAAATTATGTATTAAATACAGCAAACTTTTAGCATATTTCTATGTAAAAATAATTAATTTATTCTTTTCAGGAATGAAGATATGACTGAAGAAATAATGGCAAACTTGGACGATAAAGAAATACTTGAACTTTGGGACAATAGAGCTAGAGACTGGGATATTCAAGTTGGTGAAGATGGCGACGACAATCGAATTCTGAACTCAGATCCAGTACTATGGAGTTTCGCTGGTAATGTTGCAGGATTGTCTGTCCTCGATGCTGGTTGTGGTACAGGATATTTAGCACGCCAGCTTTGTCTTAAGGGGGCCAGTGTAACTGGTATAGATTTTTCACCTCAGATGATAGAAATTGCCCAATTCAGAGCTAGCCAAAATAATCTAGATATAGATTTTCATTTGGATTCATGCACTGAACTCAAGTCGCTTCCAGATGAGCAATTTGATATGATCATCTCGAATTATGTTCTCATGGATTTGCTTGATCTCGAAGGAGCAATTAGGGCATTCAATCGTGTTCTGAAGTCTAGTGGTATTGCAATCCTTGTGTTCTTACATCCTTGTTTTCCCCAAGGTAACTCGACTACTGTAAATGAGGATGGGACAGTTTTTTATAGTTGGGATTGTTCTTACTTTGAAAGGAAACAACACAACGACCAACCTTGGAACCATTTTACAACACCATTTATTTGGTTTCATCGCCCTCTTTCCGATTACTGGAAAGCTTTCAAGGCAGCAGGTTTTTCTGTAGAGGAATTTGAAGAACCAAGAATTACACCAGAGCGATATCATCTTGCAGAAGACGATCAAAAGCTATTTAATTCCAAAACACGTCCCTATTCGATAGTTTTTAAACTCCTGAAGGTTAAATAATTCGTCATGACGCTCCTACGTCGCTACCGCTACGCTAACGTAATTAAGTTTTGTAATGGGAATTTAGACCCCTGTTTTTGAATATGAGTTCCCTTTCCCCGTGTTTTTCATACTATCCTAGTCAAACTCTAGAGGCCACAAATCTGCAATTGGTACTTCCCATCCTGGGAGTAGTTCGGGAACTGTTAAAATATCGCCATCACGAAGTATTATTGCTTCTTGTCCAAAGTTGTAGACTTCAACAATCCGCTCATCTGGATTGAGCAAAATTCCTACCTTAGTTCCCAAACTCAGAAATTCTTGAATTTTAGCTCTGAGATCCTCTAAATTATCACTAGGGGACTTCACCTCTACAGTCAAATCGGGAGCCAATTGAGCAAAAGACTTCGGACTGCGACGCAAGCGTTCGGCTAAAACAAATGAGGCATCCGGTGCGCGTAAATCTGAATTTGGCAATCTAAAACCGGCGCTAGAAGCTGCTGTTCGTCCCAGTTTGCGGGGTCTAACCCAGTTACGTAACTGGGCTACCATTTCAGCTGCGACCTCATCTGATTCGTATCCTGATGGACTCATAACAATAATATTACCCTTGACTAGTTCCATGCGATAGTCGGGATGCTGTTGCTGCATTTGTTCCAAGTCTTCAAGCGTCAGGGACATAAAACCTCTCTAGGAGCGATCGCTTTATTTTGCCTAGAATTACTATACCGTAATACTTATAGACCCCTCTAGGAGCAATTAATGAGTTTAGCCAGGTAATTCGAGAACATAGATGAAGGTAAAATCTAATATCATCGCTTATTTTTCAAAACACTCCATTGCTGTTTGTACCTTCTCAACTTGTTTGGGTGCTTGCATTTCGTTAAAAAGTGCGATCGCTTGCACAAATTTTTCTCTACTTGGAATCATTTCACCCATCTTCTGATGAGTCAATGCCAACTGATAATAAGCTTCAGCTAAGTCTGATTTAGCACCAATTCTATCAAGAATTGCTATCGCTTCTGAATGATGAAAAATTGCTCTGGCAAATTCTCCTTGTTCTCGAAAAAGTTCAGCCAGACAACTTATAGCTTTTGCCTTAATTTGAGTAAAGTTATTTTGTTCAGAATGAAATATAGCTCGTTGGCACAATTCAAAGGATTTTTTTAGATTACCTAAATTTTGATAAGTTAAGCAGAGAGTTACTAAACTATGCCCGATTCCCCATAGGGTCACTCTAGTTGATAATGACATGGCAGAAGAGGCAACTTCAGCAAGACCAAAGGCATCTTCTCTGCTACCAGAGCGTGATTTTATCAAAGCTAGACAGCATTGAGCATAAGTCATATAATCATCAAGATTGCTATTCTCTTCAGCAAGGCTACAAACAGAATTGAAACAATCTTCGGCTGCTTCTATTTCCCATAATTCAAGTTTACAAAGCCCAGTATTGAATACAATAGATATTTTTGTTTGCTTGACATCTAATTTACCTAATACTTCTTCTGATTTTTCATAGCATTCTATAGCTTCTCGAATGCAACCGATAATTCGATATGTATAGCCAAGTATATTATAAAGTCTAATTAGCCTTTCTTGGGATTTTATATCATCTATTATCCGTTTAATTACAGAGAAGTTTTTCTGGAGCAGTCCTAGTTGGTAAAAGGAGCAACCCAAAGGCAAACCTATACTCCACTGTTTACCTCGCCCTTGTAAAATTACATCACCAGCTTGCTCAAAATCACTAATTTCTACATAGTGATAATAAGCTTCTAAAGCGGTTAATGCATCTGTAATATCTTTAATGGCTGTAACTCGTTGTGTCCAATATTCTGCGGCTTTTCGGTTTACTAATTCCCATTCTTCACTAACTAATCTTAATCTACTGATTGCTTCATACTGAATTACCGGATGCAACCAATATTGTCCCTTTTTGGTTTCTATTAAAGACAAGTCTTGCAGAGCTTTAATTACACCTCTACGTTTTTTTTCTGGGACATCCCAAAGCAAACATAAAACTCCTTCAATAGGTAATGAAGGAATATCTTGATAACGATAGCATCCTAAACGGCACAGGAGACGATAGGCTTCTAAGTCATTTTCTTGGAGACGCGTAAATTGACTAGCGACTAAATCTTTTAACTCTCTTTCTATTAATAAATCTGTACAGTTTTCCTGCCAATAAGCGTGTATATCACCAGAAAAATCTGTCAATATTGCTCCTCGGAGAATTTGCATGGCTTTGGCGTTACCTCCATAAGCTCTGCACATTTCACTGAGAATAGTACAATCACAATTAATGTGGCAACTGCTGAAAAACTCCCGCCATGCTTCATCATCTAAACCTTCGAGTGGATAGAGATAAACCTCTACACTAGACTCGCGCAAACGCTCACGACTTGTTACTAAAGTAACTGAATGCACATCTGAATCTGCTAGTACTCTTAATAGCTCAACATAAGGGCGACGATATTCTAGGAACTTACCATTTTGATCGAGAGCAGTTTCTAGATTATCGATAAATACCCCAATTTTAGATGTTTGTTCTCGGAGTTTGCGCCGTAGTCGTTCTAAGCTGATACCAAAGTCTCCTCCCGGTTCTTCGTTAAAGTACCGCCGTAGCCATTCTTCAACCACACTCTCTACAGGAGTAAGGTTTTGGATTTCTGTGGCCATCCACAGTTCTAGGACAAAATTAAATTTTTGACTTTTAAAATATTTGCGTGCTAATCTGGTTTTGCCAACACCACCTTCACCTTGGATGAGGATGACTTTTTGTCCCCGACTGACTAAGGTGTGGAGTTCGGCTATTTGGCGATCGCGCCCCACGAAGTTAGCATCTAAATCTTGGGGTTTAGTGCCATTGCCCCCTAGATTTGGAATATCAAGGATTTTTTGCGCCTGTTGAGTTGTTCTAAACCTCTGAACCACTCCTTGGAAGGTTGATTTTGAGACTTTCTCTCCTAGCACTTTTGATAGAAAATGCCAAAGTTCGGCACCAACTGCTTTTAAATGCGCTTCTGTATAACGAACACTGTTGGCAATATCCTGGTAAGTCCGCTTTTCATCCTCCCACAAATGACTCAAGATAATCCTTTGAGTTTTATCTAGGTGTTCTCCCGTCTTGAGAAAAATCAAGTCATCTACAAACTCTAAGGCTTCTTCTACACCCATTTGCTAACTTGATGTATCATTTAGAATTTATTATAACGATATTTTTACTACTTATTCCTACCTATCATACTACAAAATACTTTTTCCTACTCGGTAGGGAACTTACTTTATCCGACTGCAAAGCATTTTGGACTGTATTACTCTTGTAAGTAATACAGGCGAAGTTAAGTTAAGCGTCAAAAAAAGTTGGTTGAGGAGAGATTTAGAGAGCGCTACTACTGCAAGCTTAGTAAATCACACATATTACTTGTTACTGTCCGATATTAATCACTCATGAAAGTGGTGTCTACTAAACAGGCAGTGGGTATTAACTAACTAGATTCTGTAGAGCATATTTACAACTCAGTATGTAAGCCATTACCCTACAGGAGGTTCAATGATGTTAGACAGAGATTGTCATCATGATTGCAATCAAAATCAGTGCCCTTTTGCCCAAGATACACGAAATCCCAATAGATATGTTTGTCTAAAATGTGGTATTGAGCGAGAAATAAATAAGTATTCCTCTGGTTTTGGCTCGTTTTTGCTGCTGTTGTTGGGCTTGTTTATTTCCTTCCAACTATTAGCGAATTATGAAAAGCAAAACAATCCACAAAGGCAACAACAGTCTTTGAATAATTCACCTGAACAGGTGAATATCGACGGGTAAAACTAATCTTCAGGTTGGGCGCGATTTCCCATAGCCTTTTTTTTAAATGGAAAATGGGAAATCAAAAAAATATTCACTGCTAAAAAATTAGATACTTTCGTGAGTAAAACTATGGACTCAAATCAAGACACGCTACTATTTCGCTTTGCTTCTAAATCCTTGAAATATTTCTTACTGGTGCTAGTTGGCATTGCGATCGCCTATGTTCTATCCAGTGGTTTAGGTATCTTACAAATCATACCCATACTGCTATACCTTTTACAACAGTTTCTGCTTCCACTGGGAATTATCCTGTTGTGTTTAATTACAACAGCAATAATTCTTGAATCTTTGCGTTAAGAATCTAGGGAGTGGGGAGTGGGGAGTGAGGAGTTATGAATTATGGGGATTTTCTTTCTTTATAGACTAACACGCTTGGGTTGAACTTTAGTGAAACCCAAAAAATACCCGAAAATGTTGGATTTCGTTCCTCAACCCAACCTACGCAAATTTATTTTTCTGACTTAACCCAAGCGTATTGCTTTATAGACTACAGCTTAAGACAGCAAGTAGTGTACTAATCTAAACTCCTGTACAGAGAGACGCGATTAATCGCGTCTCTCTTATTCATTTTCCATAGTAAACTCTGGCATTTTTGTATCCTAAATTTCGCAGATACTTATTCCATTCTCCAGCTTGGAATCGATCAGAAAAAGGCCCGACTGCTATGTGTGGCCCTCGTGGTTGCGTCCTTTCGAGGACTCCGCCAGATCGTCCTAAATCTTGGCTAAATCGGGCTAGATTCTGCCTAATTTGTTCTGCGATCGCAGGTAACTGTTCTTGAGTGGTCGGAATCACAACATAATATCTAGAGACTTGCTTGGGAGGATTTATATTATTGCGATCGCCTCCAAAGGTTCCACCGCCTGCATCTATTTCCTGTCCGTTACCGAAGCTGATAATTCGGGCGTTATATATGCCTCGTGACTGTAACTC
This sequence comes from Nostoc sp. ChiVER01, assembly GCF_034531155.1. Lineage (NCBI taxonomy): Bacteria > Bacillati > Cyanobacteriota > Cyanophyceae > Nostocales > Nostocaceae > Nostoc > Nostoc sp. ChiVER01. The sequence continues at coordinate 71,056 of NZ_JAVRBS010000035.1, read as the reverse complement.
ATTTACCCGTTGTTGGGCATTAGATACTCTGTTAAAAACACCTGATTGAATTACACTCCGGCCTTGGTATTGGCGAATGTAAGCACTGGGTTCAATCTGACGAATTGCTTGTAGTGTCTGAAAATCATTAGCATCAACGTAAACTAAGTAGCGCTCAAAGTTCTGGTTATATTGACTAAACTGTGCAGGTTGAGAGGGCTGATTCGGCGCAAACTGATTGTTTTGTAATGGTTGGGAGGGCTGAAAATCCTGCTCCAATTGATTGGATTGTAAAGGTTCCGCCGGTTGTAACTGCGGTGATGGCTGTTGACCAAAGGGAATTGTCGGTGGCGGTAAAATTTCACCGACTCCTTGCGCTAGTAGCACTTTGTTGTTGGGAATCAGCAGTAACCATCCTCCCACTAACAAAGGGAGAACTTTTACAGTGGGCTTCCAACCTTTATAACTTCGACGCAGCATCTGAAATGGGATAGATTGACTTAATAATCCTCTCGACATAGTACTTTAGAAAGTAGTCAAAGTATTTTTAAATAATTTCCATCAGGAACTAATTAGTTTACTGTTGTAGCAACTATATAGCGTTAACGTAAAATTAGCTCATCTGCGTGGCAAAAAATACTTCTGTAATTAATCTTAGATAAGGGTGATAAAAGAGTGAACAGCGATGTCTACGGTGAGCTATGACGCTTGCGGACTCGCTTTGCGCGTCGCTATCGGCGTCGCTCTTTTAGCTAGCTTAAAACTGAAGTCCTTTGCTAGCAAGGCTTTGAAAGAGTGTGTGCTACAATTGGACAACCACGCAGCTATCGTGTCGTGCAATGTATGAAAAAAGTCGTCGTTGGTCTTTCTGGTGGCGTTGACAGTTCCACCGCCGCAGCTATCCTGCACCATCAGGGCTATGAAGTGATTGGTTTGACTCTTTGGCTAATGAAAGGCAAAGGTCAATGTTGCTCTGAAGGTATGATCGACGCGGCTGATCTTTGTGAACAACTGGGCGTTCCCCATCAGGTTGTAGATATTCGAGATGTCTTTCAGACGCATATTGTCGATTACCTGGTAACTGGTTACAGTGCTGGAATCACGCCATTGCCTTGCTCGCAGTGCAATAAAACGGTGAAGTTTGGGCCAATGGTGCAGTATGCTCGTGAAGAATTGGGATGCGATCGCATCGCCACTGGTCATTATGCCCGAATTAGCTATGACGAAGCAACTAGACGTTACCAATTATTAAGGGCTGTTGACCGTAACAAAGACCAGTCATACTTTCTCTATGATTTGTCTCAAGATTTACTTGCAGCAACTATATTTCCTTTGGGCGAACTAGAAAAAACTGAGACGCGCCGGATTGCAGCTGAATACGGACTGAAAACTGCTGACAAGCCAGAAAGTCAAGACTTATGCTTAGTGGAAAGTAACGGTTCCATGCGGGCATTTTTGGATAAATATTTAGCTCCTAAAACAGGCGATATTGTCGATACCACAGGCAAAGTTTTGGGACAGCATGATGGTGTCCATCACTACACCATTGGTCAGCGCAAAGGCTTGGGAATTGCTGCTGCTGAACCGTTGTATGTGATTGAATTAGATGCGAAAAATAATAAAGTAGTAGTAGGCGATCGCACTAAGGTAACTCAGCCGGAATGCACTGTCGGAAGGGTAAACTGGGTTTCCATTGCTGAACCATCCACCCCAATTCATGCCCAAGTGCAAATTCGCTATCGTTCAACGCCTATACCAGTGACGGTGATTCCGTTAGAAAACTCCCGTGTGCGTTTGGTGTTTGATGAACCCCAATTCAGCATCACCCCCGGACAAGCGGCGGTGTGGTACGACGGGGAGAAAGTGTTAGGTGGCGGAATTATTGAACAGTTTAGTTAATAAAAACTCTTACCCTGTTTTGGCATAAAGCAAAACCACCCTTCCTCGCTTGTAAGGAAGGGTATTTTTGTTTTTAAATGAAATATATGCCGGAAGAACCTATCTCTGACCAGTTTTTGATACAGCTATTAGAAGGCTATACTTCTACAGAGGCGGCAGAGATTCAACAATACATAAGTGAGTGAAATGCTGCAACCTATACCAGTGTTGCCCAAAGTATCTTAGACCATGCTAATAGAAAAGGAATTAACCCATTAAAGTATCTACGCAAAGCTCATAACTTTAATAAAAAAGGAGCGATTAGAGTTCCGAAAACTGGATATCGTGGAGATAGTTCAGCTGTATACCGTAAAGGCAATGAATATCTGATTGTCACGCCTGACCAATATGGTACTGAAAAGATAGTTACTTATGGAGTCAATGATGACTAAAGCAATTTTAAATCAGCAAGAATTAATTAAGAAAAATATTATTCAATTATTGGCACAGTTGACTAATACTTATCAAAATACACGTAGCGAACGACAAGAAATTTCTATTCAGTTTCCACCAGAAGATGAAGAGTTTTCACTTTTAGAAGAACTTGAACTTTTAACAGTAAATCTCAGAGGTTATGCTAGTCAAATTCAAAGTACAGGTCAAATTGTCAATAAAACCCAGACAATTGAGCAATTACAAGCTATGCAAGTTTTAAATGTACCTCAGATTGCAAGTTTTTATTTTGGCAGTAATGGTAATTATGAACAGATAAAGAGTTATATTAGAACGTTAGATTACTTGCGGTTACTACTATTGGAGTATTTGCAGTTTCAAAGTAACTAAAACATTTACGCACTCTCTATCAAAAAGTACTTTTATCTAATGCTGCTTCAAATTCTTTCAAAGCTTGTACGGTTCCTACTTGCCAAGCTCGTTCAACTGTAGCGGCAATAATTTGAGTTAGAGGGATATTTGGAAAGTTAGGACTGTTATCAGATTCGATGTAATGTCCATCCTCAAGTAAATAAATCTTTAGCTTTTTACTATCGTAAATCCATAGTTCTGGAACTGCGATCGCTTCGTAAGCATCAAGAGTTGTTTTTGATGTCACATCTGTTTCAATTGCCAAATCAGGAGGCGGATCGTTTGGTTCCAGTTTGCGACGACCGATCATTCTTTGGTAATTCTGGATGTAGAAGCAAGCATCTGGTTCTACCCCCGCCGTATTTTCCCGCTTAAAGGTGGTTGAACCGAAGGGTTCATAACTTTTCCCTGCAATCTTCAGCAAGATTTTTACAATATCCGAAATTAAATCTTTTGATTTTTCGTGTTCGGGTAGAGGAACCATAATTTCTAACGTAGACTTGCTGTAAGCAACTCGTAGCGATCGCTTTTCCCCCAGTTCTTGCAAAATAGACTCAAATTCCTCCCAACTCATATCCTCGATATTCACTGTACTACCAGGCGCTAGCCGCATTTGGCTAACAGGTTTAACAACGGGGGATACAGCAGTCATAAGCAATTTCAAATAAAGGAACTATTCTGAAACTTGAGACTGGATTAGCTTTAGCGTAACCTAATCAGCTCGCTTAGAGGCTAGTTGCAAAATTTTCTTCCATTGCCTAAACTCTTTTTCTCTACGTACCAGCATTTGATAAGTTAGTACATAATCTGAAACAATAACAGTTAATACAAAGAGGGGATTACGTTGAGTCACAATCCAGATGCCATAGCCCCGCACGGTGGACAGTTAGTTAACCGTATCGCCACACCAGAACAAAGAGCAGAGTTTCTCTCAAAAGCTGACTTTTTGCCGCGAGTGCAACTTGACGATCGCGCCGTTTCCGATCTAGAAATGATTGCGATCGGTGCTTTTAGTCCACTCACGGGTTTTATGAACCAGGAAGACTACGATCGCACTGTTACAGAAATGCGATTAGCTAACGGTCTTGTATGGTCAATCCCGATTACACTATCGGTAAGCGAAGAAGTAGCTTCCCCGTTGCAAGAAGGCGGTTTAATCCGTCTGGATAACTCCAGAGGCGAGTATATTGGGGTTTTGCAACTTACGCAAAAATATAACTACGATAAAACCCGCGAAGCCATAAATGTCTACCGCACTGATGATGTTAAACATCCAGGTGTGCAAGTACTCTATAACCAAGGTAATGTACATCTGGCGGGTGATATTTGGTTGTTGCAACGCGAACCTCATCCCCAGTTTCCCAGTTACCAAATTGATCCAGCTGCCTCACGGCAACTATTTAGAGACAAGGGTTGGAAAACCATTGTTGGCTTTCAAACTCGCAACCCTATCCACCGCGCCCATGAATATATTCAAAAGTGTGCTTTAGAAACCGTTGATGGTTTATTTTTGCACCCATTAGTCGGGGCAACAAAAGAAGATGATATCGCTGCTGATGTGCGGATGCGTTGCTATGAAATTTTGCTGGAACACTACTACCCCTTAGACCGGGTAACTTTGGCAATTAATCCCGCCGCAATGCGCTATGCTGGGCCTCGTGAAGCTATATTCCATGCTTTAGTCCGCAAAAACTATGGCTGTACTCACTTTATCGTCGGGCGAGATCATGCTGGCGTTGGTGACTATTATGGCACTTACGATGCTCAATACATCTTTGATGAATTCACCCCAGGTGAATTAGGCATTGTGCCAATGAAATTTGAACATGCTTTCTACTGCACCCGTACTAAGCAGATGGCAACATCTAAAACTAGTCCCAGCAGGCCAGAAGAACGCATCCATTTATCGGGAACAAAAGTCCGAGAAATGCTGCGACGCGGTGAATTACCTCCACCAGAATTTTCTCGTCCAGAGGTGGCGGCAGAGTTAGCGCGGGCAATGCGGATAGAAGTACCGGCTTAGGGCATTGGGAAAGAGGAGGCAGGAGGCAGAAGGCAGAAGGCAGGAGGCACAAGTTCTTTAATTTTGTTTGAATTTTGAATTGATTTCTCCCCCGCTTCCCTCATCCCCACATTTTTGTAACTTTACAATACAGAGTTCAGCCCTGTAAGCTGCTAACTGATGGCTGAGGGCTGATAGCTAATTATGGAACGGCGCACGTTTTTACATAGAATTGGCTCAATACTCGCGGTATTGGGGATAACTGAAGCTGAGTGGTTGTCTTTGGGAAATCGCTATTATCAGGCTTTGGCACAACCTAATCCGCGTAAGTTGGCATTATTAATTGGTATTAACCAATACCCGCAAATTCCCGCCCTTAGTGGTTGTCTGACGGATGTGGATTTACAAAGAGAGCTTTTGATTCACCGCTTTGGTTTCCAAGGGTCAGATATTTTAACCTTAACTGAGGAACAAGCTAGCAGGGAATTCATTGAGGCGGCTTTTTTGGATCACCTGGGTAAGCAAGCTAAACCCGATGATCTTGTCATCTTCCACTTTAGCGGCTATGGCAGCCGTGTCAAATTGGAAACATCATCAGATACAATGCAAAATGCTCTGGTGCCAGTTAATTTAGGTGATTATGCACAAAACGATAAAATAGTCAATTATATATTAGAAGAAACTCTACTGCTATTATTGCGATCGCTCCCCACAGACCGAGTAACAGCAGTATTGGATACTAGCTATTATGTTCCTAGCCCAGTCTTAGGATTAAAAATTCGTGCCCTTCAAGAGTCAGTAGCAAAGCTATCAGCAGAAGAACTCGACTTTCTCAAACAACTTAAAACTCAGAAATTATCTAGCACTCCGATTGTTTTAGCAGCTACCTCAGAAGCAAACCAGCCAGCAAGGGAAGAACTCTTTTCTGGTTTTAGTGCTGGGTTATTTACCTACGCCTTGACACAGTATTTGTGGGAATTCACCCCACCTACTAAAATTCAGGTCGCCCTCTGGGATGTGGAAAATTCTCTATATAAATTGGGTAGTAAACAGCAACTAGGGTTATTAAGTAATCAGAAAAATCCAGATATTACGTCTTTAGTGCCAGACAATATTATTGGTGCAGAAGGCGTGGTGAGTGCTATTGAAGAAGACGGTAAAACAGTTTATCTATGGTTGGCAGGATTACCACCACAAGTGCTGCTATACTACGGAGTTAATTCTCGATTCACCTTAGCAACAACAGAGCAATTAGTATTGCGATCGCGCAATGGGTTAACAGCAAAAGCGCAAATTTCCAAAATTGAAGGTGCAAATCCCTTGCAAGTCGGGCAATTTGTCCAAGAAGCAGTTCGGGTTTTACCGCGAAATATTCATTTAACAATAGCTTTGGATACTCAATTGGAAAGAATTGAGCGGGTAGACGCCACAAGTGCCTTTGCTGGATTTTCCCATGTATCCACCGTAATAGTAGGAGAAAAACCAGCTGATTATGTATTTGCCAAGCTACAAGAAATTCCTAGTCGTTATGGTCTATTTTCTCTTGGTGGTGAACTAATTCCCAATACCGCCGGGGAAGTAGGAGAAGCAGTAAAATTAACAGCCCAAAGGTTAGCACCCAAATTATCAACCCTGTTTGCAGCTAAATTATGGCGACTCACAGAAAATCAAGGTTCTTCCCGCTTGCCTCTCAAGGCGACCTTAGAAATAATTAGCGGTATATCGTCACAGGTGTTGATGCAACGTGAAACAACACGAACTTTCAAACCTGAAACTTCGATAAAAAAATCAGCACAGACGCGATTAATGAGCCAGCGCGTTGCGGGGGTTCCCCCCGTTGTAGCGACTGGCATCGCATCTCTCCCGGCTGCGATTGTACCTATGGGTAGCCGAATGCAATATCGAGTGGAAAACCAAAGCGATCGCTCTGTATATTTAATCTTGCTGGGATTAAACAATAATCATACAGGAGTTGCCTTCTATTCTTGGGAAACCCCTCAAGAACCAAATACTGCGGACACCAAGCCTCTCCTCAAACAAATCGTCATCGCCCCAGGTGAAACCTTTACCCTACCCCAAGCTAATAGTGCTTCTGAATGGCTGATTTCAGGGCCAGCTTGCTTTTGCGAACAACAACTGATTTTTAGTACTGCCCCCTTTAGCGAAACTCTCGCCGCCTTGAGTACTGTTAAATATTCCACAGCCGAACAACAACCGATTAGTTCATTGTTGAATCCCTTAGACGTTGCACATGCCTTGCTACAAGACTTGCATAACGCCAGCGCCCTCAAAGCAGAGATGAACAGCACAGCAGCCGACTCATATATCTTAGATGTGAATAACTGGGCAAGTCTTAGCTTTAGTTTTCAGATTGTGTAAACAAAGATATGATGCAATATTCATTAGTTAAGGCTTGTCATTGCCCACATTTTTATAAGAATCAAGCTGTCGCACTGGCCAACATTCCACCCAAAACTTAAGTTCTGCGGTTCTTGGGTTGAGCATTTTTTCTCTTCTCTATGTTCCGCGCCAATTGCTACCCTGCGGGAACGCTAAGAGCGTAGCTTGCTTCCCCGTAGGGGTACAAGTCGGGGAACCGCAAGGGCGCACTGGCTCCTCTGTGCCTCTGCGGTAGCCTGCTGCAAGCCGCTTCTCTACGACCCCAAGCAGCATGTCGAAGACAGACGCTTTGCGAATGCGTCTAAGTTAAAAAGCTAACTTTGATAAAGAGTTTTAGCCTCGAAATTTATTTCTAGGTAGTCTAGCAACGAAGCAGAAAATTTATTTGATGTTGATATAAGTCTTAAAAAGGGAGGTAGGGGGGATCTTAAAAAGATTAAAACGTTAACCTTAATCGTGTTGGATTATCTCTAAAAAAACGTTTTTATACCAGCATAATATAAAGATTTTTATCACTTTAGCTTTTTATTACTTTAGTTGTACTCCTATTGATTACCTTGAGTGTTTAATTTGAGTATTTAGATTATAAAATATGAACTTTAAACTATAAAATATCTCACTTGCAATTCAGTCGCCAGCAGGAGGAAACTGAGCAAAATATTTTTTACAGTCTAAACAGAACCTTATGAATAAACTGGAAACAGCATATGCCTCTTCACAAACTTGAACATTTTGACCCCAACTATCGAGAAACTTTTGGCGGAGACGACATTAGAGCTTTGGATCTTTACACTGAAGGAGGAGACAGAGTTGGCTCAGTAGCGGATGTTTTAGTTGATGATCATGGCCATTTCCGGTATTTAGTTATTGATACAAGCTCAAATTTTTTGGGTAAGAAAATATTACTACCAATTGGTCTTTCGCGGATAGACTATCCTGCAAAACGCGTCTATGTTGATGGATTAAGCAGACATCAAGTAGAAGGTTTAGTCGAGTATAGAGAAGACATGGTTGTTGATCGTGATTACGAAGAAAATGTCCGTAGTATATTTCGTTCTCCAAATAGCGGTGTAACTTATGATCGCAATACATATAATTACGAAACAGAACCAGCTTTATACGGGTTGAAAAATCAGGATAATCAAACTTTTAAACTCTATGAAGAACGATTAATTGCCAGTAAACAGCGCATTAAAACTGGAGAAGTAACAGTTGGTAAGCATATTGAAACAGACACTGCAAGCGTTACAGTACCTATCCAAAAAGAACGAGTTCTGATTGAGCGAGTTGTGCCAACAGAAGCAGGAAAGGTTGTAGATCCCAATGAACTTAAGTTCCAAGAAGGGGAAGTAGCACGCATAGAAGTATACGAAGAAACGCCTGAGATACGTAAAGAAGCCTTTGTGCGTGAAGAAGTCAGAGTTAAGAAAGTAGTAGAACGGGACACTGTAGAAGCACAAGAAACCATTCGTCGAGAAGAGTTAGATGTTGATACAGAGGGTAATTTACAGATTCAGGAACATGGTACAACTACACATGAGGCTATTTAAGTAGCTGGTCAATAAGTTTGTTTGGTAGATTTATCTGAAATAATCATTCAGCAAAGTTAATTTTTATCTCTGCATGTGTTGTTTTATTAAACAACTAAGATTCCCGATTTCTCTAGGAAGTCGGGAATTTAACGCTTTAAAAATTTGCATTTTAAGCAAGGATATAGAAACGTAAAATTTATTTGCTCTACTATCATAAAATATCTATCACTTTTGATAATTTAACTTTTAAAATAATTCACTCGGTAGAAAGAGGTAAACAAATTATTAAATGGCTAACTTAGTTAATAGGAGATGGGAAAGAAAATTTTTGAGGAAAATATAATGGTACTTTACAAACTACAAGACTTTGAGCCTAACTATCGCGATACATTTGAAGGTCGCGACATTAATGGACTCGGCGTTTATACACAAGGAACTGACGAAAAAGTTGGTACTGTCAGCGATGTTTTAGTGGATGAAGAAGGTCATTTCCGCTATTTTGTCGTTGATTTAGGCTTCTGGATTTTTGGTAAAAAAGTGTTACTACCAATTGGTCGTGCCCGTATCGACTATAATGTTGATCGTGTCTATACAATTGGTTTAACTAGAGAACAAGCCGAAGATTTACCTGAATTCAATGAGCGCGAGGCGCTTGATTATGATTATGAAGAACGGGTGCGTGGGGTATATCGCCAACCCGCAGAATACGTTCAACCTCCTGTAGATCCATTATTACCATTGGAAGCCACAGCACCAGTGGATACAACCTATCAGCAACCGACTACCCCAACTTACAATCGTGATAACTACAATTACGAACATGAGCCTTCTTTATACGGGTTAAATGAGCAAGATCATCAAACTCTGAGATTGTATGAAGAACGGCTGATTGCCAACAAACGCCGTCAAAAAACTGGAGAAGTGACTATTGGCAAGCGCGTTGAGACTGATACTGCACGGATTGCAGTGCCAATAGAAAGAGAGCGAGTTGTGATTGAACGTGTAACTCCAGCAGATGCAGGTACTGCCGTTTCTGGGCGCGAAGCAGACTTCCGTGAAGGCGAAGTTGCTCGCGTAGAGATCCATGAAGAAACTCCTGAAATTCGCAAAGAAGCATTTTTGCGTGAAGAAGTCAGAGTTAGAAAAGTGGTTGATCAAGACACAGTTGAAACTCAAGAAACCGTGCGTCGTGAAGAGTTAGATATCAATTCTGGTAATCTTCCTGTTGAAGAACGCTAAATAACAAAGTCATTAGTTACTAACTAATGACTAATAATTAATTCGATACAGTACAGGTGAGGCTGTAAAATTAGCTTTACCTGTGCTTCCAATACTTCCAATAACTAATACAACTTTAGATTTTGGATTGTGAAGATTTATCTGAATATTAGGGTAGATAAATACATTGTTCGCAATCATTTTCTAAATGGTATTTAGATGATTGATACATTTAATTTAGCTAATTAGAAAACATCTAATAAATTTTGTACTATGAATAGCCAACCGATGACAAAAAACATTGGACAGGCAAACTCTGACTCTCAAACTAGCACCTCTTTGGCAGATTTAAGAAAGAAGGTGAGTAATTTTGCTGTATTCGATCGGCAAGGTGAACTAGTAGGAGTAGTTCATGATTTAATTGTGGATGCTAATCGTCGATTAAACCTAGTTATATCTAACCAGGTGAATCTAGAAACTCTAGAATATGATCAGCAGTTAGCTGATAAACATCCTTCTTTATTTCGGTTGCAGAGCCAGAGAATCAAAAAAATAGACAAGCCAACTAAATCTGTTTTCATAGACTTAAATAAATCAGAAATCGAATATATGCCTGAATATTTAGAAACAGAAAGACCAGGCGATAGCACACTATCAGAACACTCAACTGAACAATTAGTGAATCAAACTACAAATAGCCCAGTTGAGTCGGTAGATTTGGATGAGGCTACGGAAGAACAGATTATTCGTTTACTAGAAGAACGATTAGTTGTTGAAAGCAGTAAGCGTAAAATTGGTGAGGTGATTGTTCGCAAAGAAATTGAAACCCGGATGATACAAGTTCCTGTCCGGCGTGAAAAGTTGATTGTAGAACAAATTAGCCCAGAACACAAACAACTTGCAGAAATTGATTTAGGACAAGAGGAAATTTCTGGCATTGACTTAACGGAAGTAGAAAGACTTGAAGTTCAGCATTTTGGCACAGGTTTAATGGTAAGCGGTGAATTTAGCTCACCTAAGACTGCTAGTTTATTGCTGAATGCGATCGCACTAGAGCAAAATCACGGTTGCAACCAAGTGCGAGTGACCATTGCTGTTGAAGATGAGTCACACCAGAAAAAATATCAGGAGTGGTTTGATCGCTGTTCTAAAGGTCAGCAACCAAATCCTGAAAAATGAGTTAGTTTCTCGCTGATTGTTAGGGTGGGCATTGCACACCCTATTTTTTTTGCTGATTTAAGAAAATAAAGTTGAAATTTTCGTTCCCTTGCGGGTAAGTGGAATGTCAAAATACTAAGCAGTTGCCGTTTTTTTGGCTACTTGCAATGAAATTTCGACTAAAGAGACTTTCACGGAAGAAAAAACAGCGTCTGATCCCACCTATTCGGATTAAAGTTCGAGATGGAAAATTTGAGATTATGGGTATGGGTGCATGGCATTCTTACTGGCGCGATCCCTACCATCTGCTGCTAACGATTCCCTGGACTGGTTTTCTGATCCTAATCTGTACTTTCTATATAACTACTAATGCTCTATTTGCCCTAGCTTACTTGATGGGAGGAGATTGTATTGCCAACGCCCGACCTGGCTCTTTTTTAGATGTCTTTTTCTTTAGCGTGCAAACCCTAGCGTCCATCGGCTATGGGGCAATGTACCCTAAAACAACTTACGCCAACATTATTGTCACCATTGAAGCAATGATCGGTTTGGTGGGAATTGCTGTGATGACGGGACTAGCTTTTGCTCGATTCTCCCGACCTACAGCCCGTGTGCTTTTTAGTCGTGTTGCTGTAATTACACCTCATAATGCAATGCCGACTCTCATATTTCGCAGCGCTAATCAACGTCGCAATATGATTCTGGAGGCGCAGATGCGAGTCTACTTAATGCGCGACGAGATAACCTCAGAAGGGCAGTTCATGCGTCGGTTTTACGACCTCAAACTGTTGAGGAACCAAACACCTAGCTTTACGTTAAGCTGGTCAGTGATGCATGTAATTGATGAGTTTAGTCCTTTATATGGTATGACACCAGAATCCTTAAACCAGACAAATACTATACTGATCATTTCTTTGAGTGGCATTGATGAAACGGTTGCACAGGTTGTCCATGCCCGTCATACTTATGGTGCTAATGAGATTTTGTGGAATAATCAATTTGTCGATATCTTCCATCACACACCCGATGGACATCGCTACATTGATTACAACCGCTTCCACGATGTTTTACCTTTAGATGAAAACAGTTGAAATGCCTGAAAGTTACTCCACAGTTTGATTGACTGGAGCTTGTAAGGGTTTAACGACAACCCGACCATTTTCAACTACAGTGCAACTTTTACCCATGCTCTTGCTTGGGTTAACTGGCACATCCTGGCACTGGTTTTGGTGAGAGATATTTTGCTCTTGTTGTTGATTAAGGACGACAACACAACAGGGACACGACGAGAAGGACATATAAAATATTTTGATCTCTATATCTATTATCGCCTTACTAATGCTGTTTGGCTGAAAAATTTGTTACTCATGTGTTTGTCATTGGTCATTGGTAAATACCTAGCTTTGAAAGCGGGGGATTTAAAGCGTATATGGAAAACTATGGCTGTAAGTACTTGCTTATTGTGCTTGTAACCTGTTTGATATACCTAAACCAAGTAAACAGGAAAGCGGTTATAGATCCCGCCCCGCTTTCCTCCCTGCTTAAACTTGTATGGCAGGGTTAGACAGTGGGTTTTTCTAATGAAAAAATTTCTGAAATACCTGGGTTTAGGTTTTCTATCTACGTTTTTGACTGCAACTCCCGGATTGGGAGCTGAACGTATTAGCTTTTATTACCCTCCCTTCGGGGAATTCTCTTTGTCTGTGAACTCGCTGGAAACTTTTGCTAAAAAAGGCAAAATCGATCAAGATTTTTCATTTTATGCTAGCCGTGCTACGCCCCAACAACTCGCTCAACTGCGGGATCTACTTCAGCAAAAGTTCAATGTCACTCCTACACTTGTATCTCAAGTTACCTACTCACCTATAGGCGAAGAAGTAGTCCAACAGTTGGGAGAATTACTCCTCACTGAGTCTCGACAGAATGGCTTCTATGCCATACGTGCCTCTTTGATTTTGGCTGCTGCCGATCGCGAAGGTTTAACAGTTGTGAATTTGCTGCGGAAATTTCCTAGCAATACTGTGCGGGTGAATTTCACTGGAGGGTTAGAGGTAGTTAATGACTTGTCACAATTGCTCAAAAAAAGAGATGAAGTTGTTGCTTCTCTTCAAAAAGAAGCGATCGCTCAAGCAGCAAATTCAAAAATTGACTTCTCAAAACAGCCAGATTTGCGATCGCCAGGAAAATTTCGCTGGCAGAAAAAGACCTTTGATCTAAATGACTTTTCTCGCTCACGCCGTCTACCGGTGGATATCTATCTGCCGGAAGCCGCACAAAGCACTAAAGAACTGGCTTCGCCTCCCTTTCCCCTAATTGTAATTTCTCATGGCATCGCCTCAGACCGCTCTACCTTTGTCTACCTGGCTGAACATCTAGCATCCTATGGTTTTGCCGTTGCTGTATTGGAACACCCTGGTAGTAATGCCGAACGCTTTCAACAATATTTTGCGGGTTTGGCCGGGCCTCCAGACCCAGCAGAATTTATTAATCGACCTTTGGATATCAAATATCTCCTCAACGAACTCGAACGTCTGAACAAATCTGATCCTACCCTCCAAGGAAAACTTAATTTTCAGCAAGTTGGGGCGATTGGTCAGTCCTTTGGTGGTTATACCGTTTTGGCCCTAGCAGGAGCAAATATTAACTTTGAGCAACTGAGGCAAAACTGTAATCCTAATTATTCATCCTTTAATTTGTCGCTCTTCTTGCAGTGTGAAGCAAATAAATTACCCCGAAGAAATTACGAACTCAAAGACGATCGCATCAAGGTCATCATGGCGATTAATCCAATTGACAGCTTAGTTTTGGGTGAGGGTGGAATAAGTCAAATTAAAATTCCAGTAATGTTGGTAGCAGGTAGTCAAGATATTTTTGCCCCACCTGTCTCTGAGCAGATTCGCCCCTTTACCTGGCTTTCTGACTCTAATAAGTACCTAGCTTTGATCGAAAATGCCACCCACTTTTCAGCGATCGCAGAACCTACTTCTGGAAATAATGTCTTACCTGTGCCACCTGCCTTGCTTGGCCCTGATCGTGCCCCTGTTTATTCTTATCTCAACGCCTTGGGCGTAGCTTTTTTGGAAACCCATCTCCTCAACCGCCCTGAATACCGTTCTTATTTGCAGCCTTCCTATGCCAGATTTATCAGTAAAGAGCCGCTTAATCTCAGTCTCTTACAGTCGTTGTCAGCAGATCAATTCAATCAAATTTGGAATGAGTCAGCCCCAACCCTTGGGGACGCTACGCCAACGGGGAACTCAAAAGTCAAGAATTTACCAAGCCCATAAATAAATTTAGGGGTAAGAGACGATCGCCTCTTCGCATAGGCATAAAAGGCTGATTGCACCGAAATTTGTAAAGTTTTGTAAAGAATTGGCTGACTCTGCATAAAACCATAAGCGGGAACTGATAGGTCAAGAGAACACTTAGTATGCACTTAATCAGGCAGAATGTTTTTATCATGAAAAAAGTGTTTGCATTAAAAGAATCAGCCAAATTTACTCAATTACCCTTTTTTGAGTTTTTAGTCAATAAAAGCATTGCTTTTATACAAAGATTATCTTTTGCTCTTTATTTTGCGCTTTTTGTCATAGGATACGGAGATTTAAAGAAATTTGTTTGCTTAGAAAAAGCATCAGTTAACCCAATTCAATATCTTTTTAACAATCAAAAGCGTGAAGAGAAAAATTGGATTTGGTTTTTAAAAGATTTAGAATACTTGGCTTTTAACTTATTTTTAAATTTCAGCGACTCTTTAAAATTTATTTCTAGAAAACTAATTTATGAACTATATCGGCGAAGTTTTCAAGTAAATCCCATTTATCGAGGAAGGCAGAAGGAAAACTGCCTTCTGACTACTGCCTTAGTTGATAAAACTTTTGAACTTTTTACACTTTTGGTAGATATGGTAGTCAATTTCGCTGAAGAACATAATATTAAACAATTATTAACTCGGAGTTTAAATGGCTCCGACTTTGCTCAGTTATGCTGCCGGAAGAAAGCTACAGTCGGGGTTTAAATTCCCTTATGTAACTTTCTTCTCTAGGAGACGCTGGGCGAATAATGTGTGAATTCTGAATTATTATAGTGCTTCTAAATGGCGTGGAATACAGGAAGGAATTTACACATCCGTTAGCAGTCTTGCTTTTCTCAAAATAAATGTCAGTAGGGTTTCTTTTTTGGAAATAATTTCAGCTGTAACTTCCATCCCTGCTTTAATAGGATAAGATTTATCGCTCCTTTTTAAATAAAGTTTCTCTGGCTCAATTGTCACCTCATAGTAAGGCGCAGTTGGAATGTTACCGTTACCCTGAGATGTAATGGCATCGGCACTAATGCCTCTGACAGCACCTTTGAGGATGCCATAATCTGGATACGGATAAGCAGAAACCCGCATTTGTACTTGCCCCTCTAAACATTTTGCAACTTGTGCTACTTTACACACCTGTACTTTACTAATATCTGAGGAGGGAACACGAGCTTTGATTACAACAGGGGCAGCACTGGGAGCAATTTGAGCGATCGCATCTCCAACACGAACAACTTGTCCAGTATTTCTTAATACTAGTTGGAGAATTGTCCCGCTCTCAGAGCTACGAATTACAGTTTTTTGCAGTTCCATAAAAACTTGTTTAAGTTCTTGTTGAGCGCTGCTAATTTGATTTTGGATTTCAACTTGACGCCTGATGAGTTCTTCTTTCTCTTTATTCAATTGAGCAATAGTAGATTCACCTTTCGTCAACTCTTGGGAAATACGTTCTTGTGCGATCGCTACATTAGCATCACTAGGATTAAGTGCAGTTTTAGCCCGTTCGAGTCTAGCAGTAGCAGCTTTAAAAGCTTCTTCTTTTGCTTTAATATCGAGAAAGGCTATTCCCCCTGCTCCCACATCTTGATATCGCTTCAGTTCTTCTTTAGCTAATTCAACAGAGGCTTCTATTTCTTTTACGTCTGCCTTACTTGTGATTTGTCTATCTTGATAATCTCTTTGGTTGCGACTCAAGTCTGCTTTGGCAGATGCGATCGCCTGCTTCATTGCATTAGACTCAGCAACCATTTGATTTTCTAACGCTTTTAGTTGTGCATCAATTTGCGCTCGTTGTAACTGATTCTGTTCGATAGTTCCGAGTAGCTGGCTTTTTTTAGTTTGCAATTGCGAGTTGTCGATAAAGGCGATCGTATCTCCCTTTTTCACAACCTGATTTTCTTTCACTTTGATACTTGTCACCGTTCCCTCAGATGCTGCTTGCACTAAACGGATTTCTCCAGTTGGGCGGACGGTAGCATCAGCTTTTACTATGACGTTGTATTGAAATACACTGGCAAGGCTGAAGGCAGCGCCAACACTTCCAATTAAAAATATTCCTCCCAACCTCGTCCATATACTGACTGAGGGAAGATATTCGTCGTTTTGGACTAGGCGGAGAAAGTCTGGTTGGGGGTCAATAAGCATGAATGTTAAAAAACATTTTGGTTACGTAAATAATCTAGCAAAAAAATCTACCTAGCGTTAGCGTGATGATCAAGATTTAGGTAGATATCAAAAAATAAAAGCTCTCTTCTGTTGCAAGAATATTTTTGGGAAAAATCTCATAATTTCGGCGCTTTTGCCTTTCAGGGCGAAAGCGACAGCTTTTGATGTTATTACTGATAAGTCCTTTACCTGTATATAGTTAGTATGTAAATACAAGGTTTCTATACAGCTAACTCTAAATAACAATTACGCATCTTAATAGGAACATCAAATCTTTATAATATTTATCGAAAATTTTATATTTTCTTTATTTATTGACAAAAAAATAGTATAATGACTACAACTTTTTTACAACCAATTTCTTATTTATAAAAGATTAAGTGAATTTACGCTATTCTATATTAAAATAATTTATATAAATTCGCTTCAGCTTTGTATATAAAAAGTCTACGTAAAGCATACTTATGTAAAAATACTTAGTTAGGAATGCAGAAACCCAATTATGAGGTTTTTAAAATACGCAGATATTTGCTGTATAAAAAATATATTGATTTTAGTGAGCTTATCTTTAATTGCTGATATTTACGTTGTTTTCTCAGTATTAATACTAGATATGTTTCAGTTATGTATTTTCGGAAAAAATACATCTTTTAGTTCGCCATATTTATATGAGTATGAATATTGGTGCTATCTGCTATTTTTTAATAATTGAAATTTTCTAACTAAATTTGTATAAAGAAGAACTATGTAGTACATTTTTTGAAGAGGTGTAATACATATTTCTTAAAAAAATAATTGCTTGACCTATTGAGCAAGAGTCGTATAATACTTTTAGCGGGACAAAAAAGTAATTAAATATACTCTTTTAATGTTTATATTTATTACTTTGAAGGGACGCGATTTTAACCTCAACAATCAAGCAAGAACTAAGATTATGGAAAGCACATTATTCAC